>CAZSYK010000011.1:0-33921 GCA_964610685.1 uncultured Eubacteriales bacterium
AAAAAACCAAACTTGTGGAATCTTTGACAAACGTTCAAAAAGCAGTGGTTCAAAAATCCCCGATAGCCGCCTTGGAAGGAATTTTGCTAAGTACCCGGGGAAACGAAATCGAGCTTTGCGGCTACAACACCGAACTTGGAATAACCACTTCCATATCCGCTACTGTAAAAAAAGAGGGTAAAATAGTTTTAAACGCACATCTTTTTACCGAGATTATCAGAAAATTACCGTCAGATCTTGTCGAGGTGGAAATTTCAGAAAATTTAACTGTAAAAATAATTAGCGGACAAAGTCATTTTGAACTTATCGGAATAGACGCAAAAGAGTTCCCCAGCCTTCCGACGGTCGAAGGAGCTGATTGTTTCGAATTACCCGTAGGTATACTTAAGGGCATGATAAGGCAAACTATCTTTGCGGTTTCGGAAAACGACTCGAAACCCGTTCACACGGGAACGTTGTTTGAAATAAAAAACAAAACATTAACCCTTGTTTCCGTAGACGGATATAGGCTCGCGATGCGCAGCGAACCCATTAAAGAAGATCTTGAACTTAAATTTGTTGTACCGGGAAAAACTCTTCGAGAAGTTTTAAGGCTTCTTCCGGACACGGACGAAAACCTTAAAATAGCGGCAGGCATGCGCCATATAGTTTTCTACGTGGGGGATTATTCCGTTGTGTCTCGGCTTTTAGAGGGTGATTTTCTTGACTATAAATCCACTGTTCCGGAAAAAACAACAAATAAAATAGTCGTAAACACACAAAGCTTGATTGACAGCATAGAAAGAGTATCTCTTCTTATAACCGATCGTCTTAAAAGCCCTGTAAAAAGTTTGTTTTCGGTAAATCAAATACACCTTTCTTGCACAACGGCTATAGGAAAAGCCAGCGATGAAATTTCTTCCCAAAGCGATATTACCAACGAGCTGGAGATCGCCTTTAACAACAAATACATGACCGACGCTCTTAAAAACACCGATTGCGACGAGATAGAAATACATCTTAACGGACCGCTCAGCCCGATAAAAATCCTCCCAAAAGACGGAAACTCTTTCTTGTTTTTGGTTTTACCTGTAAGGATAAAAGCAGAATAATTTTTAAAGGTGGCAATTTTCATGAAAGAAATCAGCATAGACACGGATTATATAAAACTTGATTCTTTTTTAAAGTTTGCCGGCGAAACCGTCACCGGCGCAGAAGCGAAAGAACTTGTTTTGCAAGGTGACGTTAAAGTTGACGGCGAAATTTGCTTGATGAGAGGAAAGAAGTTAAAAAACGGAAATGTTATATCGGTGAACAACCACGAATATCGGATAACACAAAAATGAAAATACAAGAACTGAGTATCAGCGGATACAGAAACCTGCAAAACGACACGTTGGTTTTTAATCCGTCGGTAAACTTTATTTACGGCGAAAACGCCCAAGGAAAAACAAACCTTATTGAAGCAGTCTGGATGTTCACGGGCGCGAGATCTTTCCGAGGCACCAAAGACGCGGATCTTATTAGTTTCGGAGGAAATTCGGCAAAGCTTGAAGGAAAATTCTTTTTTGAAAAAAGGGAACAAGAAATATCGGTGTTTTTTGGTGAAAGCAAAAGAAAAGTTTTTTTAAATGACGTCGCCAAACCTTATCCGACAAACATTATAGGGAAATTTCGGGTTGTGCTTTTTTCGCCGGTTCAGCTTTCGCTTATAAGCGGAGGGCCCGACGGCAGAAGAAAATTTTTAGATGCCGCAATATGTCAACTAAAACCGACATATACCGCGCTTCTTGTTAGATATAATCAAACTTTAAGGCAAAGAAACGCTCTTCTTAAAAATGTTTTTTCCAACGAAGCGTCATCAAGTTTTCTGGAAATTTTAGATGACAAACTTTCGGAGCTCGGGGCTTTAATGGTAAAAGAGAGAATCCGATATCTTGATTTTCTCAAGAAAGAATCTTCTGAAATCTATTTTGAAATTTCAAACGGGAAAGAAACATTGGATTTAAATTATATTTCAAGTTTTTCAAAAAACGTTTTTCCGAGCGATTCTGTTTCAGACATAAAAAGCACCATTAAAAAACGTTTTGAAAAGACAAGAAATTCTGATGTGAAACTAGGTTCTACATCGGTGGGTCCTCATAAAGACGAGCTTGAAATTTTTGTTGAGGATAAGCGCGTTCGGCACTTCGGTTCACAAGGTCAGCAGCGGTCATCCGCTTTGGCACTAAAACTTGCGGAAGCAACCGTTTTGGAACAAAAAATCGGAGAACCCCCGGTGATTTTGCTGGACGACGTTATGAGCGAGCTTGATGATTATCGAAAAAGCTACATGATGGATAAAATAAACAACAGACAAGTGTTCATAACCAGCTGTGACGCTTTGGCCTGTGAACGTTTTAAAAACGGAAGACTTTTTAAAGTGGATAGCGGAAAAGTTACTCAAATCAGAGATTTTTAATCAAGAAGGACGTTTGAAATGTATTTAAGCATAGGCGGCGATACCATAATAGACGATCGCGATATTCTGGGGGTTTTTGATCTTGATAAAATTACTGTTTTTAAAGTTAACAGAAATTATTTGTCAAATGCAGAAAAAAGGGGTAAAATAGTAAACGTAACTGAAAAGCTGCCTAAATCTTTTGTGCTTTGTGACGATGGCGAAAAAGAGTTGGTGTATATAAGCCCGTTTCTGCCGTTGACATTGCTTAAAAGAAACAATATATAAAAAACAAAAATATGAAAGAGGTGAAAAGGATCATAAATTTAAATTTACCGGATTGTCCGTATTGTGATGAAAGTGTTTTGTATATAGAAGCTTTTTTGGCTAAAAACAAAGCCGTTTATAAGTGTAAGCATTGTGGGTGTTTGTCAGAAGTCAAAATAGGAAATGAAGCTTTTAAACTTTTATGGATTGTCGAATTGATAGCGATTATTATTTTTACCGCGTCAATTTCTTTAGGGGGAGGTTATTCCCTTTTAGGTCTTGTTGCAATAATATTGGCTTTTTGTGGTTTTTATGCCTTTTCGCCGTTTATGGTGCAATTGTTTAAGATAAGAAAGAAAAAAAAGCAGTCTTGCGAAGAAGATGAATTTTACGACGATTTTGCAGGCATAAAAAAAGAAGCCGGAAATGATACAGATACAGAAATTTACAGCAATTAAAATAAAAATTTGTGGAGGAACCATATTTTGGAAAGTAACGAAATAAGCCAAAGCGGTGGCAAATACGGAGCCAGCGAAATACAGGTACTCGAAGGATTGGAAGCTGTAAGAAAAAGACCAGGAATGTACATAGGAACCACGGGGCCGAAAGGTCTTCATCATTTGGTGTATGAAATTGTAGACAACGGAATCGATGAAGCGTTGGCCGGATTTTGCGACAAAATTGAAGTGGACATACTTCCGGGGGAAATAATAAGAGTAAAAGATAACGGCAGAGGTATACCCGTGGGTATGCATCCAACCGCGGGAATGCCGGCGGTAACTGTTGTTTTTACCGTTCTTCACGCCGGGGGAAAGTTTGGCGGAAGTGGATATAAAGTTTCGGGTGGATTGCACGGAGTAGGTGCATCGGTTGTTAATGCTCTTTCAGAGTGGCTGGAAGTTGAGGTTTGCGACGGAAAAAACATCTATAAACAAAGGTTTGAACGCGGGAACATTGTAAGTGACCTTGAGATTATCGGTACCACTACCGAAAAAGGGACAACCATAACTTTCAAAGCAGATCCGGAAATTTTTAAAGAGTCAACGGTTTATGATTACGAAACTTTACAAACAAGACTTCGCGAGCAGGCTTTTTTAAACGCGGGAGTTAGAATTGTTCTCCGAGATACGCGTGATTCGGAAAACCCGCACGAAGACGATTTTAAATATGAAGGCGGCATAAAAAGTTTTGTAGAGTACATACATAAAAAAAGAGGGCTGGAAGTTATTCACGACGACGTGATTGCCCTTTCCGGCGTTCTTCCCGACAACACGGCAAGTGCCGAAGTCGCTCTTCAGTTTAATGACAGTTATAACGAGCTTATTTTGTCTTTTGCAAATAACATTCACACGACAGACGGCGGAACGCACGAAGACGGCTTTAAACGTGCATTCACAAGAGTTATAAACGACTATGCAAGAAAATATAATTTACTTAAGGAAAGCGACAAAAACTTTTCGGGCGAAGATGTGCGTGAAGGATTAACGGCAATAATCAGCGTTAAGGTAAGAAACGCACAATTCGAGGGTCAAACCAAAACAAGGCTTGGCAACACGGAAATTCGTGGTCTTGTCGATGGACTTGTTGCCGACAAATTAACAACTCAGCTTGAGGAAAACCCGGCGGTCGCGAGAGCAATCGTTGAAAAAGCGATGTCCGCTTCCAGAGCAAGAGACGCAGCTAAAAAAGCAAGAGACCTGGTTCGTCGCAAAACCGCGATGGAAACGGCGTCTTTGCCCGGAAAGCTTGCCGATTGCCAATCTAAAAACCCTGACGAAACCGAAATTTATATCGTTGAGGGAGATTCCGCGGGAGGATCGGCAAAAGGCGGTCGTGATCGTAGATGTCAAGCGATTCTTCCTCTTTGGGGAAAGATGCTGAACGTTGAAAAATCACGCATCGACAAAGTTTACGGAAACGAAAAACTTATGCCCATTATAACAGCGTTAGGTTGCGGTATCGGTGATGATTTTGACATCTCCAAGCTCCGATACGGAAAGGTTATAATAATGGCAGATGCCGACGTTGACGGTTCACACATAAGAACCCTTTTGCTTACTTTTTTCTTCAGATTTATGAAACCTGTTATAGAAAAAGGTCACATATACATAGCTCAACCGCCGCTTTACAGAATAACGAAAAACAAAAAGCATTATTACGTTTATTCTGATGCCGAAAAAGATAAACTGTTAAAAGAGTTCAGTGGCGGAACCGAAATTCAGCGCTACAAAGGTTTGGGCGAGATGGATGCAGAACAGCTTTGGGACACAACCATGAACCCGGCAACCCGCATGATGCTTAAAGTTACGCTTGAAGACGCCGCCGCAGCGGATGAAACTTTTACTATACTTATGGGAGATAAAGTTGAGCCAAGGCGTGAGTTTATCGAAAAAAATGCAAGGTATGTTCAAAACTTAGATGTGTAATCCCAATCGGGCAAGATTCGAACGTTATTTTGCAACAATTTGTTGCGTTTTGGTTTTTAAACATGTATAATTTGTCTAACCGATTTTGAAAAAAGCAGCGTATTCCGGAAAAGTAATTATTAAACTATTTAATAAATATTAATATATAAAATTTTAAAAAGGAGAAAAAATGAAAGGTAAAGATTCATATCCCCCTGCTGATTTTAGGGACAGTAACAAAGCTACAAGCGTTGTCAGTTTGCCGGAAAACGAAGAGGATAGAAAAACTTCAGGCGAATCAAGCGGTGAAAGCGAGGATGTTCGAGAGCCCGGAAAATGGGACGGGTCGGAAGCTGAGATTGTTGTTGATGATGAAGCCGAGGAATATGAGGATGAAACAACCGGCATAAAAATAAAATATAGGTTAAAACCGGAGGAAATAAGAAGTTTTATCCGACATGGCGAGAGCTATAAAGAAAACAAGAAAGCTCAAAAAAAACATACTGTAATTCAGGTGATGGTTTTTGTAATCATGATTGTGTTGGGAGTCGTTACGGGCAGTGGATATTATGTTTGGCTTGCGGCTTTCCCGGTGGTAGCTTTGATACTTATGTGGTTGGTGCCTTTTTTCAGCATAAAAAAGCTGGTAAGAGATGTTTTCAAAGACGAGGAACTTGAAGTTGAAATATTTCCCGATAAAATCGAAATAATGGGCAGAGGCGAGAATCGCGAAATACCTTTGGACGGTTCGTGCGAAAGCGAAGAACTTGATGACATGATAATGTTGTTTTCGAACAAGGGTCTTAGCCTTATTGTTCCGCTTCGTGCGGTAGAACCCGAATTTCAGGCGGATGTTCAGGCGATGATTTTTGCGGGAGCGAAACCAAGGTATAAAAATTAGACGCATTGGCAAGTTTTCAACGTTTTCAAACCGAAATGTTAATTAATTTTTAAAGGGGTATTGGATGGATAATCAGGAAGAAAAAAATATAATAGAGCCAAAAATAATAGAAGTTGACGTAGAGAAAGAAATGAAGAAATCCTTTTTGGATTATTCTATGTCGGTAATAGTCGCAAGGGCGCTTCCTGATGTACGCGACGGTCTTAAACCTGTTCACAGAAGAATTCTTTATACAATGTTTGAAGATAACTTGGGCCCCGATAAAGCTTACAGAAAGTGTGCCAATACTGTTGGATCCGTGCTCGGGCGCTATCACCCGCATGGTGACGCTTCTGTTTATGATGCTCTGGTTCGTTTGGCACAAAATTTTTCAATGCGGTACATGCTCGTTGACGGTCACGGTAACTTCGGTTCGGTTGACGGTGATCCGCCGGCGGCATACAGATATACAGAATCCCGTATGAGCAAAATTGCTGTTAAAATGCTTAATGATATCGATAAAGAAACCGTGGATTTTTTACCGAACTATGATGATAGGCTCAAGGAGCCCACTGTTCTTCCGTCAAAATTTCCGAATCTTTTGGTTAACGGTTCAACGGGTATAGCGGTTGGAATGGCGACAAATATCCCCCCGCATAATATGAACGAAGTTATAGACGCTATGTGCTGCCTTGTTGACAATCCTGAAGCGGAACTTAGCGATCTTATGGAACATATTAAAGGTCCGGATTTTCCAACAGGAGCAATAATCATGGGTAGATCCGGGATTCGTGCGGCGTATGCAACAGGTAGAGGCAAAGTTGTTGTTAGAGCAAAAACCGAGATTGTCGAGGATAAAAACTCGAGATTTAAAATTATAGTTACAGAGCTTCCTTATCAAGTGAATAAGGCAAGGCTTATTGAAAATATCGCAGACATGGTCAAGGATAAAAGAATCGAAGGCATATCGCATATAGAAGACCATTCCGACAGAAACGGAATGCATATAGAAATTGACATTAAAAAAGATGCCTCTGCTCAAATAGTTTTAAATCAGCTTTATTCCTATTCACAACTTCAAACAACATTTGGAATAATAATGATTGCAATAGTTAACGGAGAACCCAAAGTTCTTAATTTAAAGCAGGTTTTGGAAGAATATATAAAGTTCCAGATTGAAGTTGTAACACGCAGAACCTCTTTTGACCTCAAAAAAGCGCAGGAACGCGCGCACATTCTTGAAGGGCTTAAAATCGCACTTGATTTTATTGATGAGGTTGTGGCAATACTTCGCTCTTCAAAATCAATTGCAGAAGGAAAACAAAGGCTTTCTGAACGTTTTGGTCTTGATGACATTCAAACACAAGCAATTGTTCAAATGCCGCTTGGAAGACTTACGGGTCTTGAAAGAACTAAAATTGAAGACGAACTTGCTGCGCTTGCCGCTAAAATAGCTGACTACAAGGATATCCTCGCCAGTGACTATCGTTTGCGCGAAATTGTTAAAGAAGAAGCCTTGGAATCTAAAAAGCAATTCGGCGACGAAAGAAGAACCGAGATCGTAAACGTTAGTGGTGAAGTTGACATTGAGGATCTTATCCCGAAAGAAGACTGCGTTTTAACAATGACTCGTTTTGGCTATGTTAAACGTCAGAGTCTTGACAGCTATAAAACACAAAGAAGAGGCGGACGAGGCGTTTCCGGTCTAACTCGCAGGGATGAAGATACCGTTAATGAACTTTTCATCATTAACAGCCATGATTACGTTCTGTTCTTTACGAACTTCGGAAGAGTTTACAGGCTTAAATGCTATGAGATACATGAAAGCTCACGCACTTCAAAAGGTATGAACATTGCAAATCTTTTGCCGATTTCTGCCGAAGAAAGAGTAACCTCAATGATTCGCGTTCCTGTTTTTGAAGAGAACAAATATTTGATAATGGTTACTAAAAACGGAGTAATAAAAAGAACAAATTTAAAAGCTTTTGATTCCGCAAGAAAAGGTGGTCTTATTGCTCTTGATTTGGACGAGGGCGATGAACTTGCGTGGGTGCGTCTGACAAACGGTTCCGAGGAAATGATAGTTGCCACCAAAAAAGGTAAAGCAATAAGGTTCAACGAAATGGATGTAAGAGCTGTGGGACGCAGCGCAAGAGGTGTTCGTGCACTCAGGCTTAAACCAAGCGATGAAGTGGTAGGAATGATAATCGTTAACGAAGAAAGTTTGATTTTAACGGTGTCCGAAACCGGTTACGGAAGGCTTTCAGATCCATCTGATTACCGAGTTCAGTCAAGGGGCGGTCAAGGAGTTATAAACTACCACACCGAAAAATACGGCGATGTTGCGGCTCTTCACAATGTAAACGAGGATCAAGACGTTATTCTTATTTCTGACAGCGGTATAATTATCAGAATTGAAGCCAATACAATAAGAAAATGTTCAAGACCTTCAAAAGGCGTTAAGGTTATGCGAATTTCAAGCGGAAGCAAGATAGTAGCGGTAGCATGTGTGCCCAGAGAAGAGAAATCCGACGAAGAAGAAATCGAGCAAAGCGCGGAAGTTACAGAGGTTGAATTAGATTCTGAAAACGATAAAGATTAATAAAAAAAGGTTGACGAATTAGCGTCAACCCTTTTTATATGAGTTTTTGAGGTAATGTTATTTATTTTTTCAAATAATTACAAAAAATGCCGTGCATGGTTTGACAAATACCATCTGTTCTTATGTGATAATCTAAAAAAAAACATAAGATAAAGAGGTGGAGCAAGTGTTAGTTAGGGCAAGAAGTTTTTATTAAAATTTGCTCAAAAAATTAACACTTAAAACATTATGTATAAGTACGAAAGAAGAAAAAAACCTTTTAAATCAGAATCTTATTCATGTGATTACACCGGTGTTTATGATACCGAGCGTCTTTATTGCGGTAAGGACGAAAAAGGAAAGCGGCATCTCGAAAGACCCGGGAGAAGTAAGCCTCAAAGATACTGCGAAATAAAAAAAGCCAACAACTTTTATCATTTTTGGAAAGAACAAAAAAATTCAAATATTTTTTCGGGGTTGTTCAGATTTATATTTGCCTGCGCGGTTTTAACCACTTTTTTAATAGCGTTTGCAATTGCCGTAAGCGTTTTTGATAAAGGTGATGAGGCTTGTAGTTTAAAAAATTATGACGATATAATCTGGCCTGTTGTGATGCAGGATCCTCAACCGTTTGATGAAAACCGTCCCCCGGATAAAGAAATCATGCTCAAAGCTTCTTTGTGGGAATTGGCTATGAATCGCAAAAACGTGAGTGATTCATGGAACGAAGAGCAGAAACTGGTGCTGCTTAAAAGCGACGTGGAATCTGCCGGGGAAAAGCTTTTCGGAAAAGAAGTTGATTTTAGCGGTTCCAATCGCATTAATTCAAATTTTTATAAGTTTGATGACAGTAAAAATTCGTTTGTTGTTGAACCTGTAAGCGGCACGGAAGGGTTTTTGCCTCACACCGTTAATGCTTGTCATGAAGGCGGCGATGTTGTTTTGAAAGTGGGGTATATTTCTCCTAAAAATCAGTTTAACGGTGAGATGAATAAAATTTTTGACAACCGAGTTGAAAAATATGCTAAATACAGGCTCAAAAAGAATATGAACACAGGAGATTTTTATGTTTCTTCCGTGACTTGATTTTTAAACAAGAAGGTAAAAAAGAACAAGTAAAATCATAAAATTTTCTTCATCATCCATAAGTAGGATAATAAGAACTATTAAGAGGCTCTTATCTCCGTCTTTGAGAATAAGATCCAAAAAATTTGGCAATTTATCCATTATATTTTCAGGCTTGAATTTTTTTGAGCCGGGTGTAAGGTTTTGATTTGCCGGCGGAAATAAATTTTTAATAAATCGCGTATTTCTTGCGGTAAACTTATGGTTTTTGTTTTGGTGATGTTGAGGTTTTTCGGAAACGTTTCTTTTTTTAGCCATGGTGTCGGTTTTTTCGGTGTTTTGAGTTTTAGGCGTTTTTTCGCGGGTGGAGCGTGATGGCGCTTGCTGCATTGGCGGAATATTTGTTGGTTTGGAACGTGCGTGCATTTCCTTTACTCGTTTTATGGCTTCTTCTTGCATTTTTTTGATTTCTTCCGTAGTGTTTCTTCTACCTGTCATACTTCACCTCAAAAAAGACCCTGGTTTTTTAAAAGGGGCAAAATTTTTATGATCTGCAAGATTTGAGAAGAACTTTCAAGCTTTTTTTGCCTTGATTGAGAAAGCAGAGGTTTCAAAGCTTTTAGAAATTTTGTGTATTTATCTTCTTTATTTATAGAAGATAAAAGCGGCATAAGCTTTAAAACAGTCTGCATCATTTCTGCCGGAAACTCAAAACCTTCGTCGGAATCTGAACAAGACTTTTCTTCCGAATCGGTGGATTCGGAAGAATCTTTCAGGCCGGAAAGCCCTTTTATTTTATTCATTATTTCCGGATTACCCAGAAGATCGGTTATTTTCCCGGCCAGGTCGTCCATAAATTATTTTTCCCCTAACAGTTTTTTGAGAAGCTGTTGTGCTTTTGGATTTGAAAGCAGTTTTGATGCAGCTTCTTTGTTTGAAAGTATCTGTTCTACTTTTTGGGCTTCTTTAGCTCCGATATTTTTCAACAAATCGTTTATGTTTCCGCTTTCAGCAGCTTTTTTCAGGTTTTCAGGGTCGGTTCCTAATTTTTGCGATGCTTTGTTAAGCATTTCTTCCAAAGAGTTATTAGATGGGTTTTCGTTCACAATTATCACCTCCGCAATGTTTAAAAGACGTGTTTTAAGGTTTGTTAAGTGTCCGGCTTAGTTATTTATATGAAAAAAAACCCTAAGGTATGAGATGTTTTTTGTTTTAAAGCAAATTTATGATTAAGTTTTATAAAGCAAAACAAACAAAAACATTGACATTAACAATGTGTTTATGTAAAATGTGTATGTATAATAGGTTTTTATTTTTAGTAAGAGGTGGTGAGAAAGCATATTAAACTTATTTTATAAAATAAGTGATTTGTGCTTTGATTTATGAATGAAAAAAAATTTGCAGAGGTGTTTTCTGACAAAGAGTTTGTAAACAAACTTCTCAAGCTCGAGACAGGAGAAAAGGTGGTTAAAGCTTTAGCTGAAAAAGGAATTGTTATTACCCCAGCGGAACTTGATGAGTTTGCTAAAATTTTAGTTGAAGCTATGGAAAAAAAAGGAGAACTAAAAATTGAAGATTTATCAAAAGTTCACGGGGGCAGTTTTGACAATATCGCTGAAATTCAGAAAAATTTGGATTTGGGAAAGGCGTCCTTTGTTGTTGATAAATTAGAATGTGTAAAATTAAGCGATGATGCTCTTGAAAATGTTTCGGGTGGATTTACAAGTTACGCCCGTTATTCGAATCCCTCTTATGACTGTGAGACCTCGGTAAAGGTGGCGGCAGGTGCGCTTGTTTTGGGTATTATAGGAGTTTCGATTGGTAGTGGGTTGATGGTAGGTTATAGTATAGGAAGATCAATAGGCGCTGAAACAACAAATTAATCAATAAGTAATATTTTTGAGCGAAAAAACAAAAAACATTTGTGACTACAAAATGTTTGTGTAAGACACGTGTTCATAAAATCCGGGTTTATCAACATAGTTTCTGAAACTCATAAAATTTATTTAAATGAATTAGGAAAAGAGGGAGTTAAAATGGGAGAAATAACAAAAGAAATAAAGAAAGCATTGAGTTAAATACCACCGAAATGAATCAGCTTAGCGATTCGATTGCCAACAATAAACTTTCAGAAAAAAATTTAGATCAAGTTGCCGGAGGCATGCAATTACCTGAATTAAGCCCCAAAATGAAGAAAGCTCTTGGGATTGCGGTATTAGCTGTTGCTGCAACGGGTACAGCAATAGGAGGTAAAATGCTGTAAAATCGGTTGAAAAGCGAGGAGCCGGAGCGCCCGCCGTTAGTTAGAAAGCCAAAAAACATTCCCACACCTCTCACAACTCCCGCATCCCCCGAGCCTCCGATACCCCCTCCACTTCCTCCCGGCAATTACGACGAGAACGGACATTGGATACCTTTTAACCCTTTTTTTAAGGAGACAGCCTCTGAGTGCTGATTGAAGGCAAAGCTTGATAATCTATCAAATATACTCACGCTTTGAAAAGATGTAAGATTGAATCTTAATTTTTTAAATAAAGTTTTGCAAAATGACACCGCTTTCGATTTTTGAAAGAAGTGTCATTTTGTTTTTATTTTGAAATGTAAAGTGCGATCGCTGTGCGGTTAGGGAGTTTCAATATGGTTCCCGCTGTTAATTTTGTAGTTGTTGTTATTCCATTAAATGATGCTATAGCGGTTATATATTTTGAATCTTTGTAATATGATTCGCAAATCGAAGAGACCGTTTCGCCATACTGAACTATATAATCTTCATATTCCATATCAAGTCCTTCGGAAAGCGTTATGTTAGAAGAATTCGCCCCGCTTGTTTGGTTGTCTTCGTTTTCGGTGGAAACCCCTTTGCCGGATTCGTCGTTTTTATTTGCGTTGTAAGTGATATCGCCTATAGACACTGCTGTTGTTAAAGACCCGTTGCGTTGCCCCTCTGTTATTTTGGAGTAACCGATGTACAGTACCCCAACTAATATCGACGCCATTATAGCCCCTTGAGTTATTTTATTAATCAGTGGTTTTTTTAGGCTTAAACGATATTTAAGGTATGATAACCACGAACTCGTCTTAGATATTTTTTCTGCTTTTTTCAGCTCTATTATAAGCTCCGGTATAGATGTATACACCCCGTTGCCGCATTTATCAAGAACAATATGAAGTTGCTTGTTGAATCCCGCTTCACATTCGGGTTGTAACATTGTAAAAATGATGTCGTGAATGTTTTTAAATATAATTTCTAACCTTGCGTCCCTATATTTTAAGATATTTTGTAAATTATAATTTATGTGGATGTTTCTGTTGTCGTCCACCTTTATGTTTTTTCTTTCGGATATACATCCCGCAAGTTCAGGGAAAAACTTGTTTATAGCGTCAATCTTTATAAGTATATTTTCAAGAATCTGACATCTTTCTTCAAACGGAGCCATACTAAGCTCTTTTTTGTATCGTTGGTTTATGTTGGTTGCTTCGGTGTATCTAAAGATGGCATAAAATTTATCGTTGGATACAAAAAAATCAGAAAATTGTTTCGGACGGTGTTGTGAAGAAAAAGCGGAAAATAATTTTTTGAAAGTATAAAGATCGTTTTTATCGTAAGGAAATTCATTTAACAGATAAAGGTTATCAAGCGTATTTTCGCCTTTAAAAGCAATGGATACATTGATTTTTTCACTTTCCAAAAGAGATGCTATTATCACATAATCCGAACGATTATTTATTTGTGTCATCAATTTTAACTCCGTCCCTTAAATTTTCTAAAAATAAAACATTTTTTTGATGCTTGACTCTGTTATTCTGTAATATTATACTATATTATACATCGAAGAATCAGAATAGTAAACATATATATTTTGCTCATTTTTTAAAAAATATATATTTTATGTAAAAATTATTTAACAGACATGGGAACAAAAACAAAATGTCTACGGGGGAAAGTTATGAAAAAAAATTTACACCCGAATAAAAAAACCGGCAAGACCGCTAGTAATGTTAAGAATTTTTTTTCGAAATCACAGGTAAGATATTCCTTACTTGCGATTTTTGTTTTGATTTTATCGTTTCTTGTACAATATTTTATAAACAAACCCGACCTCGGTATGTTTTAGGTGTTGATGAAAATCAGGATCAGTATAAGGTGACAAAAATTTCAAAAAGCGGTGCTACGGCTTTTAAGATAAATTTAGAAAAATCAACCGATGAATACGAGTGTTCCTACGGCAACATTGAATCTGATTCAAAAGGTAATTTTTACATTGTGAAACAACAAAGAAATTTAAAAGCTGTGGTTGCCGATAAATCGCTTTACCCAGTAAGCAGCGAAGCTATTTTGATGTATGATACAAACGGGAATTATATTAAGCAGGTTGCGGCGTTTGATTTTTCAAAAGACTCGACTCCCCCGACCTCGGCATATGTTAAAAAAATTCAGCTCGTTGATCAGTCCATGACTGTCATATGTCAAAAAAATGATACTTACGACATAATAACCGCAAATCCGGTTTTGGATGAAAGCCCGAAGAAAACTAAATCTTTTGAAATAAATCCTGCTACGAACGCTTCGAATCAAACTCTTGAATGGGTAAGCGATATAAGCGTGCTGTCGAACGGCAGGGTGTTTTATGCAACTAAAAACGGTCGATTCTTTGCCATGGACAATCAAGGCGATTTTGTTGATTATTCAAACGCCGTGTCTACCTCGGAATTTTTAATAACAGGCATGAGTATCGATTCAGGAAATAATATATATTTTACCGATTCGTTAAGCGGGAGCTTTTACAAGCTCGACACGAAAAGTATTGTTTCAAAAATCATTTATAATTTGGAAAGTTCTTTGACAAGTAGCGGAAACATTAAAGTTAAAGATGTCAAAAAAATTAAAGTTATAGATTCAAACGATTTTTATGCTCCGTCGAAGGCGTTTGATAAACCTTTTTATGTAAGATTTGGCACGGAAAATATGATAATAACCGACATTCGCGGGGGCTTTTTCCCTTGGGGACTTCTTATTATGCTCGCGGTGTGTGCTTTGGCTCTGGGAGCTTTTTACAGTGTTAGATACTTAAGCCGCGTTGAAATAAAGCACATACCTTTGGGAGTAAGAATAATATCAATGTTTTTCCCTGTATACTTGTTGGCTATGGGGACGCTTGTCTATATAAACACAAGTGATTCTTTTTCGGAGTATGTGTCTGTAATTAAAAGCGAACAAGAAAGAGGAGCTAAAACCGTTGCCGATAACATAAGCGGAAGTAATTTTGCCGCCCTTGACCATGTGAAAGATTATATGAGTGCAAATTATATAAAACTTAAAAATTCAGTTGAAGAAGGGTACAGTGATTTATCACTTAAAATAGGGGATAGAAGCGATTATATCATAACTTATATCGAAAGATACGATAAGCTTTACACGACCATCAACACTCGTTACGGTTCGTCTTCGTCGTCATATGAGGAACTTAAATACACGGATCCGGACATGGTGTCTTCTCAGTGCACGCTTGTGGATTCTGCTTTGGAGCGTGATGAAGCTGATTCGCTTTACAAAATATGGGATCAATTTTCTAACAAAAAAAATACCACAGACTCGTTGGAAGCGTCTTTTCGAGATGTTTACGGAAATATGACAGCTTCGTTTGTTGCAATAAAAGATACTAACGGAAGAGTCGTGGGTTTCGTCGGTAATTTCCTTGATTCCGAAATCCATGGTTCACAAGCGTTTTGGAAAATATTCAGCCATTCCCTGGCGGTCATATTTATAATTACAATTGTTGTTCTTGCTTATATATGTTTTGTTGTTAAATGGTCACTGCGTCCGCTTAAAAAAATCGAAAACGCTATAAATACAATTAGCAGGGGCGAGTGGAACGCAAGAATACGCCTTGAATCCAAGGACGAGCTTGCAGATGTGGCTCAGGCGTTTAACTTGATGTCTGAAAAAATAGACAGGTATACGTCAAATCTTATAAGGCTTAACAAAGAATATATACGTTATGTCCCAACCGAGATATTCAGATTTATGGACAAAGAAAAAATTACGCAGGTAAATCTTTACGATCATAAAATTCTAAACATGAATATTGTTTATCTGACTTTTAACATATCTTCACGCGGATCTTATGATTTTAAAGATGAGAATGAAACTTTCAAGGCTCTCAACGAGAGTTACAAAGAGATGTTTAAAGTGGTTGAGAATAATAACGGTGTCGTGCAATCGTTTGATGGATTAGATGCGGTCATACTTTTTCCCAGGGGTGCCAAAGACGCTTTTAACGCTTCTGTTCAGTTTAAAGAAGTAAACATTCACAAAGCAATCAAAGATCATATGAACATAACGCTTGGGGCGGGTAATGTTCTTATAGGGGTTTCCGGGAATGAGGATAGGCGCGGAGTTATTGTCGTGTCGGACGAAATAATGCAGATGTTTAATATTGATAATCAAATAGGTGCGATAGGAATCAATCAGGTAGCAACAAAAGCAATAATTGATAATCTTAACGAAAATGAACCTTATAATTATAGGCACATTGGCCGTATAGGCAGCATTACAGGTGAAGGCTTTACCGAGATTTATGAAATAATTGACGCTTCAAATAAATATAAAAAAGATTTATACATGTCAACCAAGGGGATTTTTGAAAAAGGAGTACAAAGCTATCTTCTTTCTGATTTCGAAGAGGCGAGGCGTATATTTACAGACGTTTTGAGAATTAATGAAAAAGATAAAGTTTCAATATACTATCTAATGAAATGTGAGGAGCAAATGGATAGAATTAAGAAAAACGGTGATTTTAAAAAAGGATTTACAGGTTACTTGGCATAAGACTTAGATTAAGGAAGGAGCTTAAACCCATGAACGAAAAAATAATTAAAAAACTTACAGACAAAAAATTCGCAAAAAAAATCATAGAACTTAAATCAAGAGAAGAAGTGAAAAAAATTTTTGAATCTGAAGGGATTGAAATTTCTGATAAAGAAATTAATGAACTTGCGGATAGTCTATATTTGATAGTTAAAAAAACTTCCGAACTTCCCTCAGAAGATTTGGCAAAAATTTCAGGAGGGGGAATTTTTGATTCTTGGTCGTTTTCACGTCCTGCAACAGTAATGGATGTGGCTTATAAAGGTGTATCGCAACCGGGAGCGGTGGCGGCGGGAATAAATTCTTTTGGTGTTGTTGTGGGTGGTTTTTTTAACTATTTGGCAAGCCGTAACAAGAATATTACTCCACAACCAACCCCACCACAGTCACAACCTGTTGTAAGTAATGAAGCTCTTGCTATAGGTGCCGTAGTAGTGGCCGCCGCGGGAAGTGTTTATGGATTAAAAAAACTTGTTGAAAGCGGTTGGTTTTCAAAACAGACTAACACAAGTGCTGAAAAATAAGTTTGAAATCGGTGCAAGAGAGGGGGTTGAAACCATGAACGAAAAAATAATTAAAAAACTTACAGACAAAAAATTCGCAAAAAAAATCATAGAACTTAAATCAAGAGAAGAAGTGAAAAAAATTTTTGAATCTGAAGGGATTGAAATTTCTGATAAAGAAATTAATGAACTTGCGGATAGTCTATATTTGATAGTTAAAAAAACTTCCGAACTTCCCTCAGAAGATTTGGCAAAAATTTCAGGAGGGGGAATTTTTGATTCTTGGTCGTTTTCACGTCCTGCAACAGTAATGGATGTGGCTTATAAAGGTGTATCGCAACCGGGAGCGGTGGCGGCGGGAATAAATTCTTTTGGTGTTGTTGTGGGTGGTTTTTTTAACTATTTGGCAAGCCGTAACAAGAATATTACTCCACAACCAACCCCACCACAGTCACAACCTGTTGTAAGTAATGAAGCTCTTGCTATAGGTGCCGTAGTAGTGGCCGCCGCGGGAAGTGTTTATGGATTAAAAAAACTTGTTGAAAGCGGTTGGTTTTCAAAACAGACTAACACAAGTGCTGAAAAATAAGTTTGAAATCGGTGCAAGAGAGGGGGTTGAAACCATGGACGAAAAAATAATTAAAAAACTTACAGATGAAAAATTCGTAAAAAAAATCATAGAACTTAAATCAAGAAAAGAAGTAAAAAAAGTTTTTGAATCCGAAGGGATTGAAATTTCTGATAAAGAAATTGATGAGTTGGGAAAGGGATTATATTTAATAATTAAAAAAACTTCCGAACTTCCCAAAAAAGATTTGGAAAAAATTTCAGGAGGGACACTGACCCTTACTGAATTTACTGAAACAAACCATGGTTGGGAAGCGCCACTTGCTCACCACTGTTTTAGTGCGCCAGGTATGTATACAAACGCCTTTCCTACATCGGAATCCGGTGGAGTGCTTTATAATGCTAAAGGTGTTGCTGTTGCCGGTGCTGTTGCCGGTATTATTGCTGCCGGTGTTAGATGTTTTTCAAATAGTAATAAAACTTCTCCTGTGCAACCAAAACAACAACAACCTTTTATAAGTAATGAAACTCTTGCTGTAGGCGCTGTGGTTGTAGCCACCGCTACAAGTACCTATGGATTAATAAAACTTATTCAAAGGGGCTGGTTTTCAAATTAGACCTATACAATCGATGAAAAATAAATTTAAAATTATATTAGGAAGGAGTAATTTGAAATGCGTAAAGAAATATTAGTTCAGCTTGAGAAAAAGAAATTTATGGAAAAAATAATAAGCATGGAAAAACCTGAAGAGGTTAAAGAAGCTTTTGAAAATGAAGGCATTTACATTACTGATCAAGAGCTTAAAGAGATCGGAGAAACACTGTACTCTGTTTTAGAAAAGATTTCGAAATTATCTGATAACGAGATAAAGAAAATTTCGGGAGGTATTATTGGAACTTTGGCTGTGACAACTGCGGGTGCGAGTGCTGCTGTATATTATCTGGGTCCGCCAATTATAAATGCTATAAGTAATATAAGCAGAGGTTTTATAGATAACGACACGCAATCTAAGGCTTTGCAGACAGCTATGGTTCAGCAAAAAACAAAAGAGCTTGAAACATCATTTAAAGGGATAATAAGCCAAAATCCCGGATATGCAGCAGGTGCTGTTGGAGTGCTTGGATTAAGTGCGGCCTGTCTGATAAGCAGCATCGTGAATGGACGTTTAAAAAGATGGTTTAAAGCTCCTGAAAATTAAAATAAATTGTAAATAAAATTTAGAAAGGAATTGAATTTATGAGAAAAGAAATATTAAAAAAATTGGAAAATGAGGAATTTGCAAAGAAAATCATTCGCATGAAATCTAAAGAAGAGGTCAAAAAAGCTTTAAACGATAAAAAAATAATCGCCACAGACGAGGAAATAAATGAACTTGGTGGATTGCTAAAAGAAATTATCAGTAAGCTTGAAGTTTTACCCGAAGACCAACTTCAATCCATTGCCGGAGGGGTTAAGGTTGAGGAAGTTGACGATATTGGCCAGACGTTATCAGTAGTACCGACTACTTACGGCGGTGGTCAAAAACAAGCAGGAGAAGGTGGTGGGTTTTGGAGTTCGGCTGCACAATCGGCTACCAGATTAGCTCCGGCAGTTGTGGGATTTGCTAATAAAATTTTGGACTTAAAAAGCGCTCAAGCAAACGCCGCCGCTCAAGCAAAAAAATCAGATGCTGATATAGCCAGCTTAAATGCAAGGACACAACTTGCTCAAACAGGCGGCATATTTGCTTTAGTGGTTGCAGCAGCCGGTGGAGTTTACCTTTTTAGAAATGAAATTAGAGGTTGGTGGAGTTCCAAATAGCTTAAAAATAAATGGAGTGTATTGAAATGGACGAAAAAATAATCAGTAAACTTGAAGACAAAAAATTTGTTGAAGAATTATTGATTCAAAAAAACGATGACGATGTTAAAAAATTATTTAACAGCCAAGGAATTGAAATTTCCGATAATGAAATAGATGAACTCGGCGAAGTGATTTCGGAAATAACAAAAAGCATGAAAAGTATGAGTGAAAATGAACTCGAAGGGATTGCAGGCGGAGGAAAAATAATATTTAGTGATTATTTCAGAAAATGGGGAGAAACCCAAGGAATTGACAAAGGCGGAACTCCTTCTGTTAGAGGACCTATTTGGAAACTTGGTTTCGGAGGAAAAGCCAGAGTTCCTGCCGTAAAAGGTACTCCTTTAGGTAATTTTCTTTACAATAATGCAAACGAACTTGCTTTAGTTTCCATAGCGGGAGCGACTGCAGCTTTAACTCTGGGTGCCGTTTTCGTTATTAATAAAGGTCAGCAATGGTTTGATAAAAGAAAAAGTTGATTTTGGAATTAATGGGTTTTTAGCGATTTAACCGATTTGAATTTTTGAAAGTAACAAGGTGGGCAGTAATTATGGCGGTTTTGGGAGATATATTTTCAAGGATCACAACAACGCTTCAGTCACAATTCGCGGCTATGACCAATTTTTTGGTGCAACTCCAAAACTTTGGAACGCGTGCTGCTCAAGCTGTTCAACAAAAAGTTCAGAAATTTATTCAAACGCTTCTTAAAGAACCCAAAAGCAAAAAAGATTATTGGTATGCTTTCGGACTTTACTTTTCTAAGCGGTTTGTAATAATGTCTACGATTATTGTTGGTGTTTTAGGGTATTTCTTAATATATTATGCTTACCCGTGGGCAGAAGGAAAATTATGGACTGCAAACATGCGTTTGGATACTACCAAATATTCAAAATTCAGTGGCAAAGCTCGCGTGTATGATACCATGGATGTTCTTGTGTACGAAGGCGGTGTGGAAAAAGGCGCTCCAAGCGGTGACGGGGTTCAATATGACTCTCAAGGAAAGCTTTTGTACAAAGGTAAGTTTCAAAGTGGCAAGTACAGCGGGGCGGGAGAGCTTTATAATTCTGATAATGTGGTAATTTATAGCGGTTCTTTTTTAAATAACAAATATGACGGTGAAGGAAAGCTGTATAACGATATAGGAAAAACCATATACATCGGAAATTTTTCGGTTGGCCAAAGATCAGGTAGGGGTATTGAATATGACCCAAACACGGCGCTGAAAAAATATTACGGTGAATTCTCAAACGATGCAAGAAACGGTAGTGGTGTCGAGTATGAATCGGATGGGGAAAGTATAAAATATGAAGGCGTTTTTAAAGATGGAAATTACGGTGGAGTCGGTAAACTTTATTCTTCCGGAAATCTTCTTTATTATGGCAATTTTGTTAACGGAGGTTATGAAGGTACCGGAAATCTCTATGACCTTGATACGGGTGTGCTTCAATATTCGGGAGAATTTAAAAACGGGCTGTATGATGGTGCCGGAAAGCTTTATGATATAGATACTTCGGTAGTGATTTATGAAGGTGAATTTTCAAAAGGCAAAAAACAAGGAAGCGGTAAATCTTACGACAAACTTGGTTCGGCATTGTTTGACGGAACATTCAGGAGCGACAGTATAGATTACATTGCTTACCTGGGTACCAGCCCTGATGACGTGGTCAAACAATTTGGAAAAGAAAGTTATCGCACGGAAATCGATAATAAACTTATAATCACTTACCTTGGTTTAGATGCTTCGGTTGTCTTTAAAGTGGATCCTGAAAAAGGTGTATATGTATGCGAAAAAATAGTTCTGGGAATCAGAGAAAAGTTTATGGGCCTTGGCGCACAGAGCACAGCTGTTGAGAGAAGAACTGTCATGGGCGAACCTTTCTCGTCTGTTGACTATAACTGTCCGGATTATTACAAGACCATTTTTTCAAATCTTGGTGTTAATATTAATAAAATCAACAGTGTTCCCAGTGATAAATATATTATGGATAACTATTTCATACGTTTTTATTTTAATGATGGTAGAACAGAACTTAAATGTATTGAAATATGTACACTTTAAAATTAAGGAGCGAGCCGAGTTGAATAATTTTGATAATATTAATCCGAATTTATTTATTCTTTTCCGTAAGCTTGTTTCCGACTTTGAATTATCAGAAAAAATTTCAAACTGCAGAACATTGGATGATTTCTATAGTTTTTGTTCGGGAATAGTTTCGGGATATTCTAAAAACGAGCTTCATGAATTTCTTATGGGACTTGCTTTGTTGACTTTTGACGAAAAAAATGATAAAATTTTGTTAAAAGACGATTTAGATAAAGTTTCCGGAGGAAAAGAAATGAATACATTAACTAAAAAGTATCTCTCAGGGCTGTTGGCTATACTTAATTTGGCTTACGTTGGTTTTGCAACTAATGTTAACGCCAATTCTGTAGTTGCCGATTTAGCTTCGAAAAAAGAGGATAAACAGGAAGAACCCACACAAAAAGCATGGGGGAAAATAATTAAAAATGTTGCTCTGGGAGCAACCGCAGGTGCCGTTTTAGGTGCAGCTGCTTATTATGCCCATGAATGGATAACAGGCGGATTGCCCGGCGGAATTCCAAATTTAGGAAACTCGTGTTATTTGAATTCACTTATTCAGCAACTTTACAGCATAAAGGCTTTTCGTGAAGAAATAATGAAAGACAATTCCGATGATGTGAAAGTCAGAGCTCTTAAAAATATATTTTTATTAATCGATAAAGGGTCGAAAATAGAAATATCGGAGATAAAAAATTACATTCGTGATCTGGGATGGAAAGGTAAACAAGAAGATCCTATGGAGTTTTTGTTGAGCGAAAGAGGGCTCGGAAAGTTACTTGAAAAATACAACTTGGAGAATATGTTTTCTTTGCCCTTGAATATAGAGGGAATACCGGACAAGACTCCGCTTGAGGAACTTTTAAAGCACGGAGGAAATATTCAAGCTCGTTTAATTGAAGATAAAATTAAGCAGTTACATCCTGAAAAGTCGAGCTGGGATGACAATGACGAGAGATGGGCTCATGAACGTAGCAAATTTTTAAATAGTCCCGAAAACACCGAGGTTTGGAAACTTTATGGCCCTTCTCAAGTTCGTGCTGTAAATCGTCAATTCGGAGTAATTATAAATCGTACATTAGCGGCTTATAATGCTGATGGTGATTTGGTAAATATCAAGATAAAAAAAGCGGTTCATGTCCCTGACCATATGATCAAAGATGGGAGAGTTTACTTTCTTACAGGTGCGGTGATTCATTTAGGCGAAGAAATGAACACTGGTCATTATTATTCATATAAAAAGAATCCAGAGGATAAATGGGTATGTTATAACGACTCACAGGTAAGTGTAGAGTCTGAAAAAAATGTTATGAACGATATACAATCCAACGCTACACTGTTGGTTTACAGCGCTTTACAATAGGTTAATCAATATATGTTGATTGGTTTTAACTTTAAAATATTAAGCATTCGGTAAAACACGTTGCCGAATGCTTTTTAAATGTATAAAAACGTTTTGTTTATATAAACTAAAATTTGTGTTGAAAAACAAAAAGACTTGTGAGAAAATATAACTTGATATAGTTTTGGCAAGGGGGAACCGAATTTATGGGTAAAGTTAAAGTGTTTTTTAAAAAAATAAGTAAAAATGTTTTATTTATTGCGATTATGCTAGTGGCAGTCACGATTACAGTTTACACTATTGCCAAAGCAGTAAGCAGCGACTCGACATCTTCGTCTTCAAGCTCTGATGATTCCACCTCTGCCGACCAACAGCTTACCAGCGAAGAAATTGATAAGATAATCAACGATTTGAAAAATTCGGGTAACATAGATAACATTCTGAACAAGCTGGATGAAATAATTCAGCGGGCAAAACTTTCCGGTAACACCGCTTTAGAAGATTACGCAACTAACATGAAAACAGCCTATGAACTTCAAAAACAACTTGATAGCGTGAAAAGCCTTATTGAAGCTATGAAAAAAAAGAATTCAGATATCGCGGCTGTTGATGCACAAGTTTCAAAAATTTTATCGGTCACAACCATCACTGAAGATTTAAGAGGAGCGGTTTCGGACGAAACGCTTCTTATAATGGAGTCTTTAAGTGACCAAAACATAAAATCCCTTCAGGAATTAATGGCTGAAATTGAAAATCTGGTGGATCTTAAGGATGTGAGTTCGTTATCTGTGCAACAGCGCAGTTTACTGGATGTTTTGGTGCTTAGTAAAATAATAGATGATTCCATGGTTGACACTGACCGTTTGAAAACCGCAAAAGATACTCTCGAGGTTGCGGTGACTATTTTAGAATCATATCAAAAGCAAAGCTACGGAACCGCAGAATATGACGCGCTTGTTTCCGGTTCTGACGATTTCTTAAAAGTCGGTCGAAAAGCTTCCACGGTTTCGCCGGAGCAAGTAGTGTTTTTAAATGGTTATTTCCCGATGAAATATGCTCCCATAATGTATGACGGTCATATTCTCCTTGCAATTGATGATCTTTATCAGTATGTGGATGCAAATATTCAGTATATGTATAATAATGCAACTATGGTAATTCAGTCGCCGGGTAAAACGCTTGAAATAGTAAGCGGAAAAAATGTTGCATATCTTAACGATCAACCTAAAAACATGCCGGTTCCAATATTGAATTTTAAAAATAAAATCTACATGTCTGCTGAGTTTTTTGCACAAGCTTATGATATGTCATATAAGTATCTGTCAGAGCAGGAATGCTTTATTTTCTATAAAGATCTTGTTCAGCTGAGTAACACTTCGGTGCCAAATCAGATTGAAAAGGATTAGATTTTTAAAATTTCAGTGTAGCGCAATTGTACATGTCGCTGCAAGGAGGATAATTTTAATGGCGAAGTATACTGTGATTTCAGATATAGGTAAAGGTATTCTTGCGCTTATGCGGGATAAACTGGTGCCGAACCCTGTAGATAAAGCGGAAAGCATAGGCATATGCGACCCAAAGGAGCGCGGTGGATATATCGTTGGTCTTCATCCTTATGATATAAAAGAGGACACAAGCGGTAGAGCCATGGAACCGTCCACTCTTCCTGATGGAAGCGTTCAAGACCCTCCGGCTATGGTCGAGCTTTATTATGTTGTTTCAGTTAGCAGTAAGGCAGAGCTTGAGTCCAAAGCCTTGGACGAAGCTAAGATAATAGGTAAAATAATTCAGATATTTAAAGATAACCCTAACATACCGGCGAGGTATATGCCTAATAACGCGGGTATGCCTCTTGAAAGCGTGCCGATAAGCATGCTTCCTCTTAACATGGAAGAGAAGGTAAAGATTTGGACGATGTTTGGGGAATCCTATAAACTTTCGGTTTTTTATGTGGTGGGTCCTGTAGCAATCGATTCCGAAAATATTCACAAATCCAAGAAAAGAGTTGAAACTGTTTATCTTGGAAGTGAGCAATATGAGCGTAAGAAAAAACTAAGTTTCGCGACACACATCAAAGAATCAGATATTGACGACGAATATACCCAGCGTCCGGACGAAGACGAAAACGAAGACGAAAGCACAGATGAAAGCACAGACGAAAGCACAGACGAAAGCACAGATGAGAGCACAGACGAAAGCACAGACGAAAACGCAGACGAGAGCACAGACGAGAGCACAGACGAGAGCACAGACGAGAGCACGGACGAAAGCACAGGTGAAGAATCTACTTTTGAATCATCCGATAACTAGAACCCAAGCGATTTTTTTGAAAATTTTCGGATAGTGTTTAATTTTGCAAAAAGGCGGTAAGATATGAGAGTTATATACAAAGCTTCTCTCGTTTTTTTATTAAAAGATATATATTCCAAATTGCCGATTACTACCGCCGCTATTTTATGTGGCGGAAAGCAAAATCCTTATACAAGAAAAAGCGATGGCTATTATGTTTTTTCGAATTTGTATCCGGGGGGCTATGATGTAAATATATCTTGCAAGGGTCATACAGATCTTGATTTTTCGGTTAATTTAAAAGAAAACGAAACGAAGGTAATGTTTTTTGACATGCCTTATACCGCGGACAACCCTAATCTTACAAACTTAACACGCTTTGAAATAACAGTGCTGGAGGGTAAAAAACCGATAGAAGATTCCGATATAATACTGAGGCTTAAAAACAACGCTGAATTTTTAAAGCTCATAGAGCCAGTGGAAGCGGGGAGTAACGAGATAAAACTTAATGTGGATATGTTAAACGGCATTATGGGTCAGAAATACATTTATAAAGTTAAAGGCAAAGAGCATGAAATTTTCTTTTTTGGATATGACAGGGAAAAAGAGTGCTATGTTTTAAAAGATCCTATAGATGAAAAACTTGAAAAGGGCGGAAAGTTTTATCCTATATGGAATCTCAAAACCGATTACCTCGGAAGATTGATAATGCCTCTTATGGGGCAATTTATGAAAGATGATAAAATTAAGTTCGAATGCATAAAATCAGATGATCTAAAAGCGAATGTCTCTTTTGACGTTAACGGCGAGCATCAATCAGGTAAGGTGTTTTACGCTGACGCGAAACTAAAAAAACATGCTAAATGATGTGCGGTTTTTATACTTATATATGAATGGGGTATGGCTATGGGATTTGCGGTTACCGCTACCGCTCAATGCGTGTGCAGTATGGGCGTGGCTCCATCTCCTTTGATGGTTTTGCCTGATAAAATGGTTTTAGCGGAAAACAAGCCTATGGCAACAATTATGGATAATAAGCCGATGGTGAACATTATGCCTTTCGGAATGTGCAGATCTCCTGCAAATCCGCAAGTTGCAGCAGCTACCGCTGCTGCGCTTGGCGTTCTTACGCCTATGCCTTGCGTCCCCGTGACCCCCGCTCCTTGGGCACCCGGAAGTCCTACCGTACTTATAAAAAATCAGCCGGCTCTTAACAATTCCTCCAAACTTATGTGTAACTGGGGCGGTGTGATTTCCATAATTAATCCGGGTACTATCAAAACAATGATTCCTTAATTTTGGTCATATGAGGTGAACGTTTCAAAGTGAATGAGATTTTTGAAAATTTATTTCCGTCTGATCTTTTGGTAAAACCTTTTGAAAACAATTACGATTATCTAAATGAAGAATTCAAACGTATAGAAATGCTTTTAAATTATTATCTGTGTGCGAAAAAAAATAATGATTTCATTCAGCTTAAAAAAATTGCTTTAAAAAACTTTAGTAAAGCAGACCTTTTTATAAAATCACGTCTTGATTTCAATAAAAAAGAATTTTTCGTGGGAGAATACATTAAAACACTTTATAATTTAAGCCCTCTTGAATGGTTTTGCTTTTTAATTGCCGTTTTTACTAAGCTTGACGAAAAATATTTGAAAATGTTTTTGCAGGTTGAAAACGCAGATACATTGACTTACGGTGCAATTTTAAAACTTTATTTCTTTGAAAGCGATGTTTCCGAAATTAGTGATTATTATTTGGTTTATAATTCACTTTTTAAAAAAATGAATTCACTCTGTTTTGAAAACGGTGAACTAAAAATAGATAACCAATTATTTAAAAATATAATGAGCAACGGCGAGAGCGAGATCGATATCCTCGGAATAAATTTAAGGTTGCCTGAAAAATCCGGTTCTCTTGTTATAAGGGAAGAAACGGCCAAGAAAATCTGCGGTTTTATAAACGGATCTTCTGAAAGCGAAGCTGTGTATTTTCATCTTCACGGAGAGGAAGGTATCGGTAAAAAAACTTTAATTTATCGAGTTTGCGATGTTTTGAACAAGGGGTTCATCTACATTAACCTGAAAGAGTGCCCTGTTAACAGTGCTGGGTTTTTTGAATTTATAATGTCTGCTTATCGCGAGGCTTTTTTCAATAAAAGTTTTATTTGTATAGGGGATTTTGAAAGTATCCTGAAAAACAAAGAATTAAGCGAAAACCATATAAATTTTATGCTTAAAACAGCTTCGAGTTTTGCTCGGATTGTTTTTGTTTTGTCCGATGAAAATTCAGCTGTAAAAAGATATCTCGAAAATTTTTTCTGTTTTGAATTGCCGATTGAAGATTTAACAAACGAGGAAAGTTTTAAGATATGGAAATCCGAACTCCCTAAATTAAACTTAGGCAAAGATTCAGATGCTCAAGAAATGGCAAATAAATTCACATTTACTCCAAAACAAATAAAAAATACTATTTTGGAGGCGAAGCGCGAAAGCGTTTGGCACAGCAGCGGTCAAATAGACAAATCCATGATTTGCGATGCGGCTCATAGGCAAATAACGAGTAATTTATCTGATAAAGCTACCATTATTAAAAAGAAACATACATGGGACGAGCTGATTATGTCTAAAGACCAAAAGGAAATTATAAAGAGAGCTTGCGACCGGATAAAATACAAGCATATAGTTTACGATAAATGGGGAATGAAGAACCGAATTTTATATGGTACAGGTCTTAGCATGCTTTTTACGGGGCCTCCCGGCACCGGTAAGACCATGGCTGCGGGGGTTGTGGCTAATGAACTAGGCCTTGAAATATATAAAGTCGATCTTTCAAAGGTTGTCTCAAAGTATATAGGGGAGTCCGAAAAAAATTTATGTAAAGTTTTTAACAGTGCTAAAAAAAGCAATGTAATACTTCTTTTTGATGAAATTGATGCACTTTTTGGGAAAAGAACAGAAGTTAAAGATTCCCACGATAAAAACGCTAACCTTGAAACTTCGTATCTTCTTCAGAAAATGGAAGAGTATGACGGCATAACTATAATGACTACAAATTTTATCGAAAATATTGATCAAGCATTTTTCAGAAGATTAAGTTACGTTGTTCGTTTTGCGTTTCCTGACGCTTCATCTCGAAAAGAGATATGGAGAAAAATGTACCCGAAAGAAACGCCTTTATCAAAAGATATTGATTTTGATTTTCTTGCCGATCGCTTTGAAATTTCAGGGGGAAGCATTAAAAATGCAGCTTTGAACTCCGCTTTTATAGCCGCGTCAGAATCCACGAAAGTAGGTATGAAGCATGTTGTCAAAGCTCTTGAATATGAAATCGGTAAGCAGGGTAAAATGGTTTCTAAAGATGATTTCGGAGAATACGGATACTTGTTGTAAAAAATCAAATATAAAAAACTCCTCTGATGTCAGAGGAGTTTTCTGCTTAAAAATTAAATTGCTATAATGTAATGACATGAAGCAAGGTCTTTAGGAGCACAAACAACAGATCCTGATGGCGTCTCATTATCATAATACATATAATAATCACCCGGTCTAATACTATTAACGATACTATATCCTTGGATTTTAAATATTAATTCAAGGAAAAAATCAATAGCCACTGAATTATTAAGTTCCTTCAAATATCTAAATAGATTACATTTCCAATTTTTAACTTTTTCTACGTGAGTTTTTCTGATTGCTTGATAACTTTGATAAAATTCACATAATTTCTCAGTTTGTTCAGTTGTTAGCTGCGCTGTGGCCGAAACTGAATAAATAGTGATAACTGGAAAAATTGCACAGAACAAAATGCTCAAAAACTTTTTAAACGACTTTTTCATCTAGAACTCCTTTTATAATACATTTTCATGCAACAATTAATGTAACATCTAGATTATTATAGCGTTCAAAAGCCGTTATGTCTACGTAAAAATTCGATTTTGGCTTAAATTATATTAGACAATAAAGCAATAAATATGTAAATTTTAAATAAATTCAAAATTTTAAAACATGTGTAAACTTAAATTTTAATTATAGAATTATCAAGGGATGATCCGGATCATTAGCTAAAAAACAAAAAATTGATCCCGCTAGCCCATACCGTGGTCTGAAGGATATTTTATAATCACCTTGCCACCTGGAAGGTAATTCGATTTCAGGATAAATTTTTTTTGCTAAAGTGGCAAAAAAGTCTAAAATTTGATCTTTTTTTATAGTGTCGGGATAACGTTTTGATTGTTCATACAGTTTTATCAAATAACTGTGCGTTTCCACTTTCCACTTATGCAGTTTTTGCACGTATACGTTTTCTGTAATAAGAATTTTTTGATATTCGGCTTCCAAGGTACTTATTTTATCTTGTATTGTTTTTTTCGTTTCCAATTCCGGTCTTGGGAATAAAGCTGGTGTCGAAAGTTGTGATTCTTCTTGTGCTATATCTTCATCCATTGCGGATGCGGAACAAAAAGTGGATGTGAAAAGAATTGCGCCAATTAATCCGCTTAAAAATATTTTATGTAATCCTTTCATTCTCATTCTCCTTTTTAAAAATGTTTAAAATACTGTATATAACAATGATGTTATTATACAGTTTCAAAACTATTATGTCTATATGAATATATTATTGGGTTTATAATTTACATTTAATGGAAATATTGATTAAATATCAGTTTTGTCGAAAAATCAGATATCGTTCCATAAACAAAAAAATAAAACCTATATTCAGTTGTTAAAACTTAATACAGATTTTATTTTAAAGTGTCGGCACTTCCCTATCTTCCCAGACCGTTACCAGTCAAGTATTTTCGGCACCACCAAGCTTAACTACCGTGTTCGAGATGGGAACGGGTGTGCCCTCGGCGTCATCAGCACCAACACTATATTAATTAGTTTACTACTCGAATGACGAAGCGTCAAGTATTTTTTAAAAATTTTAAATATATCTATGATTTGAATAAATTATATCTAAAATTTGTTTTTTAGTGTATCAAATTCACAACTAAGTGGAATGAGATAAAATATATATTTTTTAAAATTCATGATTACATTATAATGTAATATACTAATTCATTGTAATTTAACCATTTAATGAAATCTAATAATAGTAGAAGGGGCAAAATTAAAATGACCAAAACTAAAGTCAAAGTGAATTTAAACGGAGTTGACTGTAACATAATATCAGATGAAAATGAAAGTTATGTGCGATCTGTTGCAGCAGAAGTTGAAGAATCTATTAGAAAAGCATCAATAGAAAATCCGGGGCTTCCAAAATCCATTATCAATGCTCTGGTTATGATGGATTTTTGCGATAAATCGCGCAAAGCTAACGATAGATTGCAAAATTTCGATATCCGCATGAAAGAATGTCTGGAAACTGCTGCCAAATCTCAAATGATTGCTGAAAAGTTAAAGGAAGATAATAATAGTTTAAACAAAGAGTTATCAGAAGCACAGAATTTAGCTGGAATCAAAAAATAACTGAATTGTTAAATTTAATCATAATTTTATAAGTTTAATGAAATTTTTGTAATAAAGTATTTTGCCTTATTTGAAATTTAATCTTGTAATGTTGAAAGTGCTGTGGAAAATGAGGAAAACTTTTTAAAATAAAAATAAAAATAATCCAAAAAACCCCTCATTAATTCTTTTTACTACGAAAATTTTTAAAATAAACATCATAATGTTGATAAAAAAGGTGATAGTGTGGAAAATAAAAGTCAAGACAAAAATATATTAAATTTTTGTAAATTATCAGAGAAAGCTTGTGTTCCGAAAAGAGCGACTGCAGGTTCCGCTGGTATGGATCTTTGCGCGTGCATTGATGAGGAAATAACAGTTTTACCGGGAAATCTGGTTCGAATACCTTGCGGAATAGCGATTGGAATACCGAGCGGTGACTATGCAGCGCTTATATTTGCACGAAGCGGGCTTGGAGTTAAGCACGGGATAACTCTTTCAAACGGAGTGGGTGTTATTGACAGTGACTACAGAGGCGAAATCTGTGTCGGGCTATGCAACGTCGGAAGCGAACCCTATACTATTGTTCCGGGAGAGCGTATCGCTCAAATGGTAATAATGCGAGTGGAAAATTTTCCGCTAATGGAAGTTAAGAGTTTGGATTCAACTCAGAGAGGTACAGGAGGATTTGGATCCACAGGTAAATAAATTCGATATCTTATTTGAATTTTTTAATTATTAATGGATAAATATGTAATAAACCCCAAAACCTTTAAATATAAAAATTAAATTAGACATATTTATGGTATAATTAAAAACAATTTTACAATATTCACGTTCTAAAAATAGGGGGACACATAATAAATGTTTGCAAAAGAAATAGGAATTGACCTTGGTACAGCCAATACATTGGTTTTTTTGAAAGGAAAGGGAATAATAAAGAGAGAACCGTCTGTTGTCGCGATAGATATACGAACAGATATGGTTTTGGCGGTTGGTTCTCAAGCTAAAGAAATGATAGGACGAACTCCCGGGTCGATTATCGCCGTAAGACCGCTTAAAGACGGTGTTATTGCTGATTTTGATATAACAGCGAGCATGCTTAAATATTTTATATCGAAAACTGTGAAAAGCATGTTTTTCAGCAAGCCTAAAGTTATAATATGCATACCTTCAGGTGTTACGGAAGTTGAAAGAAGAGCTGTTGAAGACGCCGCGAAACAAGCAGGCGCGGGGATAGTTGATTTAATCGAGGAACCTATGGCTGCGGCGATAGGCGCCGGGCTTTCTGTTTCCGAACCCACGGGAAGTATGGTGGTGGACATCGGCGGAGGCACTTCAGAGGTTGCCGTTATATCACTGGGGGACATAGTTACAGCTACTTCTGAAAGAGTAGCCGGAGATAAACTTGATGAAGCAATAATTTCTTACGTTAAACGCAAATACAATCTTCTTATAGGTGAGCGTACGGCAGAAGATATCAAAATAAAAATCGGTTCCGCTGTTCCGTATGAAGACGAAGGCGAGATGAGCATAAAAGGAAGAAACCTTATGGACGGTCTTCCGAAGAACATAACAATCACTGCCGAAGAAGTCAGGGAAGCTTTGGCCGAACCGCTCAGATATATAATAGAAGCGGTTAAAAGCACTCTTGAAAATACACCTCCCGAACTTTCTGGGGATATAATCGACCACGGTATCATGCTTACAGGCGGAGGGGCTCTTTTAAGAGGGATTGACACTCTTATTTCCGAAAGCACCAACATGCCTGTATATATTGCCGAACGTCCTTTGGACTGCGTTGTGGACGGCACCGGAAAATGTTTGAATATCTCCATGCCGAAAGAATACTACAGATCTCGCAGATCAAGGTAATTTGTTTTAAATTAGGTATTTAAAAACTGTTTGAGCGGGGTGTCAAAAAGTATTGAAATATTTTTTCAGAAGTTCTGCTTTTAAAATTATTTTAGGAACAGTTTTAATAATTTCAGGTGTGATATTATACACATCTGTAAATCCAAACGGAAATGTTTTTTCAAATACCATTAGTCTGGCTTCATCGCCTTTGCAAAAGGCAATGTGGCATGTTTCAACTTCAGCTTTTGATTTTGCTTATCAAATAGAAGAAAAAGAAAAGCTCAAAGAAGAAAACGAATCTTTGAAAAAACAAATAAGTGAACTAAGAGACACCACTGTGGATTACTATAACTTAAAGCACGAAAACGCAAGGTTTGCAAAGTATTATGAATTTAAAAAGTCTGACAACAGCTTAGAGTTTGTTTCCGCTTCGGTAATGGGTAAGGATCCTGCTGAAATTTTTGGGGATTTTATTATAGACAAGGGCAGCAAGTCGGGGATTTCACTTGGCGATACTGTAATAACCGAAAACGGTCTTGTCGGGCGGGTTTGCCAAGTGAATTTCAATTCAAGCCGCGTTAAAACTATTTTATCGCCTGATTCCAAAATAGGGGTTATAAATACGCGAACGTGCGACAGCGGCGTGATTAGTGGAGAAACAAAGCTTTCGAGCGAAAATCTGACAAGAATGGCTTTTATTCCTGCTCAAAGCGGGATGCAAAAAGGCGATATAATAGTTACAAGCGGAATTAGCGGAATGTATCCGAAAAATCTTAAAGTAGGGCAAATAAAATCAATAGAATACGATAACTATGACTCATCTTACTATGCCGTGATGGAACCTTTTGAAAAAATAAAGAATATCCGAGATGTTTTTGTGATAACCGATTTTCAAGGCAAGGGTGAGGTCAAAGCTCTTGAAAATCCTGCAAAACCATAAAGTAAATTTTAAGGAGATATAAATGGATGTAGATAAAATACAGGGGTATTTTAGATGGCTGATTTATATTTTTGAACTTTATTTTTTATATTCGCTTCAGCAAACCAATGCACTGGCACTGGGTTGTTTTGAAGCCAAACCGCTGTTGATTTTACCTGCGTTTGTATCAATAGCATTATTTGAAAACGAATTTGTCGGTATGTCTTTCGGAATTGTTGCAGGTGTGCTTCTGGATTTCAGTTTCGGAAATCCTTTGGGACTCTATGCTGTTTTTCTGTGCGCCGCCGGGTATATTATAGGTGTGCTGTCGATCTATTTTCTCAGGTCGAATTTTTGGACGGCTTTATTGTTAACTGCTTTATTAACTGCTTCAATACTGGCGCTTAGGTTTTGTTTTGATTTTGCTTTTCACGGGCTAAGAAATGAAAATTTTTTGTGGATTAATGTTTATATACCCGTAGTTGTTTATTCTGTAGCTGTTACACCAATTATATTTTTGTTTAACAGGTCAATTTCTTATTTTGTTCGCGGAGGAGGTGGGCAAAATAAAATCAAGCTTTCTTAA
>CAZSYK010000012.1:0-32468 GCA_964610685.1 uncultured Eubacteriales bacterium
CTTTTACTCTCATTACGGCACCTCCCGGTATTTCGGAATAATTTAGCCTCCCTCTGAAGGGTACAAAAAATAAGCCCCTTTTCGAGGTGATAAAATTTTAACATAATACTTGCTTCAAGTCAAGCAGGCGAGAATAAACAGCCTTATATTTTTAAATTTTGTATAATTTATATAATTAATATTGAATTATTATAAATTTGTGGTAAAATTATAAAAACATAAATTATTTAGGAGGGATATGTTATGGGTGTCGGACAAGTGTTATCGGCTTTAAAAGCGCTGGGAAGTAAAGAACATTTTCTTGAGGGTATAAAGATTACGGATATATTTCCAAGGGATGAGAAGGATTTTGTCAATGATCTTCCTGAATCGGTTGAAAAGATGAAATCTATGATGAATGATCCTAAGCCTACATTATTGCTAAGTTCTGTTACCGATTATGCCCGGCAAAAAATGCGCAAAAGCTATTTGGGTTTTAATAATGAATTTCAAAAAGATATTGTAAGCATAAAAAAAGCTTGGGTACTTGCGCAAAAGTATCAAGCTTTGAAAGAAAAATTTGAACCGAATTTTGATAAGGCATATGAGCATCTGCTTAAAAGCAAAGATGAAGTTGAAGAAAGTAAAGCCAAAATGCAGAAGCTGCGTGATGAGTCCCAGTCAGTCGGTGGCATAAAAGAAGTACTGGAGAGTTTAAAAAAACAGATTGAAGAAAAAAAAGAACTTAGAGCCAAAAAAATAATAACCGAGAAAGGAAATGCTTCGCGCACGATAAGTGAGGGGTATAATAAACAAAAACAAGAGGCCGAAAAAATTTTAGATGATTACGCCAAGAACAAAAAACTAAATGAAAAAGAAAAAAAGGAATTAAAATCCGGGAAGTATACATGGGGCGTTACAGTGCGCGATGAAGCAAAAAAGGCCAAAGACGCTTACCTGTTGCTCCACAAATTAGAGGAATGGAAAAAAGAGCATTTTGAGGCAGAGATGAAATTTTTGGAAAATCCCGAAAAATACGATAAAGGAGAATTCAACGCATTTCATAAAGAACTCGAAAATCTGGATAAAGAAATTAAAGAATTGCAAAAATTAATAGACACGAAAGTAAAAGAAAGCCAAAAAATGTCTGAAGCCGGTACTAAATTAACTCAAAAAGTTCAAAAAAAGAGCGAACAAGGTTCATCGTTCGCAGAATATATGGACGCGTTTTATAGATACACTCAGATTGGATCTGAAGTTAAGCCTAACCTGGAAAAAGAAATAGAATATTATAGTAAAGTTGTGGCAGACGCACAGAAAGCACGCGATGCGGCTCAAGGTCTTATAGATGAATATAATTGGCCCCATGAGCTTAAAAGTAAAATAGAAAATGCTCAAAGCGGAAAATCCGGAGCTACTCCCTCAAGCGGGGAAATCCCACTCATTATTGCTGTTGCAAAGGTTTATTATTTCTTTAATTGGCTATATGAGGAATATAATAAAATAGTCAACAAACTGAAGGAAAAGAAAAAGAGTATCGATGCACTTGATAAAGGTATTAACGAAAAATCACTCAAGAAGTACAAGGTGATTACGTATATGGGTCAAGGCAAGAAAAATTAAAAAATTTCAAATAAACGCTAAAGATTCAAACTCAAATTGATCTTTAGCGTTTTTATCATATCCCCGTACCCTTGGACATATAAATTCGTAAAGGTAATTATTGTCTGGGGGTTAGTACGTGAAAGAAACGCTTGAAGATCGGGCACGAAAGCTTGGTGAATATATAGTCGAAAATAAAACCACAGTAAGAAAAGCGGCTCGAGAATTCGGAATAAGTAAAAGCACTGTACATAAGGATGTATCTGAAAGATTAAAATATGTAAACTCACCTTTATATAAAGAGGTAAAAAAAATCTTAGAAATAAACAAAGCCCAGCGACATATTCGAGGAGGATTTGCTACCAAAAACAAATATGCGTTAAAAAAATCTTGACCAAAAGCTTCTTAAAGAAGCTTTTTTCTTTTTAAAAAAGATATAAGGATTTAGTTACAGAAATTGATAAAATTATTGATTTCCAAAAATTTTATGATATAATTAAAAGTATATAATCAAAATTTAACAAGTTAAGAAGAATAAGGAGAAATTTATATGAATAAATCAAGCTCAGCAGTAGCATCTGAAATGAGTAAAAAAAGCATAGCGATAGCGTTGTCAGCATTAATAGGATTCATGTCCGTGCCGATTTCAGGAGTAAGTGCCGCCGAAACGAACGTAAAAGGCGCAAAAACAGCAACAGTCCAAAACGATAAGAAAGAAAGCAAGTCCACTACATGGAAGATACTGGCGGGATTTGGAGCAGGAGCGGCGATTTTGGCAGCAGTAGGATACTATTTAACCAGGTCGGCCCCGGAATCTAAACCCGTGCCGAGTCCGGCACCGGAATCATCATCACCGGCGCCATTGTTATCGCCAACGTCATTGGTAATACTTGCATTACACGCATCACCGTTAATAACATCGGTAAGGATGGGAAAGCCTTTGGAAGACATGAATAAAGAAGAGCTTTTAGATGAGTTACCTGTGCTTTGGGAAAATTTTGATAAGTTGAGATTTAATGCCCGCAAAATCTCTGATGTTATTCAAGACTCCAACGCGGCAGGCACCTTCGAAAGTTCAGAAGCTGTTGCAGAAGATATTATATCTCACGTGGGACGCGCTCGTTGCTCTGTCATCGCAGAAGTTAATGCCATCGACAAAGTCGGCAACGAAGAGGCTCTTAACTCTGCCAAAGCCGCCAGAGAAAGTAGTGATTCTCGGTTATCCCGTGATCCCGGGTTAGACTCCCTTTCCCGCGAACAGGCTTGTGCAGAAGCTTATGCTAAAACTTTTGCCGGACATTGGAAAAAGGGTATGCGTCTTTATAACGCAGTTAAGGATAAAAATCGGGATGAAATTTTACATTTAGCAAAGGTTTTGGAAGAACAAAAAACGGTAATATGCAAAGTTCTGATTAAATATCTGCCACAATAAATTTAAGTAAATTAAAGCCCCTAGTTGTTACGAGGGGGCTTTTTTTATTTTAATTACAATAGTTTTAGTGATAGATTTTAATTTGCGGAGCTTTAATTATAACAAAAAACATCCGAAATATAGTATAGTTATAATATGTATGTAAAACCATATTGTTTAGTTTTAAGGAATGATAGCTTTTGAAACTTGCTTATATCAAAAATCTTTCAAAATATTTAAAACCATATAAAGTGACGTTAGTTCTTGTGCTTTTAAGCGTGATAATAACTCAGGTATGTTCTTTGTTTTTACCTGCCTTAATGGCGGATATAGTGGACGTAGGAATAAAACAAAGAGGCGTGCGTGACCTCAGTTTGCTTAGCGGATTTGAAACGGAATCTGAAATTTTAAATAATCAAACATCTTATATAATCCAGATCGGTTTAATCATGCTTGCTGTAACGCTGCTTATAATTGTTTTTACAATTTGGACGAACTACCTTATTTCCAGAATGTCGTCAAGCATTTCAGCGGATATTCGTAAAGATATGTTTGAAAAAATAATGAACTTTTCTTATACGGAAATGGACAAGTTTTCTGTTTCCTCACTCATAACACGCAGCACGAATGACGTGGAGCATGTTAAAGGTGCACTAATGATGGTTACGCAAATTATAGCTCCGCCCATAATGATGATTGGTGGAATCATTATGGCTCTTAAAAAAAGCACCTCAATGAGTTGGCTTATAGCGATAGGCGCTGTAATCTCGGTGGCTGTAATTCTTGTGTCTTTCAGAATAGTCATGCCCAAAATAAAAATTCTGCAGGTTTTAGCGGATAAATTTAATTTGATTATTAAAGAACGCCTCACAGGGACTGTGATGATTCGCGCTTTTGGAAACGAAAGTTTTGAACAGGATAAGTTTCAAAAATTCAACTCGAAATCAGCCGGCTTATCTTTGCTTGTTGGGCGTGTTATGGCGGTAATGTCGCCCGTTTTAACAATTGTGATGAATACAGTTACTGTAACTATTATTTGGCTGGGTGCGGGCGCCATAAGCCGCGCGGAAATGAATGTAGGCGATGTAATGGCTTTCATGCAGTATTCCGTAATGATTATAGGGGCTTTTTTAATGCTTTCGATAATGTTTTCTATGATTCCGAAAGCTTTGGTTTCGGTGGAAAGAGTTTTTGAAATTTTAAATGAAAAACCGAAGAATTATGAATCTGAAAATTCGCGGCAATTAAGTGTTGACTCTGTTGAAAAAATCGAATTTAAAAACGTAAGCTTTAAATATTCGGGTGCCAAAGAATGCGTGCTCAGAGATTTGAATTTTTCGGTAAACTCCGGTGAATCCGTTGGGATAATAGGAACCACAGGATCCGGAAAATCCACTTTGGTAAGGTTGATCATGGGATTTTACAAGCCATGCGAAGGCAATATTTTAATTAACGGAATCGACTTAAAAAACATAAAAAAAGATGCGATTGGCAAAGCTGTGGGATATACTCCGCAAAACGGTGTGCTTTTTTCGGGAGATATTGCTTCGAATTTAAGGCTTGGTAACGACAAAGCAAGCGACGAAGAGCTTATAAAGGCTGTGAAAACAGCTCAGATATATGATTTCGTAAAAGAAAAAGGGTTTGATTTTTTGATTTCCCAATCAGGGACTAATGTTTCGGGGGGGCAACGCCAAAGATTAGCTATTGCGAGGGCAGTGATTAAAAAATCTTCTTTTTACATTTTTGATGACAGCTTTTCAAAGCTTGATTTTAAAACGGACGCTAATCTTAGAAGGTCTTTACTCGAGAATTTGAAAGGGTCACTGGTCTTTATTATTTCGCAGAGAATCGGAACCATTAGAAATTTAGATAAGATATTGGTTTTAGATGGTGGGGAACTTGTAGGAATAGGGAATCATGAAGAACTTATAAAAAGCTGTAAAGTTTACAGCGAGATGGTTAAACTTCAGATAGGAACCGAGGTGACGGCATGAGAAGCAGAAACGATTTTAAAAATTTACGGAATATTTCTTCAGCAGAGCCTATAAAAAAATATGATAAGAAAGGCTTATGGAAAGAGCTTAAAGCTTATGCTTCGGATTATAAACTGCCGATAGCTCTGGTTGTTTTTTTCTCACTTGCCGAAACTTTGATCACCATTGTAAGCCCCAAAATAGCAGGTATGGCAATAACTGCTATTTCTGTTGGGATTTCGGGTGGAACCGATGCAATTGATTATAATCATCTTTTTAAAATAGTTGCATTGCTGTTTGCTCTTTACTCTGCTTACGCGGCGTCGTCGTGCCTTGGAAGATATTTTACAACCAGTGTAACAATTAGGATGACATATCGTTTGCGTGAAGATATATCTGAAAAATTAAATCGATTGTCTGCCGACTACCTTGAAAGCACAAGTCACGGTGATATTTTATCCCGCGTTATGAACGACGTTGATACTCTAAGCTCCGCCTTTACGCAAACCATCAGCCAAGTGATTTCCTCTTCTGTAATGACTGTTGGCGTGCTTTTTATGATGTTTTACATAAGCTGGGAAATGACGGTTATTTCATTAATGACACTTCCGATTATAGCTGTTGTCGTTCTTATTGTTTTAAAAAAATCACAAAAGCATTTTGTGGGATATCAAGAAAGCCTGGGCAAAATAAACGGTTTCATAGAAGAAACTTTTTCAGGTCATGAAATTATTAAAGCTTTTGGTGCTGAAGAAAAATCAAAAGCTGATTTTAACTGTTTTAATAATAAAATGTATAACTTTGCTTGGAAATCGCAGTTTCTTTCGGGAACTATATCTCCTATAGTGAGTTTTGTTTCCAGTTTGAGCTATGTTTCTTCATGTGTGGTTGGTGGATATTTTGCAGTGGTACGCGCATTTGCGGTAGGGGATATTTCGGCATTTATCGCATATTCCGGACAATTTACCCAGCCTATTATTCAGCTTTCGGCTATTTCGGGTTTGATTCAGCAAACTTTAGCTGCCGCAAATCGTGTTTTTGAATTTTTGAAAGCTCCCGAAGAACCAAGCGACTGCTCGAAATCTTTTGTAAAAGACGCTGATTCAAAATTAAAATATGATATTGAATTTAAAAATGTAAATTTTGGCTATACACCCGATTCTCTTATAATAAAGGATTTTTCTTTTAAAATACCGCAAGGGAAGTCTGTTGCGATAGTGGGCGAAACGGGAGCGGGTAAAACAACTCTTATTAAAATTTTAATGAGGTTTTATAATGTGTGCGCCGGTGAAATATTACTTGGTTCACAAAATATAAATGAATTTAATTTGAAAGAGTACAGAAAGATTTTTGGAATAGTGACTCAAGATTCGTGGTTATACAGCGGAACTGTAATGGAGAACATTCGCTACGGGAATCTACAGGCTTCTGATGATGAGGTAAAGCAAGTTGCCGAGTTTGTCGGTGCAGGTCATTTTATAAGATCTTTACCGAGGGGTTACGAAACAAAAATAGAGGAGGGTGCTTCGAATATTTCTGAGGGTCAAAAACAGCTTATATGCATTGCCAGGATGGTAATTTCGTATTCACCTGTTTTTATTTTAGATGAAGCTACAGCCTCAGTGGATACCTGCACGGAAAGCCACATCCAAAGAGTTTTAAGCAAAGTTTTAAAAGATAAAACTTCGATAATAATTGCTCACAGGCTAAGCACTATTAAAAATTCAGATGTTATACTGGTAATGGACAAGGGCGTGTTATCGGAATACGGAACTCACTGCGAGCTTCTGGAGAAAAAGGGAATATACTACGACTTATACGCAAGTCAATTCGAAAAAGTTATTTAAGAATAAAATTTTGATTTTGCATAATAAAACTTCCTGAAGAAAATTAAATTCTTTCAGGAAGTTTTATTAATATTATAAATATGTTAAATGTTTTTGTTCACCCAGTCTGCGGCGTGAGTAACAGCTTTTTGATAAGGGGTTTTTTTAATAAATCCCAACTCTTCCGCGGCACCAGTAACTTGTGATTTTATTTGACCTACAGGTGTGCTCGAATGATTAACTTCACTATACACATCATAAGCAAATTTACTTCCCACGGCAATTATAGCAATAAATGATATTCCTAAAACAAGCATTACGATTGAAGATATTGTTGACATAATATTGTTTAACATTCTTTAAATCATCTATTTAATTCAATTTTACAGCAATTTAACAAAAATATCAACAATATCTTATTAATTTTTAATATTAAAGCTTATTTATAAAGCTTATTTATTTTCCGGTTTAAATTTATTAGCGACTTTATCTACGGTCTGACGATAAAAATTTTTCTTTGGGTTAGCCGAATTATATGAGGGGTCACAGTTTTGAGCGCCTATGGGATTTACACATGTATTTCGTTTTTGCACTTCGCTGTAAACATCATACGCAAATTTGCAGCTACCTATAAACGTTATAATGATCGCAACTGTTCCTAAAACAACGGCAGCGGTAAGGGTGGCTATTATTGTGGCAATACTTGAAAATATTTTACCTATCATAAATAATACTTACTCCTTTTTGAAAAGTTAAGTGCAAGGCAAAATTTAAAATTTGTTATTTCCACAGCTCCGTGTCATTTATTCCGCATGCAGGCGCATTAAATACAGGATCTTTTTTATGTTTTCTTTGATTCATATAATCTTTAAGGCAAATCATATAGCGGTTTGAAAGAAGAATGATAGCTACTATATTTAACGTGGCAATCGTTGCCATGGATATATCAGCAAGATTCCATACTACCGAGGCGCTTGCAACGCATCCGAAAATTATTGGGAGTATACTTATAATCCTTATTGTTTTAAGAAGTTTTGGGCTGTCTTTAATAAAGAGTATGTTTGATTCTGATATTCCGAAATTTCCGATTATCGCTGAAAAAGCAAATGTCGCTACGGAAAAAGTTATAAAATGTATCCCCCATTCGCCGACCTGGTTCCTTATTGCTTGCTGCATAAGCGGTATACCGATGGTTTTTGTGTGTAAGTCAATTCCGGAGAGAAGAACTATAAATGCAGAAGTGGAGCAAATCATAACGGTATCAATAAACACGGAAAGCACCTGAGCTATACCTTGCTTTACCGGATGTGAAGTATCTGCCGAAGCTGCTGCATTAGGTGCGCTTCCCATACCCGCTTCGTTGGAAAGAAGACCGCGCTTGATTCCAATCAGCATCGCGCTTCCTGCAAATCCCCCGAACACAGACGGGAAATTAAAAGCGGTTGATAATATATCGGAGAAAACCTGTGGCAATTTCCCAAAATTTGTTATTATAATATATAATCCCATTAAAATGTAAATGCTTGCCATTACAGGTATAAGGTAAGAGGACACAAATCCGATTCTTTTCATTCCTCCAAAAACCACAAGGCTGATCAAAACAGCAAAAACCAATCCTATAATCAACGGCCATGCGGTGCATTCGTAATTTGGTATATAATATTTTAAAGAGGAAGACATGTTGTGAGCTTGCAGAGCATTGAATCCAAACAAAAAGCAGAAAAGAAAGAGGGAAGAAAACACTACACCCAGCCATCTTTTACCTAAAGCTTTTTCTATGTAGTATGACGGGCCACCTATAAAAGAGCTTCCGTCCTTGCTTTTGCTTTTGTACATCTGCGCAAGAGTTGCTTCGGCCATTGATGAAGCCGAGCCTATGAGTGCCATTATCCACATCCAAAATATTGAACCCGGTCCGCCTATAACAATAGCGGTTGCGATGCCAGCTATATTGGCGGTGCCTACTTTTGACGCCGTGCATACCATAAGTGCTTGGAACGATGAAACTTTTTTGCCCGAAGCTTTTTCTGTTAAAAATTTAACGGAATCCGAAAATAATCTTAGCTGAGAAAACTTTGTCCTTATAGTGAAATACAGTCCGCAAATTACCAATAATCCAACAAGTATATATATGTATATCGCGTCGCTTATGGTTGCCAGTATAGAGTTAAAATAATCCAAGTTGTACCTCCGTTTATGTTTTTGATTGATAATTTTATAATATGTATTAAATTTTATCATACTTTGTTTAAAGCGGAAAGTACAAATTTGGAATTATAATAAGATTTATAATATTAAGCTTAAGTTAAAAACCAAAAAGTAATAAAAATAAGTTGCTCGATTTGAAATACATAACTTCATTTCGTGTAGTGATATTCCATGTTAGAAACATTAACATACAACAAAAAATTAAAAATGTATAATATAAATGGTGAAAGGAGAAAATTATGTCAAAAAAACTCGTAATAAATGCCAAAAGCCCGAAAGGCGAAGATGGATATAAAACTTTCTCGGTTCGTATAAAAAACGATGTAGTGGAACAACTTGACCGTGTTGCTTTTAATACGGGAAGAAGCCGAAACGAACTTATCAGTATAATGCTAAGGTTTGCTTTGGAGAATTGTGGTGTTGATGTCAAGAACACATCCGGCTAATAATTTATGAGTAGATGTAGTTTTTTCTGTGTAGGGAATAAATTAAATTAGCTTGGAAATTTAATATTTCCAAGCTAATTTGATAGCTTAAAATAAGTTTATTTTAAATTTTTTCTTTTTTTATTCCAAATATTTTCCTAAGAAAAAAGCCTAATATACCGGGACTTTTAATCACAACAACTTTCATCTTCCCAACCCCCCTATATATCAGAATCAACACCTTATAAGCGCTATAGATAAGGTCACAATTATTATGGAAATGATCATTATAATCAGACAATCAGGAAACAAAAACGAAAGTGTAAGCCCCAGTCCGAAAGCAAGTGATAGTATTCCTTGCTGTTTATAACCACACATAAGATTCACCGCCATTACTTCCGAGAATTAGTATGACTGAAACTTAACATTTTAAAATTCTCTTTTTTATATTGTATTCAGGCGGCGGAAAAATGTTATTTTAAAAGTGAGAATCACTTGTTTGATAGGGTCATTATATTTTACAGTTGATATCAGAAAGAGTAACCGCGGTTGCTACTTTGAGAGCAGAAGCTATCCTTTTTTTTTCGCCTTTATTTATTGGTTCACCGTTAAACATCAAGCCTTCTTGGGTTTCGAGGCAGTTTATAAAATTTGATATCACACTGTAAATTTCGGAGCTTTCGGGGTCGGGGTTTTCATTGCCTTCAAGGTCGAGTATATAGTCGCCACTTGCGTCCAGCATGCGGCATATTTTTGAAAGTGTATGATTGTCAGGCTCACGTCTTCCTTGCTCATACATTCCTACAGTTGACGCCGAAATGTTAAGCTTGTCTGCCAGCTGTGCCTGGGTAAGACCTGATTTCAATCTTAAATATTTTAATTTGTTTCCTAAGTTATTTTTAATGGGTAATCACTCCCTGATCAGATGTAAGCGATATGTAAATTTTGAAATTGTACTTTGAAATATCAAGTATGATGCGGAATCTTATGTCTTTTAGAAGGTTTTAATAGAGGTGCCGGAACGTATTTGCTTAAATGGGCTAATTTATATAGCTTATAAAATATTAGTATTTTTTGAAAGTATAAGTTAATAAAACTTTGTCGAAAAAATTTAAATTGTACAATTATTATATCACTCACACATTTAGTGTGCAATAAATGTATAAAAATATACTTTTGTGAAAGATTACAATTTTTGTGTTTTAATATTAAAAAAAATTTTTTTGTTGACGTGTTAATATGCATATGATACCATGATTTTGGAAATCTTAGAAAAAGTAGTGGCAATAAATTGTAAATTAAAATATTGTTAAGGCTTTTTATTTTTTATGATTCACTACACGAAACGTGTAAAGGGGAAACGTTATGTATTATGAAACTTTGTCGCGAGAATATTTTAAAGAGGCAGAAATACTGAGGAAACATATCAAAATACTTAAAACAATTAAAACACAATACGTGAAATCCGACAGTCGAAGCGAAGAAGAAACACACTACAGAATTTCTATTCTTTACGCAATGTATTTAGATTTAATACATACAGGTAAATATTTAAACAGAAAATGTGAGGTAATGAAAAATGGGAAATAGGTCCCTGTTTCTAGATAAGTTTACTGAGTCCTTGGTAAGTGTTTCAAATTATAATAAAGATATGTTTAACGGGGAGGACATGAATTATAAAAAAATGGTAGGATCTTTAAAAAGTATTGTTAATGGCGAACTTACCGAAAAGCAACGCCAATGCGTATGGCTTTATTACGGTGAGATGAGAAAAATGAAAGATATAGCCGACGAACTTGGAATAGGTATTTCTTCGGTTTCAAGGCATATAAAAAAAGCCAGGTTACGTGTGGAAAAAACAATGCGATATTATTTTTAATTCGGATATTACCTATGCCTGCATCAAAAGAGCAGAAAAGCAGGAAAGTCTGTTTCGGAGCAGGTGAAAATATGAGAGTTAAAACGCCAATTAATTAGAAAATACAACAAAAAAGTATTGATATGTGAAAATAATTCCGAAAAATCGCCAATATATATAAATAAAAAATAAAATATTTTAAAAAAAACAATAAAAATACAGCGCACTTTGACAACAAAGCCGTATGGTCGGCTAATATAATGAGTTTTACTCGCAAGTGAAATCGTGGAAATAAAATCACCACGGTTACTGCTTTAAAAATTATTATTTTAGGTGGCGGTAGAAGTTGAAAGGTGCAACTGTTAAAACCGGAGAAAAAATTTTTGATTTGGCAAAAAATTACTCCTTAAAACTGCTTTTTATTAAAGCTATGTATTTGGTTGCGGGAGTATTGATGTCGCGGGGGACAATTTTCGGAAGCTATTATCCTTTCGGAGTTTCCTTATCGGCGTCAGTCCCGAGCAAATTAATGACCCCTACCATAATAGGTGCTGTTTTAGGGTATTTGTTTCCTCTTCGTATTGGATCCGGTGTGCGTTACATATCAACTATTATTTCAATCGCAGCGGTGAGGTGGACTTTGAGCGACCTTACCAAAGTGAAAAACCATTTTCTTTATACTCCAACCATTGTATTTATATCCTCTCTTGTGACAGGTCTGGCCATGAACTCTGCCGAAGGCTTTGACGGACGCGATGTATCGGTAAGCGTTGTAGAGGCACTGGTAGCCGCGGGTGCCGCTTACTTTTTTGATAATGCTTTTAAGTTATTGTCTAAAAAGAAAATATATGCTTTAAATTCAAAAGAATTCACATGTGTTGCGGTAAGCTTTAGCATAATGCTTCTTTCTTTTGCCGGGGTATCGGTGGGTGGAATTTCTCTGGGAAGAACTCTCGCAATAATCATGATTTTAGTGGCCTCTTACTCTATGGGGGTTACGGGTGGGGGAGTTTCAGGCATTGCTTGCGGGGTGATATTCAGTTTGCCGTCATTTGGATTTACATATGTTTCCGGTTCTTATGCTTTTGGGGGAATGATTGCAGGATTTTTTTCATCGTTTGGGAAAATAGGGATATGTACCGCGTTCATTCTTTCCAGTGTTCTCGTATCGTTTCAGTCAGGCGATGTTAATGCGATGGTGAGCGGGCTTTATGAATCCATAATAGCAATTACGGTTTTTTTACTTCTTCCGAAATCGTTTTTTAATAAAGTTAAAAGTTCATCACCTTCGTTTTTAAATTCTTCAGATTCAGGTGCAGTGAAAGAAGCAGTTGCTCAACGCCTTAATTTTGCATCGAAATCTTTGCTTTCGGTTCCTGCGTTTATTGAAAAAGCTTCTTCGGAATTTTTTAAAACTCCGCAAGTGAATTTTAAAAGTGTAGGCATAAGTTCGGTGTACTCATCCTGTAATTCATGCGGGCTGCATACGCTGTGCTGGTCTAAGGAATGTGAAAGCACGCATCGTAATTTTAACCACGTAATCGATCTTGTTTCCGAAAGCAAAAAAGTAAGCATAAAAGATTTTTCGCCTGATTTTCTTAAACGATGTCATAAAACCGATTCTCTTATTAAAAAAATTTTTAAATTACATTCTGATTTTTACGCTCAAAAAACCGCACAAACCAGAATGAACGAATTTAAAAAGGTAATGTCGGAGCAAATAGAAGGTGTAAGTTCTCTTATTGAAGATTTATCGGACGAGTTCTTTAAATGTGTTGAGTTTGATGAGGAACTGGCTTTGAAGATCAAAAACGAGCTTTATCGTTCGGGAATTGATGTTATGAGTGTAAGCTGCCGTAAAGACGATAATAAAAAGCTATATGTAGATATAGAATGCAAATTTTTGGTTAGCGATAAGTTTAATGAAAAAACCGTAAATAAAATATCAAAAGTTTGCGGTCGAAGATTAGGCGATCCCATAATAAATTCCTTTGATGATATTTGCAGGGTTCAGATGTGCGAAAAGAAAGTTTTTAATGTTGATATAGGTGCAAGCCAGCATTCTTTTAATAACGGAAAACTTTGTGGTGACAGCTGCTGTTATTTCGAAGACGGTACCGGTAAATTTAATGTGATAATAAGCGACGGCATGGGCACAGGCAGTTCAGCTGCCGCCGAAGGAGCTATGACATCCGAACTTATGAAAAATTTTATAAAATCGGGTATGGGCTTTAATTGTTCGATAAAACTTGTAAATTCCGCATTGCTTTTGAAATCCGGTGATGAATCTTTAGCTACGTTGGACGCTCTCTCGCTCGATCTTTTCACGGGAGAAGCAAAATTTATGAAAGCGGGTTCTCCTCTTACTTTCATTGTTAAAAAAGATAAAGTAATAAAGCTTGGTTTTGAATCGCTTCCGATCGGAATACTTAGTAATGTTTCGTTTTCCTGTGAAACCATAGCTTTAGAAGAAGAGGACTGGGTCGTTATGCTTTCTGACGGTGCAACGGATATAGGTGAAGACTGGATAATCGAAACTCTTGAGTCTAAAAATTATAACAGCGCGCGTGAACTTTCCAAACGCCTTGTGGATAAAGCCGTGAAAATCAGAAAAGAAAGTCACGATGACGATATAACAGCAGTAGCAATACATATTTTGAGAAATACACAAGATTTAAAAATGATATAAATTATAATTTATAAAAATTAATCAAAAGTATTGACATGTTGATTTATTTTGTATATAATGCATATAAATTTAAAAATAAGGATGTGTTTAAAATGGATTCAAAAATTTCAGAAAGATTAAAAGACAGGTCTTTTGTGGAAAAATTAATGGGGTTCGGAACACCCGATGAAGTAAAAAGCTTCTTCAAAACCGAAGGCTTAGAAATCACAGATAATGATGTTAAAGAAATGGCAACTTCTTTCGGTGATATCCTTTCAAAATTTAAAGATGTACCTGACGAAGAATTGAATCAAGCATCTGGAGGGTTAGGAAACCCTGTTAAATATGTGCATGGTAAACTTACAGATGCTTTTAACACATTAGGAGCAAATATTGGTGCGGTTACTGACGAAGAATTTAAGAAAGATCCAAGTACGCTTTATAAAGATAATTTTCTGGGAAGAGCAGGGGAAAGTCTTCAAGCGAATGCTAATAAGTATGCCACAGGAGTTATGAGCGCTGGAGGTGCTGCGGCAGCAATAGCTATAGCTTATGCAGGATATAAAAAAGGCTGGCCGGCACTTAAAACGCTTGGACAGAAAAAAGGCTGGTGGAATTAGTTTTATTTCCCGCTTAAATTTAAAAAAGCTACTGCTAAGCAGTAGCTTTTTGCTTTACTTTGACACGTTCCAATATTTTCTATCGAGGCTTCTGTACTGAACTGCTTCGGCAATATGCTGAACGTCTATAGTTTGTGATCCGTCAAGGTCTGCAATAGTTCTTGATATTTTTAAAATTTTATCATAGCCTCGTGCGGACAGTCCCATAGCTTCAAATGCTTTTTGAAGAATGCTTTGTGCTTTTTGCGTGAGGGGACATATTTTGTTTAAAACATGCGATGGTATGGAAGCATTGCATGTTACTCCGATTTCCTTATAACGCTGTGTTTGAATTTCACGTGCTTTATTAACTCTGGTTCTTATCTGCTCAGATGTTTCGATTTTTTCATCAGATGTAAGGTTTTCAAAATCCACAGGCGGGACTTCAATGTGGATGTCTATTCTGTCAAGCATAGGGCCTGAAACGCGTGAAAGATATTTGGCGACCGCATGAGTAGAGCAAGTGCAACTTTTGGTGGGGTGACCGTAATACCCGCATGGGCAAGGGTTCATTGCTGCTACAAACATAATCGAACAGGGGTAAGTAAACGTGCTGCGTACGCGAGAAATTGTTATTTTGCCTTCCTCAAGGGGTTGTCTTAGGGATTCCATGGCCGGGCGTGAAAACTCAGAAAGTTCATCGAGAAATAAAACTCCATTATGAGCAAGTGACAATTCGCCCGGATGAGGTATGCTTCCTCCTCCCGAAAGTCCTACTGATGAAATTGTGTGATGCGGACTGCGAAATGGTCGCTCGGTTATAAGAGGAGATTCGCCTTGCAAAATCCCGTTTATGGAGTAAATTTTAGTAGTTTCTATAATTTCTTCAAACGTCATTTCGGGCAGAATTGAAGGCAGTCTTTTGGCGAGCATACTTTTGCCGGAACCCGGAGGTCCGATTAAAATCACATTATGGTTTCCGGCTGCTGCGATTTCCAAAGCTCTTTTAACATCAAACTGACCTTTTACCTGGCAAAAATCCAAATGATTTTTTGAAGATTTTTTTACTACAGGAGTATAAGGCTGTACCGAAAGCGATTTCCGAAGCTGAATATGTCGCGTAATCTCATGAATGTTTTTCAGCGGGAAAACATTAATCCCTTGAATAACTGCTGCTTCGGCTGCATTTTTTTGGGGCACGAATATATTTTTAAATCCTTCTTCCATGGCTTTAATAGTCATAGGAAGTATCCCGTTTACAGGGCACACGTCGCCTGTAAGCGAAAGTTCACCTATAAAAACGGAGTTTTCAGGTATTTCATCAATTTGACCGCTTGACTTTAAAATAGACAAAAATATTGGTAAATCGTAAAGTGAACCTGTTTTTTTTACGTTTGCGGGAGCAAGATTTATGGTAATTCGAGCAATCGGAAAATTAAATCCGCAATTTTTGAGAGCCGAGCGAACTCTGTTTTTGGATTCTTTTACCGAAGCATCAGGTAAGCCGACAATCTCGCAAGACGGCATACCGGAGGTTATATCTGATTCTATGGTTACGACAAACGCTTCTAAGCCGTTCAACCCCATACTGTTTATATTAGAAACCATTGTTAAACCTTTCGAATTTTTATTTTAAATTTATGTTTGACAATCATTAATTATAAAATTATGGCACAGATTTTTTCAAGTATATAACATAAAAATAAACACCTCTTATGTTAGAGATGTTTATAAATTTCTAATTTAAATTATACCGGACATCCGCCACATTCCGAACCATGGCAGTCTCCTATCGGACCTACTATGGGGGTGGGATCTATGCCTTTTTTAGTGTAATAATCCGCAAGTGCGGCTTTTATGGCTTGTTCGGCGAGCACAGAACAATGTATTTTAACAGGCGGCAATCCGTCAAGAGCCTCCATAACTGCTCGATTAGTTATTTTAAGTGCTTCGTCTATAGATTTCCCTTTGATGAGTTCGGTCGCCATCGAACTTGTGGCTACAGCCGCTCCGCAACCGAAGGTTTTGAATTTTACATCTTTTATGCGCCCGTCTTCTATTTTAAGATACATCTTCATTATGTCGCCGCATTTTGGGTTTCCGACTTCTCCAATGCCGTCAGCGTTCTCTATTTCACCCATATTTCTTGGGTTTGCAAAATGATCCATAACTTTTTCACTGTAATTCAATTTGTTTTCAACTCCTTTATTTTTTATTTTTAATAATTTTTTCCCATAGAGGGGACATATCTCGCAGTCGTTTCACCGCTTTATTAACTTCTTTTATAACAAAATCTATTTCTTCGTCTGTTGTAGACTCATCGAGAGAAAGCCTGAGCGATCCGTGGGCAATTTCATGGGGAAGACCTATTGCTAAAAGCACGTGGCTTGGATCAAGCGAGCCTGATGTGCAGGCTGACCCTGAAGAAGCACATATCCCCGCCATATTCAAAAGCAAAAGGAGCGATTCCCCCTCAATACCTTCAAAGCTTATGTTTACATTCCCTGGTAATCTATGAATGGAGTCTCCGTTGAGACGTGAATGCTCAATTTTAAGAAGCTCGTTTATAAGCTTATCTCTTTTTTTAATAAGGCTGGAATTCTTGAGGTTTATATCTGCGCACGCTACTGTGATAGCTTTGCCGAGTGCAGCTATTCCCGCAACATTTTCAGTCCCTGCGCGTCTACCGGATTCTTGCGCTCCGCCTTCCATGAATGTTTCTATTTTTACACCTTTTTTAATGTAAAGCGCACCCACGCCTTTTGGCCCATGGAATTTGTGTGCTGAAAGCGACAGCATGTCTATATTTTGTTTTTTAACATCAATATTTACGTGCCCAATGGCTTGTACTGCGTCTGTGTGAAACAGCACGCCTTTCTCATGGCAAATTTCCCCGATTTCTTCTATGGGTTCCACTGTACCTATTTCGTTATTGGCATACATTATTGTTACAAGAGCGGTTTTATCTGTTATTGATTTTTTAATATCCGCAGGGTTTACAAGACCATTTTCATTAACGTCAATGTAAGTGATGTCAAAACCGTATCGGGCGAGGTATTGTACCGTATGAAGAACCGCGTGGTGCTCTATTTTTGATGTTATTATATGATTTTTACCTTTTTTAAGTTCAGCAAAAGCAGCGCCCTTAATTGCCCAGTTGTCAGATTCTGTGCCACAAGAAGTGAAAAATATTTCTTGTGGTGTGGCTTCTATAGCTTTTGCAACCAAAGCCCTTGCTTCTTCAACTTCTTTTCGAGCTTTTTTACCCAGACTGTATATAGTTGACGGGTTTCCGAAATCTTCTTTCAGAAAAGGCAGCATAGCCTCAAAAGCTTCCGGACTTACAGAAGTAGTAGCGGCGTTATCCATGTATATAAATTTTTTCATTACTTCGAGAGCTTTAGTTGAAATTGCCCTCATTTGCCACCTTTCTAATAATTATCTCTATAACTTTAAAATTCAATTTTATTTTGAACATATTCTTTAAGATTATTAATATTTATTCTTTCTTGCCCCATTGTGTCGCGGTCGCGGACGGTTACGCAGCCATCGGTTTCGCTGTCAAAATCATAAGTTATGCACATAGGAGTTCCGATTTCATCTTGGCGGCGATAACGCTTGCCGATTGAGCCTGCATCGTCATAATCGACCATAAAATATTTCGAAAGATCATCTCTGATTTTTTCAGCTTTTTCTCCAAGTTTTTTTGAAAGAGGGAGTATGCAAGCTTTATAAGGCGAAAGAGCAGGATGAAGTTTTAAAACCACTCTGGTGTCTTCTTCGCTTACGGATTCTTCGGTATAAGCGTCGCATAAAAACGCAAGTGCTACTCTATCTGCGCCGAGTGATGGCTCAATAACGTAAGGAATGTATCTTTCACTGTTTTCAGGGTCAAAGTACTCCAGATTTTTACCGGAATGCTCCTGATGTTGTTTAAGGTCAAAGTCGGTTCTGTCCGCAATTCCCCAGAGTTCGCCCCAGCCGAACGGGAATTTGTATTCTATGTCGGAAGTGGCTGTGGAATAATGTGAAAGCTCTTCTTTGGAATGATCACGCAATTTTATGTTTTCTTTGCTCATTCCAAGGTTCAAAAGCCATTTTTCGCAAAATTCTTTCCAGTATCCAAACCATTCCATGTCTGTTCCGGGAGTGCAGAAAAACTCAAGCTCCATTTGTTCGAACTCGCGTGTGCGGAACGTGAAATTTCCGGGTGTTATCTCGTTTCTGAAAGATTTGCCTATTTGCGCGATTCCGAATGGTAATTTTTTTCGTGCACTTCTCTGAACGTTTGAAAAGTTCACAAAAATTCCTTGAGCAGTTTCGGGGCGCAAGTAAATTTCATTTTTACTTTCTTCCGTAACACCCTGAAATGTTTTAAACATAAGGTTAAATTTTCTTATGTTTGTAAAATCATTTTTTCCGCAGCCCGGGCAAGAAATATTATGCTGCTTTATATAATTCTGCATTTCATCAAAAGTCATGCCATTGGGGTCAGCGCCTGTTTCTTCGATTAGTTTATCAGCTCTGTAACGCGTTTTACAGCTTTTACAGTCCATTAGAGGGTCAGAGAACCCGCCCACATGACCGGAAGCTTCCCAAACTTTTGGATTCATAAGTATAGCGGCGTCCAAGCCGACATTATATTTGCATTCCTGAACGAATTTTTTGATCCAGGCTTTTTTTATATTATTCTTAAATTCAACACCGAGCGGGCCGTAGTCCCATGTGTTTGAAAGACCTCCGTAAATCTCAGAACCCGAAAAAATGAAACCTCTGCTTTTGCAAAGTGCTACGATAGTGTCCATATTTTTCATAACTTGTTAACCTTTCATACCTAAACTTTATATAAAAATTTGAAAATCAGCTGATTTTGACTGCAAACTGATTTTCTGAACTTAAGGTTATTCCTAAAATCTCATCGAATTTTGACTTTGAATCAGGAATAAATCTTCCGTATTTAATTATAATATTATCAAATTTTTTAAGTTTTTGCACCTCTTTTTTAATTTCCTCAGGATAATAACCCGTGTATATCACGAAATCATCAGAGCATTTATTGCTGCGGAAATAACAAATCAGGTTAAGTATTTCGTCAAATTGAAGCATAGGCTCCAAACCGCCAAGAACCACAGCCGTCGTAAGAGGATTAGATTTATACCATTTGAAAATTTGAGGAATTGGGATTTTTTTATCAGGCATAAGCGAAATTTTCATGTTTTGGCATATATCCGGGCTGAGATTAAGTTCTTTGAGGCATTTAAAATCACATTTTACACATGCTATGAACATAGATGGTTTTATATAATCTTGAAAATTTTCATCAGATATATCTTTTACGTTAATATTAAAATCAGGGAGTATAGCTTCAGTGCTCATTTAAATCGAACCACTTTCTTTGTTCGAACTCTTGTTTACGCTCTTTGCTGTAAGCCGAAACGGGCACTAAAAACCCGACTACTCGTGAATATGTATCGACAGCTTCATTTCCACATTTTGGACAATTTTTCGAAAAGAACGCGTGTTCATTCGCACAAACAGATATCTTGCAGTTGTAAGCAAAATATATTACTCCGGCTTTTGCAATATGGTTAAGGAGATCCCATGCTTGCTGTTCGCTTGCAAATTTTCCGGAAAGATTTATGTGAGAAATCTGCCCACCGCCACACTCTTTATCGAGTTTGGCACCCAGTTTGATTTTTTCGTTGAGTGTGCATTTTTCCATAAGCGGTATCCACTGATTGGAATAAATGAAATATTGCTCTTTTTCGGGGTGTAAAATACAGTCTTTTTGACTTAAGATTACGTTCGCTCTTTCGGCAGGAATGGCTTCCACGTTTATGCTGTAGTCGAACGTATAAGAGTCTTTTTGCGAGTTGATAGCATTTAATATCTCGGTTGCGAATTCGAGTCCTTCTTTTGAATAGGACTTATTTCCAAATTCGTCGGTGTCTATAAACCCAAATTCGGAAACAGCTTCATACATTGCGGTGATTCCAATGGTGTTGTATTGTTTTGCAAGCTCGATAAGACCGAAAGTGTAATTGGGCAACAGACCTTTATCAATATCTTGTTTTATTATATCCCGCACGACATCCAGAACTTTAACGCAGTTGTCAAGTCGGTCTTTTAATATTTCCAGGAACTTTTCTTTGCTTTCGTTTGATTCTATTGCGATGCGGCGTAAATTTATTGTGTTGACCTGTACGCTTCCGACCGAAAGGGAAGTTCCGCCGACGGAATTTATAAAAGCATCAAGTTTAGACGTGTTTGAAATAAGCCTGCAGCAATTTGAAAGGCTTGTTACATCGTTTCCAACGTAGAAGTTACTGTCATACCATCTTGTATTGTGTTTGTTGCACCATCTGGCAAATTCTTCATCAACAAATTTTCCGTTTTGGAATAAAAGGGAGTATGTAAGAACAGGGAAAGTCATCATAGTTTCTTCACGAGTTTTTGAGACTACTTCCATAAACACTTTTTGATGCTCTATTATGCCCTCAATGTGGTCGATCACATATTCTCCGTTCGGGAACTTGCGACCTCCGAAAAGTTCCACGAGATAATTTCTGTCCATAACGCTTATGTTTGAAAACGCGCATTCAGTAACTCTGAGGTAAGGCTGATTTAAATCGTAAATAAATTTTTGGAAGCATTGTCTGCGGTAATATTCAGGGTCTTGAAGGTAAAAATTATTCTTGGTGTCGTTGTACCAGAAATAATATGAATAAAGTAAATAACTTGGAAGCCCAACCGCTCCGCTGCTTCTGTTCGATGCCCAGCTGATAAATTCCAGCACATGGTCATTAAACGTGGTCAAATGTTTTGGCGCTCCGGTCTTGAATTTATTTATAAAATAAAGTCCGTTGTCAACCAATTTATCGAGGTCGTAAGCATAGCAATAAGGGGTGAAGGAGGCAGTTGCGGAATTATGAAGATAGAATTCACCGTTCCATTCGCCTTCTAACCATTTTTCGGCTGTTTCAGGTCCATATTTTAATGAGATTTCTTTATATATTTTATTATATGATAAAAGCTTTGTATGAGGTTTTACCATGTCGGCAAGAAGAGTTCTGACATCTCTTGTCGTGCTGTTTGCATTGGCATCTATGGTGGTTTCCGCAACGGTTTTGGATTTTATGAAATTATCGATAAAATCCGTAAAATTCAGATTGGAATTTGAAAAACCATTCATCATTTCGAATCTTTTGTCATATTTGCTTTTCATTTTTTCCAAACATTTTGAAAACGATTCATAGAGATCTAACTTTATATTCATTTATTTGCCCCCCTGTTTATTTACCCAATCATTTGCTTGCGTGAAATTCATCAAATTATTGTCGCACTTAAGAGCGGGTAAACTTTTAATGCCCAGAGGGATAAGTTCTTCCACGTTGCTGTTCTTAATAAAGTCTATGTGTTTATCATTCAATTTATTTTCAAGCACCCTGCATTTTGGGCAACCGTTACTGTATAATATTATGTTTTTCATAAAATTTAGCCCCCTAGACAAATTTATTTTATTTGCACTTATTTTGTGCATATCATTAATTTATTAACATATTTTATGCGGTTATTATATAATATTTGAACACCATATGTAGTAGCGCCACATAATTATATTCCCCATATATAGAGAAGTCAATGGCAGATTATATTTTATTTATTTTAAATTTCGAAGAAGTTTATTCCACAAAATTTCTAACAAACGAGTACATTAAAGTACACTTTTGAAGCCGAGGTTCCCCGCGGATTCAGGATTGATGCATAATAACTTTTTAAGAATTTAAAATTTAACACAACTGTAAAGTTTTGCACTAAGCCGGACCTTTGCTTACTATTATTATAACCTCGGAGTTATAATCAAGTGAATCTCCCGCTTTATAGTTTTTATAACCTATAACAGTACCTTCAGCGAAATCGTTGCTAAATTCATTTGTGGCGATTGGTTTTAATTTTATATTGGTTATTAATTGAGCTGCTTCCGAAAGGGTTTTTCCGGTAACGTTAGGTAATACACGCTGCTTGCTGCCTTTACTTATGTTTACCGCTATGGTGGAACCCACTTCCATCTCTTCCCCGTAATTTGGTGTTTGAGAAGTTATGCAGCCTTCGCCGATGGTATCGTGAAATTCTTCTGATAATAAAACTACCCTGTACCGTGAACTTCCCCCGGATAGTTCTTCTTGTAAATTTTTAAAATTTCTTCCGGTAAGATCCGGAACGGGCATTTTTTCTTTAGTTTGATTTTCGTTTATGTTTTCTTCGATTTTTTCTGTTTGATTCTCGTCTTCTTGCGATATTTCCGAGGAACCGGATTTTTGATTAGTGGAATTATCCCTTAGCCAGAACCAATACACCCCGAGGCATGTGAGAAGAAGTACAAGCGCGGAAACACATGAAACGATTCCCCATAAAACCCCCGAAGATTTCTTTGCGTTTTCATCATCGTTATGAGCCTCATAATAAAACACTTCCTCAGGTTCTTCGATGTCTTTCACCCGAAGCAGCGGAGAGTTGGAAAGTTCTATTCGCAGGGTTTCAAAGGAAAGAGTACGATTGTTAGGATAAACTCTTAATGCTGTAGCAATAGCCGACACTACATTTTCAGGTAATTTATTTAATATGTTTTGAGGCATAAGTAACTTATCATTTTGCTGTCGTTTTGGAGCCGGTAACGGATATTCACCCGTAAGAGCCAAAAACAAAGATGCGGTAAAACCGTAAACATCTGTGGTTTCTGAAGGCTTGTAATTATCAAGATACTGTTCAAGAGCCGAGCATCCGTCATAAAGTTGACTGTTTATAGCACAGTGGGCACTTCTTAGGTTCTTGGTTGCAAATCCTGTAAGACGTAACTTGTTTTCCGAAGTTAATATTATGTTTTCCGGACAAATCCCCAGGTGACGCGTGCCGTAAGCTTCCATGTGGCTAAGTGAAGACAGCAGGGGCATGAACATAATTCTTGCCTCGTCCCACTCCAAACATCCGCCTTTAGTGCTAAGATATTTGTCAAAACGCACGCCTTCAATCCATTCGCACACTATATATGCCGTGTTGTTTTCTTCAAAGATATCATAAACCGACATAATAGCCGGAAGATTTCGAAGCCTTGCCACCGATCTGAAATATTTTAAAAATTCAACCAGTAAGCTTTTATAAGTTTTTTCGCAGTTCGGTAATGGCTCAGTGGTTGTGAAGTCATTTCTTCGGGCGCATAAGTTGGACGGGTAAAATTCTCTTATATATATTTTTGTGTTTTTAGTTAAATCATACCCTATATAACTAAGACCTTCCCCGTCGATTTCAAGACCTTTCCCCACGAGGTAACGATCCGCCAGGGTTGATTTTTTGGGCATAAACGGAGTTATTTGAGGTTCATCTAAAGGCTCGCCGCAGTGAGGGCAAATACTCTGATTATTTTCTATTGATTCCATGCAGTTTATGCACAAATTTTCCATGTGCGGTCATAGCCTCCTTAAAAATAAAACGCAGATTATTTTATAATTTATTTATAATATTCCGAATTTTATTTTTACTTTTTATATAAAAATTGTCAATATCTAAATTTTTATTATTAGTATTTTTTAAGATTATATAATCTATTGCACTTAAGTTTATAACATTAATTATGGGCTGTATTCCAAACATTATACTTTTTAATTAAATTGTTATCGGATTTTTGCATAAGCGAAACCATAACGGTCTTTTTTATTTTAAAATCTTTTTTATGGTTCGTCAGTTTTAATTGTGTTTTTTGTCTGATCGCGGTTCAGATATATATTTTGAAGTATGCCCATTCCAAGATAAAGGCAGGATGCGGAAGAACCGCCCACGCTGAAAAAGGGGAGAGTTACCCCCATAACAGGGAGCAAACTCAAGCACATCCCCAAATTGAAAATAGTTTGTGAGGCTATAAGACCCATAAACCCGAAACATATTAACGCACCGTTTAAGTTGTTGGATTTTATCGCAATAAATCCAATTCTTAAAATCAGCAGTAAAAGAAGTAAGATTATGAGCGCGCATCCGATGAATCCCAATTCTTCTCCTGCCACCGAGAATATAAAATCACTTTCCTGAATCGGTACAACATTGTTGGCGACTCTCGGACCGTTAAAAAGACCTTCTCCGAATAATCCGCCTGAACCTATGGAAAGTTTGCCTTGAATTTGCTGATACCCCATGTTAAGCGGGTCCGCTTCGGGATTCATTTGACTGAGTATCCTTTGCTTCTGGTAATCCGCAAGTACAAAATTCCATGCAATCGGCGCCATTAGGGTGCTAAGTGACGCTACTGTCAAAAAATATCGAAGCGGTAATCCTGCCATAAACGCCATGATAAGGGCGATGCATAAAAATATTATTGCCGCGCCGTCGTCGCCTTGCAAATGCATTAAAATCACAGGTACCAAAGCGTGAAGCGCCAGGATAGCAACACTCTTGAGATTTTTTATTTGCTCGGATTTTTTGAGTACAGTAAGATGCTTCGCAAAAGTTATTATGAATCCTATTTTTACAAGTTCCGAGGGCTGAAATGTTATACCGCCGGGTAATTTTATCCACGCTCGCGCATTAACTCCCGAAGAGCCTTCGATAGTCACTCCGGCAAACAGGGTGTAAATTATTAAAATTATGCAAGCGGCAGCGATCCATTTAGAGGCTTTTGAAATCACTTTATAATCTACCACCTGAAGAGTTACGGCTCCTAAAAGCCCGATGATTACTGAAATGGATTGCACGAAAAAATAATTAAATCCTTCCCTTGATAAGCTTCCGACCAAAAGTAATCCGTAAATTGAAATGGAAAGTATTATAGTCCATAAAAATTTATCGCTGTATTTCATGCAGTTCCACATTGATTTAAATATATTCGTGACGCTCACCTTCTTTATGGTTTTCTATCAACTTAGGTTGCACGCTTTGTTTATAAAAAATGTAATGAAAAATATTATTGACGATATAAGCACAATCGTTGCTCCCGCCGATGAAGCCGTATAATAAGAAATTATAAGACCGGATATCCCGGAAAAAAGCGAGAATATTATCGACACCAGGTGATATGCACGCATGTTTTTAACTATGTTCTTAGCGGATGCCGCGGGTAACACGAGAAGGGAGTTTATTATGAGCATGCCAACCCATTTAAGTGAAACCGTGACTATTAGAGCGATGAGAATAACGAATATATTTTTATAAAATTTCACATTTATTTGCTTGCTTTTTGCCATGTCTAAATTAAGGCTTGAAATAAGCAACTTGTTAAACGAGATTATCCAAATTATAACGACCAGCAAAAGCACAACGGCTAACGAAATGATTTCGTTTTTTGTTATTGAAAGTATATCGCCTATTAAATATCCCGAATACCTTGAAAATCCACCCTTTGCCGAAAGCATCACGATTCCGAGCGCAATTCCAGCGGAAGAAAATACCCCGATAATGGTATCGGAAGAAGATATGCGTGATTCAATTATGCTTGATATTCCCAAAGCAAATATAAGCGCGAAACCGAGCATCGATACCGCGTAGTTGTCTACGCCCAACATAATGCCTATAGCAATCCCCGTGAGCGCGCAGTGTCCCATGGCATCGGAAAAAAACGACATTTTGTTGTTTACTATCATAGTTCCCACGAGCCCAAAGAGGGGAGCAATAAGCAAAACGGCTAAAAACGCGTTTTTCATAAAATTAAATTCTATCCATGAAAAAGGGAGAAGATTTTCCATCATGGAGTATATTACATCCATATTTTTTCACCTCCGTTGATATCTATTCCGAATGTTTCGCGCACTTTTTGACTTTTTAAAAGGTTTTGAGCATTTCCTGTTTCGACAACTCCATGATTTATAAGAGCGTACGAAGTAGCGTATTTCATTACATGGCCGAGATCATGCGAGACAAGAATTACCGGCATGTGATAATCTTCACGCATGGATTTTATAATGCTGTAAAATTGGCTTATCCCTTTGCGATCCACCGCGGATACCGGTTCGTCAAGGAGCAGTATGTCCGGCATAGGATCGAGCGCAAACGCCAAAAGTACCCTTTGAAGTTCTCCTCCCGAAAGTTTTCCGATTGGTTTATAAATGTGATTTTGTGCTCCTACTTTTTCAAGGATTTCATAAGCTTTTTCTTTTCGCTTTTTGCTGTATCCCAGCCATACGGGAACGCTTGAAGAATTAGCACAAAAAAGATCCATAACCGTTATGGGAGTGTTTTGATCGAAACTGAGACGCTGGGGAACATATCCGATTTTCGGGTTAGGTATACGTTTACCCTGCGAATCAAAAAAATCAATAGCTCCTTTGAAATCCATACTGTGAAGTATAGCTTTTAAAAGCGTGGTTTTTCCGGCTCCGTTTTGCCCGATAAGCGCAAGAGTCTCACTGTGATTGGCACTCAGCGTTACCTGGTCAAGGATTACATGACCGCCTTGCCTTACTTGTAAATTCTTAATTTTAACACTGCAGTGGCATTTGTTCATTTTTAAAATCCTTTATTTTTAATTTAGAGCTTCCTTTAAAGTTTCAAGATTTTTCTCCATTGTGTTTATGTAAGAATCTTTAGATTTGTCGCCTGTGACGGCAGGATCGAGAGTATAAATTTTTGCTCCTGTTTCGTGTGAAATTATATTTGCTGCTGTGCTGGGATACTGAGGTTCTGTAAACAAAGCTTTAATGCCTGAATTTTTAATTATTTCTATTACATTCATAAGTTCTTTGGCGTTCGGGTCGCTTTCAGGTTCGTGGTTTATAACTCCTACAATATTAAGACCGAATTCTTTTGCAAAATAGGGGAAAGCCTCGTGGAACGTTATTATATCCTTGTTTTTAACATTACTGAGTTCGCGGTGCATTTTATTTTTTAAGTTAGTAAGTTTTTCGGTGTAAATATCAGCATTTTGTTTATATTGTTCGCTATGTTCCGGGTCGATTTTTGTAAGTCCCTGCGCAATGTTTTTAACTTGTTTTATATAATTGCTGATAGATACCCACGTATGCGAGTTATATTCATGATGACAATGATCGCTTTCGCAGTCACAGTCATCGTCTTTTATCAGGTCTATCCCTTCGCCGGAGTTAATTATTTTTACGCTTGGCAATTCTTTTATAACTTTATTCAAAAAGGATTCCATTCCCGCACCGTTTATTATAAACGCGGAAGATTTTTCTATTTGCTTTAGGTCTTGTGATTGAAGCTGGAAATTGTGAAGGCATCCGCTGTGATTTTCAGATATATTCAAAACTTCTACTCTGTTTACATTGTTTGTTAAATTTATTGCCATTACATAAACAGGGTAACACGAGGTTACGAATTTTAAATTTTCATTTTTTTCTTTTTGACATCCGCTTGCAAAAAAGCAGAAAAGAAGTGCTAATGTTGTTGCAAAATATTTTTTCAATTTGTTAACCTCAGAATTTTTAAATAATTTGTTTTAAAAAACCATTATATAGAAAAATTTATGCTAATTGAAGTAGTTATTGTATTGTTACATCATTTTTAATTCTTTCAAATACTTTCTCGCCTATGCCTTTTATATTCATAAGTTCCTCGGTAGAGGAAAATTTGCCGTGAGTTTCCCTGTATGAAATTATTTTTTTTGCCATAGCGGGTCCGACCCCGTCTAAATTTTCAATAAGCTCGTCCTCGGAAGCGGTATTAATGTTTACAAGCCCTGAGCTTCCGTTTTTTGCATCTTTATTCTCTCTTTTGATTTTTTTTGAAACGATGTTACCGTTATTTTGAATCATGGTTGGCATTTCGGGCACAAAAAACACATTATAACCAATGATTGCCGCAAACATAACAAGAGCACTGCTTATTAATATTTTTTCTATTTTGTTTTCTTTAAGCATGTTCATACTAACCTTTAGACTTATTTTATTTTAAATAATTATAACAGATTTGGTGTTTTCAGGCAAAAATATTCCCCCGAATTTTTATCGGGGGTTTATTTTTTAAAGAATGATGCAGATAAGGCCGTTACATCCCTCGTTTATTATTCGTTCTATTGTTTCTTTAATTTTGCCGCGTGCATCCATAGGCATGCGATAAAGCTTATTGTGTAAACCTTCATTAACAAGTTCGTGCAAGGATTTTCCGAAAATATTCGATTCCCATATTTTTGACGGATTCTCTTCAAATTCACGCATAAGATACATTACGAGTTCCTCTGATTGTTGTTCTGAACCTACTATCGGAGTTACTTCGGTTTGAATTTTCGTTTTCATCATATGCACCGATGGTGCGGATGCTCTTAATCTTATGCCGTATTTGCCGTTTTGCTTTATTATTTCGGGTTCATCAAGGCTGAGTTCCTCCATTGAAGGCATTACTATTCCATAACCTGTTTCATCAACTTCTTCATAAGCTGCAGCTATTTTTTGGTATTTTTCTTTAAGCCGCGCAAGATCCATCATTGAATCCATTAAATCGCATTCGTCTTTAATTTCTATTCCTGTTTTTTCATCCATAACTTTATAAAATAAGCTGGATTCAAGCGATAATCTGATTCTTGCACTTCCTTTGCCCAGATCTACCGCGCATACTTCGGCGTCGGTTATGTATTCACAATTTGATAAGCTGTCTATTAGTTTCTGTATCTCGTTTATTTTCGTGATTTCTTTGGCTGCATTGTTTATGCATGTGTAAATTGAGCTTCTGAGCCAATGGTCTTTTTCGAGCGATGAAATCCAGCCGGGCATATCTATTTTTATTTCTTTTACAGGGAATTCAAAAAGAATTTCGGCTAAAATCTTTTTGATTTCATTCTCGTTAAGAGCGGTACAATTTACAGGGATAACAGGTACTTGATATTTTTCCGAAAGTGTTGTCGCGAGCTCTCTTGCGGCTTCTGAATAAGGGTTGGTGCTGTTAAGAAGCACGATAAACGGTTTTTTTATCTCTTTAAGTTCGGTTATAACCCTGTCTTCCGCTTCTTCGTATTCACCGCGATCAATGTCGCTTATGCTTCCGTCCGTGGTGATAACAAGCCCTATAGTCGAGTGGTCGGTAATGACTTTTTTCGTTCCTATCTCAGCTGCCATGTTGAAAGGTATTTCTTCTTCAAACCACGGAGTCATTACCATTCGAGGCTGATCGTCTTCGATGTATCCGAGTGCGCTGGGAACGATATAGCCCACGCAGTCTATCATTCTTGCATTGAAGCTTGCGGCTCCACCCACGTTTACTTCCACCGCGTCTTCCGGGATAAACTTCGGTTCGGTGGTCATTATTGTGCGCCCGGCGGCGGATTGCGGTAATTCATCCACAGCTCTTTCTCTTTGACTTTTATGAGGAATGTTGGGTATTACAAGAGTATCCATAAATTTTTTGATAAATGTAGATTTTCCGCTTCGCACGGGTCCGACGACTCCGATATATATGTCGCCGTTTGTTCTTTGGGATATGTCTTGATAAATGTTACGTTCTTCCACTTTTTTTCCTCCCGAAATGTGAGAATTATTAATATGATTTGGATTTTAAGGTTTTATTTAAATATAAAATCACCTCATTGGTATGAGCAGCATTCCATTTTTGGGTGCGATATCCCCGGAAATGTCGTTTTCCTGCTTTATAGCGTTTACGGAGGTGTAATATTTTCTTGCTATATCCCACAGCGGTTCGCTTTCGGATGCGAAGTAAATTGTTAGCGAAGCATTGCGATCTTTATCAGCGGGCCTTGATTCATCGGCTTCGACGGCTGTTATCATGTCATGCTTTTGATTAAGATAAACCGCACCGGAAACGTTGAAATCTATCTTGACATCCACTTTGCTATCTTTTGATATGCTGTATCCAATCGATGTAGGCACCAAAGTTATTTCCGCCATCACGTCTTGCGAAGTTTCGCCGAGTTCTCTGGCATGTTCAAATTCAACTATTCTTTCAATATAAAACGGAATATTATCTACATCCAGCGCTAATATGCAAAGGTTCATTTTGCCTTTGAATATTAATTTATCGCCTTCGGGAACTGCTTTTGCGGAACAAGCGTCACTCCATACATCCACTATTTTGGAAGTATTTGTTTCAGGGAGGTTTACCGAACTTTTATGACTGAAGTTTTCTTTAATTATGTCCTTTAATTTGCTTAATTTCAAAGGTTCGCTTTCGGTTTTCAGGTTGTTGTCGGTTGAGTAGATATCGGAAACTACGCCGAGTTCTTTTTCTGTATATGCCATAATGGTGGCTGCAATTCTTATTTCCGTTGATATCCTGCCCCTGCTTTCTTCGTTTTCGGAGTGAATTTGCTCATCGTGGCTCAGGATTTCGCCCATCATTATGTACTGGCAATTTTCGTCTGCACCCGGCACGTCTATTATCTGGCTTATCGGAATCGAATACTGCATGGTTTGAAGATTCCCCGACGAAATATCGTCCATATAAAGAATTTTAAGGATTGCCTCGCCTTTAATAACCACTTTGTTGGCAGTGGTTTTGTAATCAATTAAAATTATTGATACATCTGATCTGATTATCATTTCGGGAGCGGGGGTGTTTTCGCCCATTTCCAGCATTTCATTTATTGAAAACTGCTGTTGTCCCATTCCGACAAGGTTGCTTCCCATGGTATTTTCGATTTTTTGCTGAATATCTTTTCCGCTCACGCAGCAGGAAATGTTGGTTGAATTTTTGCCATATATTTTTGCGCACATGGAAAACGCTCCGTGAATATCTATTTTGCGAGGGCTTACGGCTCGGCAGTTAATGTATTCCGTGCGGGCGGAAGTGAGTGCTATCGCGTTTTCGGGAGTGCACCGAATATCGATTGATGTTGAAAACGGAGCAGAGTTTTCACAACATCGGATTCTCATATTATCCGAATCAAGGTAAATAAGGCGGATGTCTGCCGTGCCCTCGACATTGAGACGGTCACCCGAGATGTTGCGTGCGGCTATTTGGGGGCACACTTGGCATTTTAAAATTCTTTGGATGTCAGGGCAGTAATCCGGTAGCGAAAAATCAATGTCAACAGCTATTTCTTGGCATCCTTCGAATTCAAGATTACGTACCGATAAATTGTCTTTGCTTACGTCATAATTCATTTTGAACCTCTCCTTGTTTTGCATAGTATTAAATTTTATTCTTATAAGATTTGGTTTATTACTTTTTGATTTAAGGTTTACTCTGTATTAGAAGCAATTTGTTTTCCCTGAGTATCTATCGAGTAATTTTCTTTGTAAATTATTTCCGAGATAGGAATTATTTGATATCCTTCGGCTTTTATCATGTCTATTATTTTCGGAAGTGCTTCAGGAGTGTTTTTCGCGCCGTTATGCATTAAAATTATAGATCCGGGTTTTATTTTGCTTTTAATTCTTTTGACCATATCGTCGGCTGTGGGATCTTTCCAGTCAAGGCTGTCGACGTCCCACTGAATGCAGTGCATTTTCAGTTCATTTGTGCTCTCGACAACGCAATTGTTGTAGTCGCCATAAGGTGGGCGAAATAAAGTTGGGCGTACTGCGCACGATGCTTCTATTTTTTTGTTGCATTCCTCTATTTGAGCTGTGATTTTATCTTTTTCAAGTTTTGTAAGATGCGGATGAGTGTCGGAATGGTTTCCCACGTCGTGCCCCGCGGCATGTATTGCTTTAACGGACTCCGGGAATTTTTCTGCCCAAAATCCCACTAAAAAGAAAGTGCTTTTTACACCTTTGTCGGCTAAGATGTCAAGAAGTGTTTGAGTTTGTTCATTGCCCCAGGCCGCGTCAAACGAAATGCTCACTACTTTGTCTTTTCTGTCGACGCAGTAAATGGGTAACTTGCGTTCTTTCGCTTTAAACACGTTAGTCCCTTGGAGTGAAACCGCACCTGATACTACTGCTGTTATCAGGCAGCCTATAATAATCATGAGTCGTTTTCGGTTTATTATAAAAACTTTCATATTAAAAATCCTCCTTGCACAATTAA
>CAZSYK010000013.1:0-7954 GCA_964610685.1 uncultured Eubacteriales bacterium
GGCGCCATAGCCAAGTGGTAAGGCAGAGGTCTGCAAAACCTTTATTCCCCAGTTCGAATCTGGGTGGCGCCTCCAATAGTTTTTACAATCAGTTTGAATTTTGCTATGCAGTATATAAATTTTGATTATTCGATGTGTTTATATAGGGCAAGGCAAAATTTGATTATTTATATCGTTTATAAGGAGTTTTTATTGTGGCTCTTATTAGCATAGGTTTCAGGAATTTGATTTCCGATGGAAGGCTTATTACTGTGCTAAACGCTGATTCGTCCCCCATTAAAAGGCTGGTGCATTTGGCAAAAGAAAAGGGGATTTTGATTGATGCGTCATGCGGCCGCAAAACCCAATCTGTTTTGGTTATGGACAGCGGACATGTTATACTCTCCGCACTTACTGCCGAAACTATATCTAATAAATTTTGTAAAAACGAAGATAATAAAAATATTTAAATAAATCGTTTGGAATTAAGTTCTCAAGGAGATACAATTTGTTTATGGAAGAAAACAAAAAAGGATTATTAATAGTTTTATCCGGTCCCTCCGGAGCAGGCAAGGACTCGGTTATTAATAAAATAATGGAGAAAAGAAAAGATTTAAAACTTTCAATATCTTACACAACCCGATTCCCGAGAGAAGGGGAAGTGAACGGAAAAGATTATCATTTTGTAAGTAAAGATGAATTTATGAGCATAGTGGATAAGGGTCAAATGCTCGAGTATGCTCTTTATTGCGGCAATTATTACGGTACTATGGATTTCAGGGCTAATAAAGAAATCGCAAAAGGAAACAATATTATTTTGGAAATAGAAGTTCAGGGTGCAGAACTGGTAATTGCTGAATATCCCGAAGCTGTAAGTATTTTTATTGCTCCGCCTTCTATAGAGGAACTGCGTTGCAGGCTTATTAAAAGAGGACTTGACGCTCTTGAAACGGTTGAAAACAGAATTGTTCAGGCAAAAAAAGAAATTAATTTAGCCGGAAACTATGATTACATTGTTATTAATGATAATATTAATGAATGCGCAGAGAATATCCTGAAAATTATAGACGCAGAACATATGAGATCTTCAAGGGCAAAATATGTTATTAATGAGGTGTTGAAGAATGAATAGGTTGTCAGTGGATGATATGCTAAACGGAGAATCTAATAAATATCCTTTAGCTGTAGCCGTTGCAAAAAGAGCGAGAGAAATCACGGATGATATTATTCTCAAGGGCGAGATAGTCGAGGAAAAGCCGGTAAACATGGCTGTTGAAGAGCTTAAAAATCATAAATATGTTATCGTGGAGCCGGATTAATTTATTCATAGGTTTAAATGGATTTTATAAAAAGCTGACGCAGTTTTAATGCTCAGCTTTTTATTTTTATATAATGAATTTCAAACTACTAATAAGTGTGGGTGCATACCTCTTCGATTTTTAATTTTAAATTCCGAAGGTCATCCGCTACAAGCGGTTTTTGGTTAGGGTTGCGAAGAATTGCGGCAGGATGAATGGTTGGCATCATCAACGTTTTCTTGTTTTTGTAAAAAGTTCCGTGATCCTTAGTTATCTTAATGCCCGGATCTATAATTTTCAAAGCCGCTACTCTTCCGACGGCAACTATGATTTTAGGCTTAATAAAAGCCACTTGGTTTCGAAGCCAGTTAATACAAGTGTCTTGTTCCGCAGGGAGAGGGTCGCGATTTTTGGGAGGTCTGCATTTCACTATATTGCTAATATATATATTTTTTTCACGACTCAGACCGATTTCACCGAGCATTGAATCCAACAGTTTCCCGGATCTTCCAACAAAAGGTTTTGCTTGTAGATCTTCTTGCTCGCCCGGGCCTTCGCCTACGAACATTACTTCCGCCTGGGGGTTGCCGTAACCGAACACTACATTTTTGCGTGTTTCGCATAAAGGACATTTAATGCATACCAAACAGTCGGATTTTAATTTTTCCCAAGAACTATACATATGATTTTTACCTGTACCTTATTTTAAATTTTATAAGCTATTAAACATTAAATCTGAATAATACTACATCGCCATCTTGCATGACATAATCTTTTCCTTCGGAGCGTACCAATCCTTTTTCTTTAGCTACTGTGAGAGAGCCGCATGTAATCAAATTTTCAAACGATATTACTTCCGCTCTTATAAACCCTCTTTCGAAATCGCTGTGTATTTTACCTGCTGCTTGAGGAGCTTTCGTGCCTTTTTTTATAGTCCAAGCTCTTACTTCGGGTTTTCCTGCTGTTAAATAAGAAATAAGTTCCAAAAGTTCATAACAGGCGGAAACAAGGCGGTCGAGACCAGATTTTTCAAGACCGATATCTTTTAAAAACTCTAATTTTTCAGCAAATTCCATTTCTGAAATTTGTGCTTCGAGTTCCGCACAAATCGGAACCACGGCTGAGTTTTCGAAATCTGCTATTTTTTTAACCTCTTCATAATGAACGTTTGTTTTTACTCCGGATGAAAAATCCTCTTCCGAAAGGTTGGCGGCATATATCACGGGTTTAGTTGTAAGAAGTCCAAGGGTTGAAACGAGGCTTTTCTCTTCGTCTGTAAATCCCAGCGAGTTCGCGGGTTTGCCTTGTTCCAAAACTTTGATTATTTTTTTGCATAACTCTAAATCAACTAAATATTTTTTGTCGGCCTTTATTAATTTTTCGATTTTTTGGGCTTTCTTCTCCAGCATTTCTATGTCGGAAAAAATAAGTTCAAGGTTTATTATTTCGATGTCTTTTGTGGGATTTATTTCACCGTTTACATGAATAATATTACTGTTTTCAAAACACCTTACAACATGAACTATGGCGTCCACTTCGCGTATATTCGCGAGGAATTTGTTGCCAAGCCCTTCGCCTTTCGCTGCGCCTTTAACAAGACCTGCTATATCCACAAATTCAATTGTAGCCGGTGTGATTTTATCGGGGTTATAGATTTCAGCTAACTTTTCAAGCCTTTTGTCAGGCACCGCCACTGTTCCTACATTGGGTTCTACCGTGCAAAACGGGTAATTTGCCGACATTGCTCCCGCGTTTGTTATTGCATTGAATAATGTGCTTTTCCCTACATTGGGAAGACCTACTATTCCTATTTTCATTTTATACCTCGAGTTTCTTTGAAATTATTTTTAACCTCTTAGATTAATAATAAATGCTTAGGTTTTTTTTATCAACCATGCATATGCAAAAATCAAAATTTTGAAATTATAAAAAATTCATAGCAATCAATAATCTTGAGCAATACTGACGCTATAAGAGCAATTTTAACATTAAATAATATTAAATTTTCATGAAAACGTTTACATGTCACGAAATTATGTTATAATATCATAAATATTAATTTTAAAATTAATTATTTTTGTAATTTAACCACAATAAAAGGAGGATCTTAAACCTAATATCTAAATTACATAGAAAGGGATGTTGAAAATGAAAAAAAAGAATTATAGAAAGTATGTGGCTTGCTTAGTGCTAAGCACCATAAGTTGCACCTTATTTGTAAATAAAGCTTTGGCATTTAACAGTGATACGCATAAAAATGTAACACAGACCAGTTTGAAAATAATTTCTGAAATCAATAGGGAAAAATTCTCTGTTTTTAATAAAGAAGATGAGCGTTATTGGGATCTTGTCGCTGAATATAGCGTAAAACCTGATGAAGATGAAAACCAAGGTGCTTATAAATATCATTTTTATAATCCCATTACGCAGCGAAATTTTATGGGAGAAAAAAAATCTGCTCTTTCAAAGTGCGTTCTTCATTTTAATGATGCCGTTGACTATTATAAAAAAGGTAATAAAGATATGGCATATCAGGAACTGGGAAGATCGATACATTTTTTGGAAGATCTTAACACACCGGTACATACGGCTTATGATTTGCCAAGTGATGCAGTAATTAAATTCCCGCTTCATGTAAGGTTTGAGAAAGTATGCGATAAGATTTGCGCCGGATGTTTAGCAACGATTCCCATGGAAAGTTTAAAATATTTTGAAATTAATGAACTTGAAACAATAGCTAAATCGTGCTCGGTTCTTTCTGCAGATAATTTTTATTATTTGGAAAATGTCAGTGAAGTAAAGGAAGAAAATCTTGCTCGAAATGCGGTTTTAAACGCTCAGCATAAAGTTACAGGCTTATGCTATAAATTTTTCGAACAAATAAACTCTTTAAAATAAGATATATTTTGCTATGGGAAAGGTGGTTGTAAATCGTGATGTTTAAAAAAATTAATTTTTTGAAAATGTTTTGTTTTTCGGTATTCCTTTTTGGAATTTTTGGTATGAGTTCTTATGCTTTTGACGAAACTGATGGTTCAAAATCAAATGATGCAAGTTCACAAGTATCTGATCAAAAAATTTCCAGAGGGAGAGTTTTCGGAAACAATATTTTAAGCATGGAGACATTTGAATATTTCCCTGAAAAAGAAGTTTTAGGTAAAAACGAAGAAAAGCTTTATAAGAAAACCGTAAAAGTTACTAAAGAATTCGGTACTCGTAAAAAAGATAATAATTTTAAAACTGTGGCTAAGTACGAATTCCAAGTTGTTTTTACATATGACAAGAAAAGCTTTGTTAAAGTTGAAGACGCAGAAAAAGATATTGATGTTTATAAAAGCAACAGTAAATGGAGCATAATGGATGTTAAAGAAATATTTTCCGATGATAAGATATGTTTGGTTTCCGGAAGATGTAGTTTATATAAAGAAGATGCACTCGGTTTTCACACATATATGGCAGATGGCCACGCTGATGTGTTTTGTTCCATTATGGGACAGGTCGGAATAAATGCAGACTTACACTAATTCTTATTGCAACAAAGGGAGGATTTGAAATGAAAAAATTAAATAAAGTATATATTTACATTTTCACTATGTTATTTTGTTCTTTTACCTACGTGGCTGCTGTGGATTTTAACGATCCTTCTATGGGTACCGCCATGCTTGTGACCGAAACCACGAAATCACGTGAACTTTCTGACGGTGTTGACAAAAATGAAGTTATCTCCACTGTCTGTTATTTGTATCCGGAAGGTTTAAAAAGTTCTTTTTGTAAATATTTAACGGTGCGTGTAAATCTTACATATTTAAACAAAGTTTCTAACAGCGTTTTAGCTGTAGCGGTGCTTGAATCAAACTTCAGATGCAACTGTGTAACAAAACAAGCCGAATGTTTAAGTACATCTCGTGGAAATGTGCTTAATGATTCGGGCTGTGCCCTTAACGTTTTTTCGCGCAGAGCGAATTTAAACACAGAAACAGGAGGAAGCGTTGCCGAAGTAAAATTCACAAGCAAAGGCAAAACCTACGAAAATAGTGTTTACAAAATTTCTTGTGATTACATGGGCAATGTAATTTGTGTATAATTCAATTATTTGTATTGACATTACACAAAAAATAAATATAATTAAAAATATTTAAATATAAAAAAGACACAATATAAAGTATGTTGATTTTTTTAAGTGTCAACAAGAAAGAGGTGGAGACTTTGAATTCTAAAGCAGAAGAAGTACTTGCAATAATCATAAATGACGAAAACCGCACGAAAGAGTTTTTGAAGCAAGAAACCATGGACGAGATGTACGCATTTTTCCTAAAAATAGACAGCAGCATTTCAAAGGACGATTTTGATACATTTATTGTTAAGATGCTTGATAGTTATGATGCAGGAGCAATAAATAAGCTTAATGATGAAAGTCTTGGAGCCGTTTCGGGAGGAGTTGGCAACGCAGGCGCCAAGATTGCTGCAGCTGTTTTGTCGGCACTTGCGGCACTTCCGAGTTTGGGATCCATGGCTCACGCTGCCGATATAAGCGGTGTGGCAACCCAGAGCAGCAGTGTAGCGAGTAAAATCAAAAATTTTGGATTGTCAGCTGTTGATCTTGCCAAAAAAGGATGGAATAAAACCTCACAATGGGTAATAAATAATCCGAAAAAAGCGGCGGCACTGGGCGCAGGCATTGCTGCTGCCGTGGTGGGTGCCGGAGTTGTAGTGTATAAAGTAAGATCCAGCCAGAAAGCTGCTCAAGAAATTTCTGAATCAACGCTTCAAAACTCGGAAATGGGCAGTGCAGATACGCAGGAAACTGAGCAGTCAAATCCGGCAGCGATATCAACACCACTGCCTATGCCTAACCATCCGGGTTCGCCTCTTCCTCCGCCTCCGCCTCCGCCTCTTCCTCCGCCTCTGCCCGCGGCGCATAAGCCTGCATCTAAGCCTCTGCCTAAGCCTAACTCTAATCCGTCTTCGTCTTCGGACGACGTGCGGTCGGGTATACTTGCGGCAATAAAAGGCGGTGTCAAATTAAAGAAAACAACGATAGCATACGGAACAAAGGAGCGTAAAGCCAATCCGGTCACCGTGGTAATAGACGATCCGAATAAGGCGAAAGCCTTTGATGAAGTGGCCCGACGGGATCAGGAAGAGCAGCGTAAGAAGGCTGCAGAAGATGCTAAAAGAGGCAAAGCGGCAGATTTGGTGAAAGCTAAATCGGTTATTGACGAATTATTAAATAAAAAGGGGCCACTGAAGACATTCGAAAAAACAAGAGTGAGAAATGCGGTGGCTTCACACCCTGAGCTGAATACAAATGCTGTAAAGGCTTTGCTCAAGTAATCTGCAAAATAAATTTAAGCAAAATTGTATCAATTAACATGTCCGGTAACCCGAAGCCGTGAGGAGGAAACATATGGAACATTCAAATTATTCAAGTGTGGAGGAAGCGTTTAAGAGAATCATAAATGACGAAAACCGCACGAAAGAGTTTTTGAAACAAGAAACCATGGATGAGATGTACGAATTTTTCCTGAAAATAGACAGCAGCATTTCAAAGGACGATTTTGATACATTTATTGTTCAGATGCTCGATAGTTATGATGCAGGAGCAATAAATAAGCTTAATGATGAAAGTCTTGGGGCCGTTGCGGGAGGAGTTGGCAACGCAGGTGCCAAGATTGCTGCAGCTGTTCTGTCGGCACTTGCGGCACTTCCAAGTTTGGGATCCATGGCTCACGCTGCCGATATAAGCGATGTGGCAACCCAGAGCAGCAGTGTAGCGAGTAAAATCAAAAATTTTGGATTGTCAGCTGTTGATCTTGCCAAAAAAGGATGGAATAAAACCTCACAATGGGTAATAAATAATCCGAAAAAAGCGGCGGCACTGGGCGCAGGCATTGCTGCTGCCGTGGTGGGTGCCGGAGTTGTAGTGTATAAAGTAAGATCCAGCCAGAAAGCTGCTCAAGAAGCTTCGAATTCAGCGCTTCAAAACTCGAAAATTGGCAGTGCAGATACGCAGGAAACTGAGCAGTCAAATCCGGCATCGATACCAACACCACTGCCTATGCCTAACTATCCGCCTCCGCCGCCGCCTCCGCCTCTTCCTCCGCCCTCGGATTCGTCTCTTAAAAAATCCGACGAGACGAAGGCGTCACCTGTTAAATCCCCTAAAAACGCGGCGCCTGTAGTAGAACGCTCAAGCGTGGCGGCTGATGCTGCTATAGTGGCCAAACAAATTCAAGCAAAACGGCAGGATGGAAAATCAATAGATACTCAATTGGCTGAGAATAAGGCTGCCAACTCGAAAAGTGAGGAAAATTCATTTTTAGGTGAGATAAAAAAAGGTGTGGTTCTTAATAAGGTTGAAGCAGGTAAAGGTGTTGAGGGTGCACCCAGAAAAGCTAAAGATATTGAAGCTGAAATGAAATTACTCACACATGCGAATAAATCAAGAGATTTAAGTGATGAAGAGGTAGCTAAATACGAAGATTTAATGACTGAATATAAAGCCGCAGTGAACAGAGAAGGAACAGGAACATTGACCGATATACTTAGGGGAGCGTTTGCGGGACGCAGTATGACTTTAGCTGAGGAAGAGGATGAGGAAGATTCTGACAGCGATTGGTATGATGATTTCAGCACACCATCCGTAACATCCAAACCAGCTGTACAGCCCGAAGACG
>CAZSYK010000013.1:8054-25147 GCA_964610685.1 uncultured Eubacteriales bacterium
CTCGAAAAGCCGAAGACGCTCGAAAAGCCGAAGACGCTCGAAAAGCCGAAGACGCTCGAAAAGCCGAAGACGCCAGAAAAGCTGAAGAATCCAAAAAAGCCAAAGACGCTCGAAAAGCTGAAGACGCCAGAAAAGCCGAAGAAACCAGAAAAGCCGAAGAAGCCAAGCGCAAATCCGAAGCTGAAGAAGCTCAGCGTAGTGCCAAAGCCAAAGCTAATGTTGCGACCGGGAACGATTCGTTGCCAAGAGGATCTTCTTCTGCAAAATCTAAAATTTCACTTGATTCAGGTTCAACCGAAATACCTGATTTCATAAAAGAAGCCCAGCGCAAAGCAGCCGAGGAATCCAAAAAAGCTGAAGAATCCAGAAAAGAGGCAGAGCGCCAGGCGTCCCAGGCTCAAGTTCTCACTCAAGAGGAGAAATTCGTTAAAGAATATAAAGACCTCGGAAACAAAGACCCCGATTTGGTAGTTAAGGCGTTGGAACTGAGAAACGTAAGAAAAGCTTTAGAAAAACAGAAAGGTAAAAATCCAGCCGACTTCAAACAAGCTGAAAAGAATGAAGACAGTGCTAAAGAAAAAGCGGGATTAGGAGGAATTTTAAATTCAAAGTGGCACTCGCTAATCAAGGCTTATGATGAGAGTCAAAACAAAAACTAATTTCTAAAATAAACATTCTTATAAATGTAAACTGAATTAAAATTAACTTTTAATTTGGTTTGCATTTTTTATTTTGTTGTGATACAATATTTTAGCGTAAGGACGTTTAGCTCAGCTGGTAGAGCATTCGCTTGACGTGCGAAGGGTCAGCGGTTCAAGTCCGTTAACGTCCACCAAATTTAAATTTTTTAAAAGCTCCATCTTTTGAGGGGGCTATATTTTTATCTAAATTAAACGGGAGAATGTTATGAACTTTCATATAGTAACTTTTGGTTGCAAGGTTAATCAGTGTGAATCGGAATATATACGCAGAGCTATGATAAATAAAGGGTTTAAGCTTTGCGACCATGCAAGTAACGCTGATGTTGTTATAATAAATTCCTGTACGGTTACAGGCGAGAGTGACCGCAAGCTTCGGCAAATGATTCGTAAAATAAAAAAAGCCAATGAGAGCTGTGTCTTGGTTCTTGCCGGGTGCATGCCTCAAGCTGCTCCCGAAGCGGCCAAAGAGCTCGAGAATGTTGATGTTGTAATCGGTAATTCCGATAAAACCTCTATTCCTGAAGTTGTAAGAGTTTATGTCCAAAATAAAATTAAAGTATTTAATGTTACACCTATCAAAAATATAAAAGAATTTGAAAAAACCGAAGTAGACCGCACTTCTTATAAATCTCGCGCGTTTTTAAAAATAGAAGACGGATGCAACAGATTTTGCAGCTACTGCATTATTCCATATGCAAGGGGAGAAATTCGCTCCAAACCGATAGATGATATAAAAAAAGATGCGCAAAAATTAGCTGAAAACGGTTACAAAGAAATAGTTTTAGTGGGCATAAATCTTTCTTCTTACGGTAAAGATTTGAATTTGAATCTTTACGACGCAGTGCACTCCGTTTGCTCAGTTTGCGGGATTGAAAGAGTTCGTTTGGGGTCTTTGGAACCTGATTTGATGACCGATGATTTAATAAATAAATTATCTCTTGAAAGCAAGCTGTGCCCGCAGTTTCATCTTTCTCTTCAAAGTGGTTGTGATAAAATTTTAAAAAAAATGAGAAGGCGTTATAATCGTGAAGAGTATATGAATTTAATCCAAAAATTAAGGTTTAAATTTAAAGATGCTGCTTTTACAACAGATATAATGGTTGGATTTCCGGGAGAAACTGAAGAAGATTTCATGGATTCTCTCGATATAATCGAAAAAGCGAAATTTTTAAAAGTTCATGTGTTCCCATATTCTCCGCGCCCCGGAACTCCTGCCGCAAACATGCCGGATCAGATAGACAATCAGACCAAAGCGGAGAGGGTCAAGAAAATGATTGAAATATCCAATAAAAGTAGTAGAATTGTTTTAAATAATTTTATTAATGAAAAAATGGATGTTTTGTACGAAACTTTGAATAAAGATTCGTTCTATGAAGGTTACACGGCAAATTATATACCTGTAAAAAGCAAAAGTAATGAAGATCTTCGCGGAAAAATTATAAACACAAAACTTATTAAAGTCAGAGAAAATTTTTTTGAAGGGTCATTTACACAAACTGCCGAGGAATAATATTTAGCATATGCAAATAATACTTTTTAAATAAATATAAGGAGATGTTTTAAAATGGAAAAAAATCTTGAAATTGAAAGCTTTGAAAATGAAATTGCAAACTCACAGATTCCTATTATAGTTGATTTTTTCGCTTCGTGGTGCGGTCCGTGCAAAATGCTTGCTCCTGTTTTGGGAAAAGTAAAAGAAAAATTTGAAGGAAGTCTGGAAATTATAAAGGTTGACATAGATAAGTCGCCTGATCTTGCCGGCAAATATAATGTGATGTCGGTTCCTACTTTAATGTTTTTTTCGAGTGGAGAACTTGTGCGCCGTGAGGTTGGATTTTTGCCTGAAGAGAAGATTTTCAAGATAATAGAGTCGGATTTTTGCCTAACCGGGACAAAATAAATGTTATTTTTATTTAAAGGTATGTGAATTATGAACGATGTTGTAGTGATAGGAGCCGGAGCCGCAGGGCTTACGGCCGCCATATATGCTCTCAGGGCGGGTCTTAATGTTACCGTTTGCGAGAAGAATATTTACGGCGGTCAGATGTCAATTATAGATGTGATTGAAAATTATCCAGGGTTCAATAAAATTTCCGGAACTGATTTTTCTAATGCTCTGTACGAGCAGGTTGTAAATTTAGGTGCGAAGTTCATTTTCAGTGAAGTTACAGGGGTGGATTTTAGCGGAGATGAAAAATGCGTGACTACATCAAGCGAAGGCGACATTTACGCAAATGCCGTTATAATTGCCAATGGTCTTAAAAGGAGACTTTTAGGGTGCAAAGGTGAGCTCGAATTTGCCGGAAAAGGTGTTTCGTATTGTGCAACTTGCGACGGAGCGTTTTTTAAAGGCAAATCCGTGATAGTTGTCGGAGGCGGTAACACCGCGCTTGAAGATGCACTTTATTTGTCCAATATATGTAGTAAAGTGACTATGCTGGTACGCAGAGAACATTTTAGAGGTGAAAATTTTTTGGTGGAAGAGGTCAATGGCACCGAAAATATAGAAGTTTTATTTGAAAGCAATCTGAAAGAAATATCAGGAGATAATTTTGTCGAATCCGTTATGATTTCGATAAAAGAAGACAAAACAATAAAAATGGATGTGGATGGTGTATTTATAGCCATAGGTTACCAGCCGGATAATGAAATTTATAGAAATCAAATAAAAATGAATGCATCCGGATATTTTGTTGCAGATGAAACTTGCGAAACAAATGTATCGGGTGTGTATGTGGCAGGTGACTGCAGAGTAAAATCTCTCAGGCAAATTTTGACCGCCGCGGCCGATGGAGCTGTTTCGGGTAACCGAGCGGCATCATTTGTATTACGGCAAGCATCTTCAAAAAAAGTCATGATAAGATAATGGTTTTATAATATTTATCCGAATTAAATCCTTTAAAGCTTTTTGGTTATGCTTTAAAGGATTTTTTGTTGTTGTTTCTATGTATAAATGAGTTGAAAATTGTTAATTTAAATGATATAATCTCCGATAAGTATATTTTTATATCAAAATATCCCAAAACTTTCAATATGGGGTCACTTTAAAAGTAATAGAAGCTATCGATTAGCGGATGGAATGGTGATTTTTTATGGGAAAAAGCTTTTTCAATAATCTTATTTTAAGCAGGGGTAAAAAATCTTTGAAATTAAATAAAAAATCTTGGAGCTGGATTTTTTTAATTTTTGTTTTCTGTGCGGGATTGTTTACCGTGCTGCAAACATCAACTAAAGGTGAAGACGAAACACCTCATACTTATAATGTCGTTTTTTATAATAATGATTCAGATGGTTCAGATGGTAGTGTGCTTGTCCAAATGGCTGACATATATGTTTATAAAGGAAATAATGCACCGATCAGCCCGTTTGATAGTGCCCAAGGTAATGGAATTGCCGTGGGTGTAGAGCTTATGCAAGCTAACGGTACTAATCCTCTTTCTACCACTGCGACAGAAGGTGTTTCAGTAACGATATATGTTAATCCCAAACCGATGTACAGTGATTCCCACTATCAAGCCGCGATAGGTGAAACAATTCTGATAGCTTCCGATTCGATCTTAAGCAATCCTCGAAGCGGTGCCTTTATTCAGGGGTCATCGAATTCGAGTATAATTATCTCAGGGCTTCAAAAAAATACTCATACCGTAACATTTGCAAGTGGAAGCTCCAATCCTTCGGGAGTGGCTCTTGCAGATATGCTGGATGTATACATTTTTACAGGTACAGGAAGTGTGCCCGACAGCCCGCCGGCGGGTAGTGCTGGTGACACACAAAAACTTGAAAAAATCGAGGGCAGCGATGACCTTTCTACTGTTGTGCAAGAGGGTAACTCATTAATTTTTTATACAAAACCAACTTCTGCATATGATCAATCTCAACCTAATTATAAGGTTTCCTGGGATGATTCGGTTAGAGCATCTTCCGTTGTGGATAATGGATATCAGCAGTATAACCTTGCCTCGGTTACTTCCGACAAAACTGTCACGATTTCAGATCTTAAAAAAAATATATATACGATCACTTTTGAAAGCGGAGATTCTAATAATCTATCAGATTATGTGAATTTATATGATTCAGATGGCGAAACCTCTTTAAGTTGGTTAGATATTACTACTCTTCACGGAGATAACAGAACTTTTATTTTAAAGCCCAAAACTGGGTACAAACTTGACGCAGCTACTGTTAAAGTAAATGAAATTAGTTTTGATTTAAGCGGACAACAAAGTGAAAACCAATTGACTTTAGATATCGAAAATATCACTATTAATACGACTATTACAGTTAGCGATGTAACGCGCAAACAATATAATATTTATTTTAAAGACGAGAATAATAACACCGTAGCTACCGATAAAGCCGAGATAATTGACAGATCAACCCAAAAAAGCATCAACGAAAACTATCAGCTGACTTGGACGTATTCAGTCAGATTTCGCATCGATTTAAACGCCTCGTATAACCGATCTACCGTTACGGTCGAGGTTAACGGCCAAACTTGCGGAAAATTTGCGGATGATAATAATTATTATGAGTTTACTTTGGCTGATCCCCAAGATACTACTATAGTTATCAAAGGAATAGTTCTTAATAAATACAGCAGTGAATTTTCTTTGAGTAATGCAGCGTTTAACAACAAAGTAAAGGCTTTTTATAATGAATACGATGAGAGCAATCAGCAAACGGGATCTACTCAAGAAATATATCCAAACACAACGCCCGTGAAAAAAGATTCTTTGATTCCGGATGGTAGTGCTTTTAAATTTTATCTTCAGGTTACCGATACATCTGAAAATATTTTTAATTATTCCGGTACAACGAATCAAAATATTGATTATGAGCCATCTAATGCCGAAGATCCTCTTAACGCTATTATAGATGCCGCGTCTGTTACCGGTGCGGGCGGAATAACCTATAATGTAAACACCTCCAAAACTCAGGTATGTATAATTTTTAAAAAAATAACCGGTGATATAAGCGTTCAGGTGAAAGACTTAAGTAAAGTAAGTTACACGATGAATTTTAATGTGCCAAGCGGAACGGATAATCATATAAAAATTTATAAAGGGCAACTCGAAGTTTTGCATAATGAGGGGTATTTCTATCGAGGAGATCAGGTTTTTGGAACGTCCGGTAGTGATTTTATAAGGTCAACTTCAGCTGTCAACTCTGAAAGCTTCTATTTTACCGTGAGTTTGTTTGATGGCGCTTTATCTCCTGATTCCGCCGGGATAAAGTGCACAGCTACAGAAGGTACTGTCAGCCAACCTTCTTATACTGTATATACGCAGAAAGAAGGCTCAACCGAGTTGGTGGCAGTGAAAATATTTGAGGTAAAGGGTGTTACGTCACAAAGTATTAATGTTAGTATAGAGGGGGTTCATTTTTCTCAATATGATGTGAATTTTAAAATCGGTAACCAAGAAACTTCGACTGCAAGCGTTATGAATTATGCTAATGAATCTATAATTTCAAATAATAGCTTGCTCAAAATCCCCTATAACGGAAGCCTTAAAATAAGAATTGAGCCGGATGAAGGATATTATCTTGATGAAATTGACAAGCAAGTTAATGTGCTCGATAGTAATGATCAAAATGTAAACTTTGAATACAAATCCTATAGTGATCATGCCGATGTTACAATAATCAATATCCACCAGAATTTAAATGTAAGTATAAATTTGGATACAGAGAAAATTCCCATAACATTTAATCCCATCGAAGGGTTTCAGTACTATGAAGCTACTTCGAATAATGACGGAACCGACGTTTCCGTAAAAGAAGATAGTGTGATAAGAGGTATTATAACAGTACCTTATGGTAGCGACTATTGCTTTGCGGTAAAGGCAGAAACGGGTTATGATATCAACTCTGCGGTTTTAAAAATAAATGGATCTGTAATACAAAAAATTGCAACAATTGATTCCACGTATATCATATTTAAAATTCTTTCCATAAGATCAAGCAGTAGCATTACAGGTTCAATTTCAAAAACTAAACATACTATTACTTTTAACACCACTTCTGTTGTTAATAGTGCGGACTCGTCAGGATCGTCCTACAATTCAACAGTCACATATTTTCAAAACGGAGTGGCACTGTACGACAATATAATCTCAATACAACATGGTGGCAGCACTTCTTTTCAAGTGCGACTGGAAGAACAATGTAATCAATCAGATTTAAAAGTGGTTTGTTATCCTGAAAAAAGCGATTCAAGAGAGATTAGCGCAGTTAACGGGACTTATTACATTACGGATATTACGCAAAACATGGAGATTAAGGTTGAAAATTTAACTTATAACCGATATGTAATTAATTTCGTCGCGACTAGCAGCGCGTCTTATTTAGTAGGTGATTCATTCGAAGATAAGATCGCGTCAGGAACGCGCACTGTAACTTACGGAACAAATTACAGTTTCGGGGTTCAGGCAAATCCCGGATACGTTATAGGCCAATCTATGGTAGTAAACTGTAAAACCGCAAGCGGCGTAAGCAGATCATTAACTCCTGATTCGACTTCCGGGAAATATACCATCGCAAATATCAAGGAAAACTCTACAATCACCATAGAAAATGTTGATAACATCATATATAATGTTAACCTCGTGGCGATTGACGGAGTGACTTATTATAACGATGTGGGAGCCGTGATATCCGGTAATATTAAAATAAAGTATGGCCAAAATTTTGAATTTGGAGTAGGCATCGATGATGCTTATGATGATTCAATTGCCGGTATGTATATAGTAGTAAATGACGGGCGTAGCAGTAATTTGGTGGCACAAAAGCTATCGTCGGGAAGGTATATCATCCCAAATGTTACTGAAGATATTAACATAAAAGTAGGGAATATTAAGAAAAACAGGTATACCGTTACCCTTACCAAAATTGAAGGCATAGATTATTATAATACCTCCGGAAAAGTGATCACCGGTGACAATGAAGTGGAACACAAAGGTTCGCTGTCGTTTAAGGTTCGTTTATATCCTGCATATTCTGATTCTAAAATAACCGTTATGCTGGGAGACAACGCAATGACCTGTGACAATTCGGGTGTGTACACTATACCGGGAATAGATGAGAATAAAACCATTACTGTGTTAGGCGTGGAGATGACTAAAGAGGTTGAACTCATAAATAAAATTAATAATTTGCCTAAAAGTGTAAAAAGTTTAAGCGATGTCAGCGCAGTTATAGAAGCTACAAAAATTTATAATAATCTTTCGTCTGACGAAAAGGAAAGCATTACGAATATGGAAGTTCTTCAAAATCTTCAAGAGCAAGTTAAAACTATTCATCACACTGCTAACAGTATTACAGCTAAAGGCGTAGACTGGTATGTGAAACTAGTTGTGGTTCCGCTTTCTTCAGACGCTGACGCGTGCTCAAAAATATACAAAAAATTAGGTTCGGAATATATCTTATCTCTTTATGACATATACCTTTGGGATACCTTAAGTGACAAGCGTTATAATCCCCCCGAAGACCAAGCTGTAACTATTAGCGCTCCGATGCCTGACATGACTTATTTTGAAAATCCTACGATAATACACGAAAAATCAGATGGAAAACTAGATTATATATCCTTAAAATTTAAAGGGAATAATGCTGTGTTTGAAACGTCATCATTCAGCCCTATGGGAGTTATAGCCAAAAGGTCTTCTACTCCGGGTAGATCTTCTCTTTTAGATGCTGTTGATGCCAACGTTAATGCTATAAAGAATTTTGCGCTCACTAGTTATAACAGCAGTTCTTCCCATGTAAGCCCTTCTACAGACAATACGGTTTATAATGATACCGGAACTAATACTTCTACAAATACTGAAGATTTAATTCAAGGAAATATAAACGAAAAGTTCAAGAGTAAAAATAATGAGATTACCGTGGAAGGGAGCGCCCTTAGGCTTACTTTAGTTCTTATGTGTATTATTCTGGTTACATTATGTGTATGGGTGGTTGTTAAAAACAGAAGGCAAAGTAAGTCGAAAAATAAAAGTTAAACCCTTCTATTGATAAACAGTTTTGATAATTATATAATGATTAAAAAATTTGTGAGGGATTTAAAATTATCTCTGAAGCTATTAAAAATTTTAGAAAAAAATATGGATACACTCAGAAGCAAGTGGCCGATTTACTAGGTTTAGATCGGTCTACATATTCCTATTATGAGTTAGGTAAGATTAAACCCGATATAAAAACTATAATGCGGCTTTCAGACATATTCAATGTACACTATACAACTATATTGGAATCTGAAGACAGTAATGCATTTTTAGATACTCGCAAAAGTGCGGCTCAACAAGATTTTGGAATAAATGAAAAAAATTTAGAGGTTCCGACTACAGGTAATTTAACAAGAAAAGAACAAAATATCTTAATGACTTTTAGGTTACTTTCGGAGCAATCCCAGAAAGATGCGATTGAATTTATATCAACAAAATTCAAAAACGATAGAGATAAGATTGAAAATTAGGCATATTGGGAAAAATATTATAATAATGTTAAAATTTAAAGATGTATGTGGTATAATTATAAAAGGAAATAATTAAATAAATTAAAGAAAAAGGTGAGTTAATGCATTTTTTGATAAATGTAATTATTGCAGCAGCAGTAGTTGCCGGAGGGGCGGTTCCTGCTGTGCCAGCACACGTCGCAGAAGAAATAGAGCGTCTTGACGGAGTGTTTGCACACGTAGAAGCTGCGAGAAGAGAAAGAAACGCGAATGAAAGACGGCATATAGTAAATGAAGCTCGACCAAACCGCCCAATAAGATTTGATCTGGAAGGTTTGAATGAAACCCCGGAACCTGTGGATGAAGTTTTAGATTTTGGATATCCGGAGTTGCCTCCGGCGGCATAAAATTGATTTAAAAAAATTAAAAATATTTTTCAAATGAATTAAAAAATACGCCGTTAGGCGTACTTTTTATAAACGGAAAAAATCTGTTGTTAAATTTTTCAAAACCGAATTAAAGTTTATCTCGTCTACTTTTGATTTTGTTGTTATATCATATTTATATAAAGTTTCATTCCCTTGAGTGAAAATTATTTCTCCTATTTTTTGATTGGGTTCCACAGGCGCGGTTATCTCTTCGCTTATATTTAACTCAGAAGAAATATTTGCTGTGTTTTGTTTGGGAACAAGAACCGATTCAGCCGGTGGTATGTGTATTTCGATTTTAGAAATCATGCCGTTTTTTACCTGGATAAATTTTGGGAGTTCTTCAGGAATATTCAGAGTTATAGTTACATAATCCGAAAATCCATGATCAAGAATCTTAGTTATTTCTTTTAATCTTTCCTTGGGATCTCTGCACTCCAGCACGACACCTATAAGTTTCATGCCGTTTTTTTCCGCAGTTGCGACCATGCAACTTCCGGCTTTCTCTGTTGTTCCGGTTTTCAGACCGGTTGTGCCTCCGTAAGTTTTTAAAAGTTTGTTCGTGTTAACTAACTGAGTTTGACTGTTTCTGATGTGATCTATCCATGTTGAAGTGTAGGGGAGAATGTTTTTATGTTTCATAAGTTCCCGTGACATCAATGCTATATCGTATGCGCTTGTAACGTTTCCGTCTTCATCTGAACCTATGCAGTCTTTAAAAATTGTGTTTTTCATCTGCAGTTCGGAAGCTCTTTGGTTCATTCTTGCCACAAATTTGCCTTCCGATTTTTCCATATGCTGTGCAAGAGCTACTGACGCATCATTTGCAGATACCATTGCAATTGATTTTATAAGATCTCCTACAGTTACATTTTCGCCTGACTTTAGCCATACATTCATTCCTTTCACGGATGCTGCTTCGTCGCTTATTGTAGTGTTGTCGTTTTCTTCTATTTCGCCATTTTCAATGGATTCAATTGCCAGGAGCAAGTTCATTATTTTCATAAGTGATGCACTGTTTTTTACGTCATGCGAATTTTTTTCAAATAGTACCCTTCCTGTATTTTGATCCATTAGTATTGCACATGGTGCTTCGGTTTCAAAACCGGTAGGTTCTTCGGCATTATAAGGACAGCTGTTAAACAAGCAAGCCAAAATTAGGATTAACGCCCAAAATTTATTCTTGTAAATAAATAATCACCTCGAGTTTAAAATAAAATTATCATAATCCAAGCTTATGAAATAAAAAGCCTTACTATTCTAAATAAAATAAAACGATTACTTATGTTTAAAAGCAATCGTTTTATTTTTTGTGGCTCTTAAAATATTCCGGTTATCTTGCCTGCGTTATCCACATCTATTTTTTCTGCAGCGGGGTATTTTGGTAGCCCCGGCATTTTCATAATGTTGCCCGTGAGTACGACTATAAACCCTGCACCGTTAGATAATGTTAAATCTCTTACAGTTATGCTGAAATTCTTCGGATTCCCGAGTTTCGCAGCGTCATCGGAAAGTGAATACTGAGTTTTAGCTATGCATACAGGTAAATCGCTTTTACCCAGATTCTCAATTTCCTTAAGCGATTTTTCGGCATCGGCGGTGTAAACAACATTATCTGCTCTATAAATTTCTTGTGAAATTTTTAATATTTTTTCTTTAAGTGATATTTTATTCGAGTACAAAACCGAGAATTCGGATTTTTGTTCACATGCCTCGCAGACTTTTTCCGCAAGTTCAGTTCCACCTGTTCCTCCGTATTCGAAAATTTTTGATACCGTAAACTCACAGTTCATATTTTTGCAGTATTTTTCGATTTCTTCGACTTCGTTTTCTGTGTCGGTTTTAAAATGATTAAGCGTAACTATTACCGGTACACCGTATTTTTTCATATTTGTGATATGAACTCCGAGGTTAACTATTCCTGATTTCAGCGCGTTAAGGTCTTCGTTTTTTAACTGTTCGAGTTTTGCTCCCCCATTATATTTAAGAGCTCTTACCGTGGCTACCAGTACTATGCACGAGGGTTTAAGGTCAGCAACGCGGCATTTTATATCAAGAAATTTCTCTGCACCCAAGTCTGCGCCGAATCCCGCCTCGGTTATGCAGTAATCACTTAGTTTTAAAGCTAAGCGGGTAGCTCTTATTGAATTACATCCGTGAGCTATGTTTGCAAATGGTCCGCCATGCATGATAATGGGTGTTCCTTCGGTTGACTGAACTAAATTTGGTTTTATTGCGTCTTTTAGGAGAGTTGCCATTGCTCCCTGAACTTTCAAGTCTTTTGCGTAAACAGGTTCTCCGATGTAGCTATAGGCTATAAGTATGTTTCCAAGCCGTAGCTTCAGATCTTCAAGATTGGACGATAAGCATAGAATTGCCATTATTTCTGTAGCAACAGTGATTATAAATCCGTCTTCGCGCGGAATGCCGTTAATTTTACCACCCAGCCCTATAACTATGTCTCTAAGAGCGCGGTCGTTCATGTCAAGGCACCTTTTTATAAAAACTCTTCTTTGGTCGATTTTAAGTTCGTTTGCGTGTTGCAGATGATTATCAAGCACGGCGCATAAAAGATTGTTCGCAGATGTTATCGCATGCATATCACCTGTAAAGTGCAGATTGATGTCCTCCATAGGGAGAGCCTGCGAATATCCTCCGCCTGTAGCTCCGCCTTTAATTCCGAACACCGGGCCAAGCGATGGTTCACGAAGTGCTACCACGGCGTTTTTTTTGATTTTATGCATTGCTTGACCCAAGCCTATTGTAACTGTTGTTTTGCCTTCTCCTGCCGGAGTGGGGTTGATCGCCGTTACCAAAATCAGCTTTCCGTCAGGCGTATTTTTTAAACGATTAAAGGTTTTATCGTTTATTTTTGCTTTATGATTTCCGTAAAGCTCTGTTTCGTCTTCCTCAAGTTTCAAATTTTTTGCGATTTGATTTATGGGTTTGATTTTGATTTGATTTGCTATTTCGATGTCCGAAAGCATGTGAAATCCCCCTAAACAGATATTAAGGAAATAATATCATATTAAGTATATGATTAAAAGTTTTCATGTTATTTTTCGGTAAGAAGATTTTTAATTAAATTATAAGTATTTTCCAAACATTTTGATTTATCAAAACTTTCGCAGCTATATTTCATCGAATCTAATTTTTGAGGATTAAGGAGCAGATTTTTAATTGTTTGTGTAATATTCTTATTGGAGTCAAGTTTCACAGCCATGTTGTTACTGACTAAAAAATCCGCATTTTCTTCTTCTTGACCGGGTATAGCATCAAAAAGCGCCATTGGCAAATTGCAAGCGAGGGCTTCGCTAACGGTAAGACCACCGGGCTTTGTGATTATTAAATCCGATACCCACATGTATTTGTCTACTTCATCTGTAAAATAAATAATTTTTGTATTTTTATTGTACTCGGTATTTTTTTCATGGTTATTTTTCATTCTAATAAATTTTAAGTGTTTTAAACTTGATGTTTTATTTGAAATTTTTAATAATATTTTTGGTTTTTTTCGGGGCTCTTTATTTTCAATCATCTCCTGCATTTTCTTGTATAATTTTTTATTTTTGCCGGTTATTATTATTATTTGAAAATCCGTTTCAATTGTCTGAAGTTTTCGATATATTTTCCCTACATTTGCAAATCCACAGCTTCCCGCCATTATTAGGATTGTAGGTATGGCACTATCCAGACCGATTTCGGTTAACGTTTGCTTTTTATCACGTTTTGCGAAAAAAGCATCGTCAACAGGGATCCCAAAAGAATGGATTTTAACGGATTTTACGCCCATTTCTATCATTGGTGTTATCATATCTTCATCTGCGACAATATAAGCATCAACCCCTGAATTTATCCACGTTCTGTGCGGAGCGTAATCAGTCATTACACATACCAACGGGATGTTGATTTCATTGGTTGCTTTTAATTTGGAAATCATCTCGGTTGTAAACGGATGAGTTGTTATTATGACGTCGGGTTTATAGTTTTCGAGAAGGGGCATAAGTTTCTTGCTTGTTAAACTGTTCATACCTAACACAAGACGATTGACCGCCTTGTTATTGGCTGATTTATACATCATTTTCCAAATCGCTGGCTGTTTTGTTGCCAGATATTCATATATTTCAGTAACTGTTTTGTTAATAAACGGGTTAACGTATTCAAGCGCGTCTACCACGTCAACGGAAGTTCCGTTTGAATTCAGATATTCTTTTATGGCTTTTGCAGCGCTCATATGGCCGCCGCCTGTGGAGGCAGATAATATTATAGCTTTCACTTTTTCACCTCTTTGATATCGTTAATTTTACAATTTGACGTTAATTATTTTAAGGTACAAGACCGAAAATAGTTTTGTCTGTAAGGCGGTAACCTCTTGCAAAGTCGCTTGCAGGCATTCTTTTTTTGCCCTCTATTTGAACTTCGATTAGTTCAAGAGAAGTGTTTTTTCCGCACCCGATTATCAGAGGGTTCATGCATACAACTTTTCCCGGGTAAACGGAGCGATGAGTCGAAACCTTTGACTTGTATATTTTAAAAAGTTTACCGCGTAAGGTGGTATGAGCTATTGGCCACGGATTTGCGCCTCTTACAAGATTATGAATTTCCTGAGAGGTTTTTCCCCAATCAATGCTGCCGTTGATTTTATCAAGCGGTGGGGAAAGCGTAGCTTCGTTTTCATTTTGTCTTATTCTTTCCAGGGTGCCTTCTTTTAATTTTTTAATGGTTTTTATAAGTAAATCCGCACCCACCACAGAAAGCCTTTTTTTAAGATCTTCAGATGTTTCCTCGTCGTTTATGCATACTTTGCTTTGAAGAAGTATATCTCCGGTGTCGAGCCCTTCATCCATAAACATTGTGGTTATTCCCGTGGCTTCATCTCCGTTTATGATGCTCCACTGAATAGGAGCTGCCCCGCGATATTTTGGCAAGAGAGAGCCATGAACGTTTATGCATCCGTATTTCGGAAATTCAATTATATTTTTAGGAAGTATTTTTCCGTAAGCGACCACAATTATAAGATCAGGATTTAAATTTTTAATAAGTTCATCGGTTTCTTGATTTTTAAGCTTATCCGGCTGAAACACTTTAATTCTGTGCTCTTCGGAATAAACTTTAACAGGAGAGGGAGTCACTATCATTTTTCTTCCTTGTGGTTTATCCGGTTTTGTGAAAACAGCACAGACATCATAATTTTCTTCAAGTAATTTTTTTAAAGACGGTACCGCAAATTCGGGTGTGCCCATAAAAATGATTTTCAAGTTATATTCACCTCAGTGATTTTCTAAGAAATTTATCTTTCGCTTTTTTGCAGATAGTACTCTTCTAAAGTTAAGTTGTTTTCATAGATGTATGTCGCGAGTTTTTCACCTACATATCTTAGGTGCCATGGTTCGAACTTCATTTTGGTAACACTTTCTTTTCCCTTAGGATACCGCAAAATAAAGCCAAATTTATGCAAAGCGGTGTGTAACCATGAGGTTTCTTCATTTATATTTCCGTTTTCATCAGGAGCTATTCCCGACCATTTTCCGTTTCTGAAAATATCGCAGTCTAAGGATAATCCGGTATTATGTTCGGAATATCCGGGAAGGCACGCGCTTTTTTCAGCAAATTCCAATCCGTATTTTCCCAAAAAATAATTGTATTTTCTTTCTTGTTGTTCAAATGAAAGATAACCGCTGGTTATATCCAGTATAATTCCGTTTTCACGAGCATAATTTCTAAGCTCTTTAAATTTTTTGGCGGTTTTTTCTTCAAGATAAGTTGTTTTTTCTTCTATTCCGAAAGTTTTGTAAACTATATCATTGTTTTTTAAAGAATCAATAGGCACAATTTTCGGAACAATAACTTCTCTAAAATATTTTTCCTCGATTTTATTTTCTTTGTTTACTAAAATTTTGTAATTCATTTCCATTACTCTCAACTTCTCCTTTCCTGCGCAATCCGGATTATATTTTTAGTTTGCTTAATAATAGCTGATGTGTAAAATATTTGCAACGCTAAAGAACCAAAGCGTCAGACGTGTTGATATCTTTATATGTTTTATAGTATAATTAAAAATCAAAGATCCAAATAAAATCACACCATAGGAGGAAACTTATTTGTTCAGTAGATTGGGGATAACCGAAAAAAGATTTGAAGAAATAAATGAAAAATTATGTGATCCGGAGATAATATCGGATCAGAACACTTATAAATCGCTCATGAAAGAGCTTAAAAATTTAACGCCTGTTGTTGAAAAATACAGAGAATACAAAAAAGAAGAAAAAAATTTAAAAGAAGCGAAAGAAATTTTAGATGAAAGTGGACCCGATAGAGATTTAAGAGAAATGGCCGAATCGGAAATTGATGCTGCAAAAGAAAAAATAGAAAAAATATCCGAAGAACTTAAAATTTTACTCCTTCCTAAAGATCCTAACGATGATCGAAACGTTATAATTGAAATTCGCGGTGGGGCGGGTGGTGATGAAGCCGCTTTGTTTGCGGGGGCGCTTTTCAGAATGTACAATATGTATGCCCAGATAAGGCGCTGGAAAGTTGAGGTTTTAAACTCTAATGAAACTCAACTTGGAGGATTTAAAGAAATCAGTTTTATGGTTTCCGGTGAAGGCGCGTATTCGAGATTCAAATATGAAAGCGGAGTTCACAGAGTCCAGAGAGTTCCCGATACCGAAGCGCAGGGGAGAGTTCACACTTCCACCGTTACCGTTGCCGTTTTGCCTGAAGCCGAAGATGTGGAGATAGATATAAACCCTACAGATTTGCAAATTGATACCTATAGAGCTGGCGGAGCGGGCGGACAGCATGTTAATAAGACTGAGTCTGCAATCAGAATCACTCATATTCCGACAGGAGTTGTGGTTGAATGCCAAGATGAGAGAAGTCAATATAAAAACAAGGATAAAGCCATGAAAGTTTTGAAATCCAGACTTTTAGAAGCCAAAAGGGCGGAGCAAGATAATGCCGTTGCCGAAGAAAGGCGTTTGCAAGTCGGAACAGGTGACAGATCCGAAAGAATAAGAACTTATAATTATCCGCAAAGTCGCGTCACAGATCATCGTATAGGGTTAACGCTTTATCGCCTCGAGGATTTTCTAAACGGAAATTTGGACGAAATAATAGACGCTCTTATCACGGCGGACAGAGCGTCTAAGCTTGCAGGGGAGTCCTAAATTCTTTAGGTTAATTTTTAGGTACGCGGTTATCTGGTTCTCTTAATTCTGTTGTACGGCATGTGGGGCAGTTTACCTTCAGTGGCACTGACACACCATTTTCGTAAACTTTATCTTTGTGACGCTTTGCTGACCAAGAATCCAGGCAATTTTCGCATACGCCGTGAGGGCACACAAATGGTTTAACAACATTTGTGACATAATAACACACTGGGCATTCTTCTTTTTTGTCTTCGATTTTATATTTCCCTTTAAGAGATTCGGGGGCATCCTCCGGTTCCGGAACCGGAACCGGTACCCAAAAATTAGCTGGCACATCAACACCATCCAGTTCCGGTAA
>CAZSYK010000014.1:0-7776 GCA_964610685.1 uncultured Eubacteriales bacterium
AATTTCTTATTTTGTTCGCGGAGGAGGTGGGCAAAATAAAATCAAGCTTTCTTAACATTAAAAGATACATTTTTTTGTTATTTTTTACGACAGCTGTTTTTTTGGTTTTTATAGGGCGGCTTGTTGACTGGCAGATAATTAACAGCGAAGAGTATAAGCTAAGAGCTAACAGCAGCAACATTTATTTTGTTAAAACCGATCCTGTGCGCGGTGAAATACTTGACCGCGATGGAACAGGACTTGCAGTTAACGAAACGGGATATAAGATTGTAATAGACAGGCTTTTAATCGATAAAGGCAAGGAAAACGAGATTATAATAAGAACCGTCAAGCTTCTTGAATCGCTCGGAAGTTCATGGATAGATGTTTTGCCAATAAATTTAATCGAAAATAAATTTTCCTTTGCGGATGACCGCTCCAGCCAAATTGCCGCGCTTAAAAACACGTTAAATATTTCGCAGGAAGCTTCGGCGGGAGAATGCATGAGCAAAATGATAAGCAAGTATAAATTGCAGTCTTTCTCTCAGCAAGACCAGAGAATAATTTGCAGTATACGCTACAATATGGATAAAAACGGCGGACATTACGCCAAGGCCACACCTTATGTTTTATCTGACAGCGTAAGTAAAGAAGCGGTAATTATAATCTCCGAAAAATCGGAATCGTTAAAAGGTATAAGAGTGCACACGTCGCTTATAAGAAAGTATATAAACGGAGAGATTGCACCGCATATTGTGGGCTATACAGGATCCATGTCAAGCGAGGAGTATGAAAAAAGAAAAGAAACTTACAGCATGGATGCTTTTATAGGTAAAACAGGAATAGAAAGCGTGTTTGAAGATTATTTGCGTGGTTTGGGCGGAAAACGCATGATTCAAATGTCGCGCGACGGGCAGGTTATTAACATCTCGGAAAAAGAACCTGCCAAGTCCGGAAACACGGTAATTTTAACAATATCATCAAAACTTCAAGAAGTGGCTAACAAATCGCTTAAAGAAAACGTGGAGAAAGCACGAAAGTCAGGAGCGCATGACTGCAAATCGGGAGCGGCTGTCGTTATAAATGTGAAGGATTTTTCGGTTCTTGCGGCTTCTACTTATCCCGGCTATGATCTTGTGCGTTTTATGGAAGATAAATCTTATTATTCGGAACTTGCAAAGGACGAGGCGGTTCCTCTTTTGAATCGTGCTTTTTCGGGGGCCTATGCCCCGGGGTCGATTTATAAACCTCTTGTGGCATCTGCGGCACTCGCAAGTGGGAAAATCACTCCCGAAGAAACCATAAGGTGCAGCGGAAGTTATAATTACTATTCGGGTTACAGGCTCAGGTGCATGGGGGTGCATGGTAGTTCTAAACTTATAAATGCACTTGCAAAATCTTGTAACGTTTATTTTGCGGAACTCGGAAGACGTTTAGGGGCACAGCTTTTAGGAGATTTTGCGAGAAAATTTGGTATAGGTGTTAAAACAGGCGTTGAAGTGGGCGAAAGCAAAGGAATAGTAGCAGGACCTGACCATTCGGCAGAAGTGGGTGCTAAATGGTATGAATCGGGTTCATCTCAAGCTGCCATTGGACAATCCGATAACATGATAACTCCTGTCCAGTTGGCTACCTACACAGCTACCATTGCAAACGGCGGAAAACGTCTTAAAACTCATCTTGTTAGCAAAATAATGGATTATACTCGCACAAAAATAATAAAAGAATTTGCTCCGGAATTTGTTCAAGACACAGAAGTATCAGAAGAAAACCTGAGCATCGTAAAATCAGGGATGCGCCAAGTGGCGCTTTGCGGTACGGCACGTGATTTTGCAAATTATTCAATTCCGATTGCAGCTAAAACGGGTACAGCCCAAAACTCAGGTTCGGACCATACGACATTTATTTGTTTTGCACCATATGATGATCCTCAAATAGCAATTGCTGTGGTTATTGCAAACGGAAAATCGGGAACAGCTTCCAAAAACGTGGCACGAGATATTATGAACAGTTACTTTAATATAGGAACTTAATAGCGTTTTTATAGTAATTGTCGAATCAAATCGATAAAAAATATGCGGTGTCGTAAATAATTATTAAAAAATACGATAAAAAAATTGACATTTTTTTGGAAATATGGTAACATAACCTACAAACAGAACTAATATTCTTTTAACAAGTATAGTTATTTTAAATTTTTCTTGATTTTTTGGTGTTTTAGTTAACCTATGTATTGTTTTATTAAATTTTTTATAAGGGTTGGAATAAACCTTTAAAATGTAGTATAATGTCATGGTAAAGATGCATAAATGAATTTTTGATTGGAAATTTTGTTATATTGTTAAATTTTATAAAAAATCATACATATGGGTGAAAATCATTTAATTCAAGAGAATTTACTTAGGAGGAACAAACATGAACATTGCTCTCATAGCTCAAGACGCAAAAAAAGAATTAATGGTAAGGTTTTGCATTGCGTATTGCGGGGTGCTTAGTCGACATAAATTATGTGCAACTGCTGCAACCGGAAAGCTTGTTTCCGAAGCTACCGGACTTAGAGTCGTTAAATTTTTAGGAGGATCTCAGGGCGGATGTCAGCAGATATCTTCTCGCATTTCATGCGGAGAAATCGATATGCTTGTGTTCTTCCGTGACGCTGTTCATCCGGAATTTATGGGGAAATCAGAGGAAGACCTTTTAAGACTTTGCGATGTGCACACTATACCTCTTGCAACGAATATAGCTACGGCTGAAATTTTAATTCACGGTCTTGAAAGAGGAGATCTGGACTGGAGAAATGTCGGAAGACCAATGATTTAATAAGCATATTTTTAATAGCAGTAATATAGCTTCTCTAAGTATAATTTATTTAAGAGAGGCTTTAATTTTTTTGAAATCAGGATTTTTATAAAGGAGTAAAATCATGAATTTAATAACAAAAAGAATTCGAGGAATGCAAGATTTGTTACCCGGCAAAAGCGAAAAATGGGCAGCAATGGAAAAAGCAATGAAAGAAGAAGCTGAACTTTACGGATTTAAGTTTATCCGTACCCCTGTACTCGAACACACGGAACTTTTTGAAAGATCTGTAGGGGATTCTTCCGATATAGTTGAAAAAGAAATGTATACATTTTCGGATAAGGGAGATCGTTCGGTTACATTAAGGCCGGAAGGCACAGCGGGTGCACTCAGAGCCGTTTTGGAAAACGGGCTTTATAATCAAGCGTTACCTCTTAAACTTATGTATACCTCATCATGCTATCGCTATGAAAAACCTCAATCGGGAAGATATCGCGAATTTTTCCAGTTCGGTCTTGAAATTTTCGGGGCTAATTCACCGCTTGCCGACGCTCAACTTATATGTGCCGCGAAATCAATCATAGACAGGCTTGGAATAAAAGGTATCAGCTTGGAAATCAATTCAATAGGTTGCCAATCTTGCAGAAAAAAATATAACGAAGCAATGAAAGATTACTTTGAGAAAAACCAAAATAAACTTTGCCAGACTTGTCAAAGCAGGCTTGAAAGAAACCCCATGCGAATTTTCGATTGCAAAAGTTCGTTGTGCGGTGAAGTTTGTAAAGACGCTCCTGTAATTCTTGATTATATATGCAGCGAATGTTCTGAACATTTTGAAAGTTTAAAAAGCTATCTTGATTCCGTAAAGATTTCATACACTGTTAATCCCAAGATAGTTCGCGGGCTTGATTATTATTCTAAGACGGTTTTTGAATTTGTTTGTCAAAATGAAGAGTCTTTGATTACTATCTGCGGCGGAGGCAGATATGACGGTTTGTCGGAGTTTATTGGAGGGCCTGCACTTTCGGCGATAGGTTTTGGTATGGGCATGGAGAGAGTGCTTATGGTGATGGAAAATCAAGGTATAGAGTTTCCGGCGCCGTCAGTTCCTGAAATTTACATTGCGTCGCTTGACAACGATTCTCGTTTAAAAGCTTTTGAGCTTTGTGAAACATTAAAAAGCTCCTCGATTTCAGCAGAAACTGATATTGCGGGCAGAAATCTAAAATCTCAGATGAAATACGCGGACAAAATAGGGGCAACTTACTCACTCGTTATAGGCAGCGAAGAGATAAAAACGAATAAGGCTAAACTTAAAGAAATGAAAACAGGCAAAGGGTTTGAAGTTTCTATTGGTGAAAGTTTTATAACGGATTTTATTTCGGTTCAGTTTGGCAAATAAAAATTTCGGAATTTAAAATCGGGTATCAACATTTTAAACATGTTGATATCCGATTTTTTTTATATAGTATTGGATCTTCCGCGCATACAATCCAGTAGTGGATAATCTATAGGTAAAGATATTAACGTTCCGCATTGTTTCATAGACTGAACATCTAGGGGAATCCACATTCTCAGGATGACTCGTTCCATATTGTCGTGTAGAGCATTCTCAAAGCAGAAAAAGTTTACGTAATCCGATTTTTGTTTTATTTCATTTAAAATTTTTTCCGAAAAACAACATGAGAGCCGGATGGCTTCTATAAGGTAATGTTTTATTTCCGGACTATTGAGATATTCAAAGTCAAGAATATCTTTAGGAGATAAACTTACCGCACTCGGATCTACAAAGACACAGTTGTCTTTTCCGGCATATGCATTGCTTGAAAGATATATTGCGGGAATAATAAACAAGAAAAAGCTAAATAAAATTCTTGAAATCCTAGTTTTCATAACAACAATCACCTATTTTTATTTTTAATAATAATATTATATAAATTCATGAAAAAATCAATTGTAAATTATTTCTTTGAAAGATTTGACGAAAACATTAAATTAAATTAGTTTTATTTTGTTACACACATTTAAAAGTTCAGCTTTATTTTCTGCTAAAAAAGCAGATTTTCTAAATCCGGACGCTCCGGGAACATCTTTGATATAGCTTGCGATATGTTTACGCGCTTCTTTTATACCTCTTTCTTCTCCTTTATATTCGCATAATTTTTTTATGTGCTTTTTCATTATCTCCGCTTTTTCATGTAAAGTAGGCGGAGTCCAGATTTTGTTACCTGAAAAATGCGCGTTGATTTCGGAAAATATCCACGGATTTCCCATAGCTCCTCGGCCGATTGCCACCATATCGCAATTGGTAAATTCAATCATTTTTTTAGCTGATTCTGCGGATGTTATATCTCCGTTACCTATTATAGGTATTTTCACCGAATTTTTTACTTCCTTGATAACACTAAGGTCGCTTAGCCCCGCGTATCCTTGTTCGCGTGTTCTTCCATGAACGGTTATTGCGCTGGCGCCGGCTTCTTCACAGATTTTTGCGACCTTGGCAGCATTGATGTTTTTATGATCCCATCCTGCTCTTATTTTTACAGTTATGGGCACAGGTGAAGCAGATTTGGCGGCTCTGACTATTTCCCCGCATAACTCGGGATTTTTCATAAGTGCCGATCCTGAATTTTCTTTTATGATTTTTGTTGCCGGGCATCCCATGTTTATATCGATAACATCCGGCATGTTGCCAGAAAGTAGTTTTATAGCCTCTGCAAAATCTTTTGGATCGCTTCCGAAAAGTTGAATCGCAAAAGGTTTATCGGTTACCGAGCGGTCAATAAGATCAAAAGTTTTTTGACTTTTATAAATAAGACCTTTTACACTTATCATTTCGCTTGTGAAATATGCAGAGCCGAACATCGCGCAGATTTCTCGAAAAGCTCTGTCTGTTATTCCCGCCATCGGAGCAAGGGCGGATTTTCCTTTTATCTTAATGTTTTCTATATACATTTATATTTTCCTTTTTGGTTTTATTTTAATTAATTTACAAATATTATTTTAACATGAATTGGATTGTGATATAACATATTATATATTTTTTAAAAAGATAGGAGATCTTAAGAGTGGAAGAGTTTTCGAAAAGAACGTGGGTAGAAGTGGATTTAGATGCTGTGGGGCATAATTTTAACAGCATTAAAAGCAGGCTTTCAAAAGAAACAAAAATTCTTTGTGTTTTAAAAGCTGACGCCTATGGACACGGCGCGGAGTTTTTGGTTAAGGAATATGAAAAGTTTGGTGCGGACTGGTATGGGGTTTCTAATATAGATGAAGCTGTTCAGCTCAGAAAAAGCGGTGCACTTAAGCCTATACTTATTTTTGGATATACAGCACCTGAAATGGTAGAAACACTATGCATGTATGATATTTCCCAGGCATTGTTTTCTTATAGTTACGCGCAAAGGCTTAAAAACGAGTGTGAAAAGAAAAACTTAAAATTGAAAGTTCATTTAAAAATTGATACCGGTATGAGCCGAATAGGGTTTTTTGGTCAAACTTCGCAAGACATAGAGAAATCCATTCAGGAAATAATAAAAATAAAAGATTTTAAAGAACTTGAAATTGAAGGGATTTTTACTCATTTTTCTGTGGCTGACGATGCGGCAAATCAAAAAGACTACACGCTTGAACAATTTGAAAATTTTATGACGGTAATAAAGAAACTTGAAGAACATGGTGTAAAAATTCCATTACGACATTGCTGTAACAGCGCCGGAATAGTCAACTTCCCTGAAATGCATCTTGATATGGTAAGAGCGGGGATTGTTCTTTACGGGCTTTACCCTTCGGATGAAATAAGGGGTAAGATAGACTTAAAACCGGTGGCACAGTTTAAAACCGTTACTTCTCAGATAAAAAAAGTGCCTGAAAACACAAGCATAAGTTATGGCCGCACTTTTGTGTCTTCAAAGGAAATGAAAATAGCTTCTGTTTCGCTGGGTTACGCAGATGGTTATTTACGTTGTTTTTCTAATAATGCCGAAATGATAGTGTGTGGAAAGCGTGCTTCGGTTGTGGGAAGAGTTTGCATGGATCAGCTTATGCTGGATATTTCTGATGTGGACAAAGTGAAAGAAGGCAGTGTGGTTACTGTTTTTGGGAAAGACGGAGAGGAAGAAATCTCTGTTGACGAGCTTGCTTCCAAAATGGGGACCATAAATTATGAAGTTACCTGCCTTATAGGCAAGAGAGTTTGCCGTGTTTACTGTAGAAACGGCAAGGTAGAGGGAAAGCTGAGCTACATTTAACTTATTTGATTAAAATTGCACTAAAATATTGCCAAAATAGCATTGATATGGTAGAATTTGTAGAGTAGATACACAAAATGTTTAAAATATTGTTGAAAATGTTCAAAAATTAAATTTGAGGTTGAGGAGGTTAAAAAACAGGTCGGCAAACAAAGAGTACATAAAAACACTGAAGTTGTAGTGATAATCGAGAAATTATTGGTGATTATTGCACTGTAAGAAAATATGATGTAGAATTATATTATTGATTATGATGACGGAGTAACGAGATGCTTTATGGAAAATAATATTTATGTTCCCGCACTCATCGAAAATTGGCAAACGGTTTACGATTTTCTTGGAAAATGTATGGGGTCTATCAAAATAAACAAAAATTTGATTACGTCTGTACTTTTTGCAAGCGAAGAGATATATGTTAATATTTCAAGCTATGCTTACCCTGAAAGTGAAGGTAGTGTCTGTGTTAATTTCGAGCATGATGCCGGTAATAATATTCTGAAAGTAAAATTTACTGATAACGGAATTCCTTTTGACCCTACCAAAGTGAAAAGTCCTGATATTAACGAATCGCTGGAAAAAAGAAAAATAGGTGGACTTGGGATATTTATTGCAAATAAAATTATGGATAGCATGGAATATGTTTATAGGGATGGGCAAAATAATCTTATAATAATAAAAAAAATAGTCTGATTCTAATTTAAGGAGGAATTGAAATGAATGAAAGATGGCTTAGTGCAAAAAAATGGGA
>CAZSYK010000014.1:7786-24438 GCA_964610685.1 uncultured Eubacteriales bacterium
ACATACGAAGACGGTAAAGTGGTATTTCACATTAAAGGAAGGGTAGACACTCAAACAGCTCCTCAGTTGCAGTCTGCCCTGGATGAAAGTTTTGAAAAAGGCGAGATGAAGCTGGTGCTGGATTTTAAGGATGTTGAATACATGAGCAGCGCGGGACTGCGTACCGTTCTTTACGCTCAAAAAAGAATAAACACAGCAGACGGTGCCGAAATGGTGATCACCAATGTTAAGCCGGTTGTTATGGAAGTTTTTGAAATGACAGGATTCACAGACTTTTTAAAAATCACTGCGCAGTAAAATCAAAATAAATTTTAAAATTACGGTATCTGAAAAAATCAGATACCGTTTTAATTTTACAATGAATTTTTACAATATATTGGCGATTGAAGGAATTTCAATATCTCTTAGATTTTTTATTCTTGAAAGCGAGTGCGTGCTTTCAAGCCAGAAATCTTCCTGCTCTTCCTCCTTAATGTTTTCCAGCGATGTTTTCAAAAGAGCGATGGATTCTTCTATTTCTTCAAGTATGCTGTGGTGCAATATTGTGGAAAGCATAGTGTGATGACTTTCCAAGAATTCATTAAGTCTGTTGACTTTTTCCTGAGCGGATTCGTATTTCATATTTAAAACATCTGACTGAATTTCATTAACGCAATTTTTAGCTTCATCAGAAATGGCAATCACATAAAAAAGGCAAAAACAACATACTATAATGGCCAAACCGGCAAGAATTAAAGCTGAAATCATTTTTCTCATGTGTTTATCTCCTTTTTTATAATATTAAATTCTTTGGATTTATTGGCAGTCATGATAAAAATATCTTTTAATTTTACTTTTTGTTCTTTTAAAGTTGCCTCGAGCCATTCCTCGTTTAGCTCACAAAGCGAAAGAGAGAAGTCGCAAATATTTCCGTCGCTTACAATAACAGCGTCGACTTTTTCTTTAGGAACGCTTATTCCTAGAGTGGATGCGTCCGGCGGTTGTTTTTCGGCTTTTTTGAGAACACTCATCGTGCCGTTTGTTTCCATAACCGCAAACCATACATCATCAAGGGAAAAAACATCCATCTGACGGAGCTGTTCAAAAAGATCTTGCGTGCTTATTCTTAAGTGCTTGAGGGCTTCTTGCTGCACTTTACCTTCATTTATCACAACAATGGGTTTGCCGCAGAAAAGTTTTCTTATTTTTAAATTTTTAAGCATTAAAACCGATACCAATATCTCTGAGCAAATTAGAACCGCGATAGGAACTAAGCTGCTTAAAAGAGGATGATCGGTTTCTTCCATAGGTCTTGCCGCTATATTTGAAATAAGTATAGTTATAACAAGTTCAGAGGTTTGCAAGTCGCTTATTTGGCGCTTTCCCATCATTTTTATCGAAAAAATAATTATTATATACAAAATCAAAGTTCTAATGAGGGCCACGGCCATAATCTATACCACCCTTTTAATTTTTAGCTAAATAAACTTTTAGTATTCTTCCCGTAAATTCGATAACTTATTCCGTGGTATATTGAAAATAAAAGGTAGGGTGAGTATAATTTATATGCGCATAATAAGCATAGAAAATAAAAATTTTAAAACAGTTGCAGGATGTGGTGATTATTTTACCTAAGTGGAACGAACTTCCTTCTTGGATGCAGAGCGATGACGTTCGTAAATATTACAATATTCTTCAAAAGCGAGAGAGCACACTGGTCTTCAAAAGAGTGTTCGATGTGTTTATGTCGTTAATTTTAATAATCTTTTTATCGCCGGTGCTTTTCGTGATTTATTTGATCATAAAACTGGATTCTCCCGGCGGTGCTTTGTTCAAACAAAAAAGAATTACCGCATATGGAAAGGAATTTAATGTTTTTAAATTTAGAACCATGGTGACTGACGCGGAAAAACTTGGGTCACAGGTAACCTTGGAAGAAGATCCGCGAATAACAAAATGCGGTAAATGGCTTAGAAAATTAAGGCTTGATGAACTTCCGCAACTTTTTAATATTTTGGCAGGCGATCTTTCTTTTGTAGGTGTTCGACCGGAAGTTCCTCGCTACGTGAAAAAATATACTCCCGAAATGATGGCAACTTTACTAATGCCTGCGGGTGTTACATCAATGACAAGCATAATTTACAAGGACGAATCAAAACTTCTGGAAAATTCCGCTAATCCTGATGCCACTTATATAAATGAAATACTTCCTCAAAAAATGAAATACAATTTAGAATATATAAAAAATTCAGGTTTTTGGTATGATTTGAAAATTATGATAAAAACAGTTTTAGCGGTCATAAAAAAATAAGGAGACTTTTACATGAATTACAATATAAAATTTTCACCTCCCGACATTTCAGAAGATGATATTAAAGCAGTAGAAGAAGCGCTGAGATCAGGCTGGATAACGACAGGCCCCAGAACTAAACTTTTTGAAAAGAAGATAGCGCAATACTGCGAAACAAATTGCGCCGTGGCTTTAAATTCCGCTACCGCGGGCATGGAAATGACGCTCAGGCTTCTTGGAATAGGCCCGGGTGATGAAGTTATAACCAGCGCTTATACTTACACTGCTTCGTGCAGTGTTATTTGCCACGTGGGCGCGACTCCTATACTTGTGGATACCGCTAAAAACTCTTTTGAAATGGATTACGAAAAGTTTGAAAAAGCTATAACTCCACGCACGAAAGCTGTTATACCTGTGGATTTTGGTGGGGTGATGTGCGACTACAATAAAATCTTTAAAATTGTAGAAAGTAAAAAAGATATATTTAAACCAAAAGGGAAGATTCAGGAAAGCATAGGGCATATTGTTGTTTTAGCGGACGCGGCACATTCGTTCGGTGCGGAAAGAAACGGTAAGAAATCGGGTAGCGCCGCCGATTTTACGAGTTTTTCTTTTCATGCTGTTAAAAACCTCACCACTGCCGAAGGCGGAGGGGTTACTTGGCTTCCGATAAATGGCGTAAGCGATGAAGAAATATACAAAACTTACATGCTTTTATCACTTCATGGTCAAAATAAAGACGCCCTTGCCAAAACCAGTGTCGGATGCTGGGAATACGACATTATATGGCCGGCTTATAAATGCAACATGACCGATATAATGTCGGCACTTGGTCTTTCACAACTTGAACGCTATCAAAAAATGCTTGATAGAAGAAAAGAAATAATTGATAAATATAATGATGCTTTTAAAAACCAAAATGTTCAGGTGCTCGAACATTTAAACGAGTGTTCAAAATCAAGCTATCATCTTTATGTTACAAGATTACTCGGAAAAGATGAAAAGTTTAGAAATGAATTCATTGAAAAATTGGCAAAATTCGGGGTTCCCGCAAATGTTCACTATAAGCCTCTTCCTTTGCTTACGGCATATAAAAACCTCGGGTTCGATATTATTGATTTTCCGAACGCTTACGATATGTTCAAAAACGAAGTGACTTTACCGCTCCATACCCTTTTAACAGATGATGAAGTAGACTACATTATAAAAATTTACAAAGAAAATTTATAAAAAATTTTAAAATTATGCCGAAAGGGGGTTGAAATAAAATGCATAAAATCGCAAGAAAGATTGGGTTTAAAGATCATATGCTTGATACGAGCCTTTTCAGAAAAATGTATATAATTATACTATCGTTTGAGATGCTAGCCTTTTTAGATATTATTTCATTAGCGGTCAAATGTATCGTTCTTTCCTGGGGATTTTTTATTCTGGTTCATAATTTTTTTATAGAGAAAAAAGCATTCAAAGTTAAATATAAATATCTTTTATGGTCATTTCTGACTTTTATGATTATAACTTCGATTATTCATATGTCTATTTGGTTTGTGCCTAATATCGTTCTTGTTTATTATACCGCAGTATGCTTTTTTATATTTTACGGAATGTACACCGAACAAAATCATGAGACCACAGAAAAAGAAATGGTTTTTATACTTAAGTTTTTCATATATTTTGGCACTATTTGTGCCGTGCTTTCGATTTTGATGCTTTTTTGGAAACGCGAAATAAATATCGGAGGATATTATCTTGGCATTTTCAAAAGCAGACTTATTGGCGTGTATACAAATTCAAATATCCTTGCATTTTCAATGATTGAATCTATAGTTGCGTGCGATATATTATCCACTTCGTACATTAGAAATAAATTTAAAAGTATGCGGATAAACAACTGGATTTTACTGGTTTGCGCGTCTTTAAACTGTATATGCCTTTTTCTTTCGGATTCTAATGCATCGTTTTTGTTTTTGATTATTTACAGTACAATTCGTGTGTTTTGCAACATCTTTTTTAAAAGCCATTCTTCGTACGGTATTAAATTTTTAAAAAGTATTTTGATTGTTATAGGATTTTGCGGGGTTATGATGTCGGCAATGTTTGCGTTAAGAGACGTTTGCCAAAACCTTATCGGCGAAATGATAAGTGATATTTATAAGCAAGAAGAAGTTACCGGATATGATTTGATAAACCTTGTTCCAAAAGGTTCGGCATCTGAATCTTCCGCAGAAAATTCAGGTCGTTCTGCCGCTAATGAAGATATTGCGGAAATTCACATAGGGCGCGAGCATTACGAAGTTAGCAGCGGAAGGATTACTCTTTTTAAGCAGGGAATTGAAATTTTTAAGCATAATCCTATTCTTGGTATAGGAAGAGCAAACCTTAAGATGTATAGCAAAAAGTACCTGAGCGGTGGACTTATTCATCCGGATCTTCATAATGGATATTTGACGATACTGGTATCTTGCGGAATTGTTGGGTTTTTAATTTTTGGAATTTTTTCTTTTATGGTGGCACTGGATATTTGCAAAAGTATGTTTCTAAATATGAACTGTAATTATTTTGGGGTTTTTGTAAGGCTTTTTTCAGCCCTTGTGGCGTATTGCGGATATTGCATTTTTGAAAAAGCCATACTTTTTGACATGACTTTTATGGTTGGTTTTTTCTGGTCGATGTTGGGTTACATAATTTCTTATATCCACATTTCAAGGCTTGATCTTAAAAAAGGCAAATAAAAAACCATCTGCTGAAACAGATGGCTTTTTTATTTTATAAATTAATTTTATCGAAGTCTTGTACCCATTGCTACATATACGGTTGAATTTATTCCGTTAAGTATTGAGGTCGAATGGTTTTCTACCCATTTAAGGGATGTGTGTTTGTTTAATCCGAAAGCCCAGTCTACCGCGCGTGAACCTGCATACACGGTTACTCCTGCTAAGGTTACAAAGGTTACGACTGATAAGACTGTTAAAAAAGAAACCTGAATTATGTGTGCTACTTTTTCTGTGAATGACATATGTTTATCTCCTTTATTATTTTTATAATTCTTATAACATAAGTGCTTTTAATGTATCTATCTGCGCCGAGGATATTACATTTTTGTACTGCATTTCAAAGTTTTCAAAAGTCATTGTTGATGTTTTCCCGTTGTCAGTTACTTTTACTTCGCTGGTGTTGTCTGCATTAACGTAAACGTCAATACAAATTTTTTTTATTTTTTTGGTTACACCGTACATGTATGCTTCAGATGAGGCATATTTAAGTTCACCGCCACGAGAGAGTGTGATCATTGTTTGTGTAGAAGGTTTAAAGAGGTGGCTTGTCGATTTAACTCCCACGACTAATACTGTTGCTGCAACTAACGCAGCAATTATGGTGCCAATTATTTTGGTTTTAGATAATGTCATAAAATGCTCCTTCGTTACAAAATTTCATCTTAAACATATTATAACCTGTTTCTAATTTTATGTCAATATTACCGGAATATTATTTTATTTTTATAAAATTATTGGTTTGTAAAAGAATAGGGTTTATAATAGGGGTGAAAATATAATTTAAAAAAACTAAATAAATTTTAATTTTGTGAGGAAGGTGAAACGCGGTACCTCTTGTATCGCGCATTTATGATAAAAATAGGATGCCATCTTTCGTCAGTAGGCGGATTCACAGCTATGGCGAGAACTGCTTTGGAAATAGGAGCAAACACTTTTCAATATTTTACTCGAAATCCGCGAGGAGGGGCAGCAAAAGCTATCGATAAGGATGACGTAGGAAACTTTTTAAATATCGCTGCACAACATAAGTTTGCGCCGATTGTTGCTCATGCACCGTATACGCTTAATATTTGTTCATCGGCAGAGCATATAAGAAAATTTTCGAAAAATATTTTTACGGATGACATTTTACGCACGGAATTTACCCCAAACAGCTATTATAATTTCCATCCCGGAAGCCATACGGGGCAAGGAACCGATGTTGGCATTGATCAAATAGCCGATGCTTTAAACTCTGTACTAAAGCCCGAGCAAACAACAACAGTGCTTCTTGAAACCATGACTGGAAAAGGAAGCGAGGTTGGTGGAACGTTCGAGGAAATAAAAAAAATTATAGATAAAACAGAACTTAAAAATAAACTGGGCGTATGTTTGGATACTTGCCACGTGTTCGACGGCGGGTATGATATTAAAAGCAATCTTGAAGAAGTTTTGGCGGATTTTGATCGAATTATAGGTATTACAAATCTTAAATTAATACACCTAAATGACACTAAAAACATATGCGGCAGTAAAAAAGACCGCCACGAGCAGATTGGTAAAGGTAATCTCGGACTTGAGACTATAGAAAAAATTATAAATCATCCGATTCTTAAAAATTTACCCTTTATCCTTGAAACCCCTCACGAAAGCTTAGCAGGCTACGCAGAAGAAATAGCACTCTTAAAGAAGTTAAGCAAATAATATTATAAAAAACAATTAAAAGGATACATCTAATGGATAACTACCGTAACTTGGATTATAAAGGCGGAAAACTTAGCGAAATAATTATAGTTTCGTTAAAACCTTTTCTTGAAAAAATAAAATTAAACGGCATTAAAAAAAGTATAAAAAATTTATTACCCGGAGTAGATCCGGATAAATTTGTTTTGAAAAAAATAAAAAATCAACTTGAGAAACGTAGGGGCGTAGAGCTTGGAAAAGGTATGGGAAGAGCAGATATCCAGTATCGCTACGACGGTATACAAATTGAATTTGCTGGAGTTATCAGATTTTTAATCAAAAGTATAACAATCACAGACGAACAGATAATAAAATCCTTTGACAGTATATTAAATCAGATAGAAGAGAAATATATTTTAGATGACAGCTATATTATTGAAAAAATTGATGATATAGTGCATCATCTTTCCGATATGGAGATATATAAACCTAAAAATTCCGAGGAAAAAACCTTATTTGATCTTGCTACTCTTATTTTGCTCAATTACTATAAAGCCTCCAATAAAATGCCCGGCTGGATTGAACCTGCGCTTGCGAACATCGGTAAAGGCGAATTTATTGAAAAATGGATTGAAATTTTAGCAGATTACATATCTGAAGTGATATCCAAAGTGAGCGAAGATATATTTTTTGATTTTAAAGTTACGTTTGACTCAGTTATGATTCGTACTTTTCTTAACAAAAAAACTAATAAGGGTCAGATTTCAAGAGTGCTTAATCTTTTTGATATAAATGTAAAAGATATTATCTACAGCTTTGCAAAAAGCTATGTAAGTCCGAGCTTTATAAGAAGCGCCAGCGAAATTCTTTCAAATATCGCCGGCAGCTTTTTGACTGATGTTAATAAAAATTTGCCGGGCAATCTACCCTGTAAAGGCGAGTACATATCTTCAGAACCTTTTAATATTACAATGACTTTAGGCGAAAACGTTTTTTCCGAAAGGCGTTTTCGGTGGTTTACGGATAACTTTTTTACCGAAGGATTTTTAGAATATTCTTATAGCCCTGATTTTAAGGAAAGCGTAAAAGTAAAAGCTTTGCATGAGCGAGTTCCCAAAGCTGTTCCCGTGATGAATCTTGGTCTTATAGCCAGTTATAGGATTGTTAATTTTAGTAAATACTCGGTTTCTTTGAAAAATCTTAAACCGGGAACTGTTTATTACCGAATAATCTGCACCGAAAACTGCATAAGCCGTGTTTTTGAGTTTAAAATCAGTCTTCCGTCCGATGGTTTTAAATTTATGGTTTTAGCCGATTCACAGGGTATGGTAAAACATGATTATGATGTTTTTTCAAATATGTTTGAAACAGCTCTAAAAAAAAGAGGATTCCCCGATTTTGTGGTGCATCTCGGTGACTTTGTTGATGACGGGAATAATGAAAATCAATGGGAATGGGTGCTTGCAAATAACGCCTGGAGAGAAAACGCTGTTATCCCGATGAGCGGTAATCACGAGGCCAGAATAAATGCATCCGCAAATAAAGCCGGCGTGGAAAATTCCGTTATAAGTAATTTTAATATGTTCGATTTGCCGCCTCAAAATACATCTGTGGGATTTTATTATTCTTTTGTTTACGATAATACAACTTTTATAGTTTTAAATACAAATACAGGCAGCGAGGAAGGGCTTGATAAAAATCAGTACAGATGGGCTCTTTCGGTTGCTAAAAACGCCAAGACTCACTGGAAAATTTTGCTCGCTCATAAAGCACCGTATTCAAACGGTCCGCATAGCAAAGATCCAGATGTAAAAAAAATCGGAAAACAAATAATAGATCTTGCTTATCAAGGTGGAATCGATGTTGTTATAGGCGGTCATGATCATGTCTATGCAAGAACTCCTTTCATGATTGAGGGCGAAGAAATTTTCGCAAAACATTACATGGGAATGCATAAAAATCAAAAGTATCAAACTTTTGTTCAGCCCAAAGGAACGGTGTTTATAATACCCGGAACTTCAGGAGTTAAAAATTACAAACAGCACCTTCCGGCTGATTTCCCCGCCTTATCTTTGCTGGATCTTAAAGATCCCGTGTACTCCGAAGTCGAGATAAAGGGCGAAACTCTTTGTTTTAACGCTTATTTATTTGATATTAAAAGCAAAGAATTCAAAAGAATAGATTCATTTATGATTAAAAAGGCAAACAAATGCGAAAAATCGTTCGACAGCTCGACTGTTTCGGAATATATAAGCACGATACCCGATATTCCTTGGATGGATCACGGTTCAAGGATAAATAAAGCATTTTCAATATACGAAACACTTGAGTACAGCGATAAAATAAACGTCAAAAATTACAGAGATCTTTTGAATGCCGCCGGAATGAATAAAAGTTATAAAAATATAACAGATATGGAGATAAGAACGGTAAAAAACAAACGGGAATTTATCACTGCGTTTAAAGATTCAAATGTCGGGACGATAATCACTCAGTGTGATGAAATAAAATTTGAAAATAAAATTTCTTTAAATGATAAAATTGTGATAGATCGTGATCTATGCATCTCAGGTAACGCCAAGCTTTCTCATGTAAGATTTATACTCAAAGAAAAAGCGTTTCTTATTTTAGCGGGGAACGTGTGCATAGATAATACCCGAAAGCCGCTCTCGTTTTATCCGGCGCGTGACGTTTTTCAAATGCATGATGATTCTGTTTTGATTTTAAATGATAATGCCACTATAAACGGGGGTTACGGCACGGGATTTAAAGGATGCGGGATAAATATGTCGGGAGAAAATTGCTCGGTTTATTTAAACAGTTCGGGGCATAATTTTGTAGGTAAGGGAGTTGTGTTTGCAGCTAAGCCTACATCAAAAGTTATTGTAAATTCAGGAAAATATCTTTCGGCAAGCGGAAACTACGCTTTGAATGTAAACGGATTTTTGAGAGTTAAAAGCGGATTTATCAGAAGTATCAAGGGATACTATAATTCAAGAATAATTATTGACGGGGGAATAATAGGGGAAGATAATGAGCTTCGGTTCCCGGTTCCCGTTGAGTGCTTCGGTAAAATTAAAATTAATCGCGGTACAATTAAGGCAAGAGATGATGTTTCGGTATTTGTCCACAAGAACGCCGAAACCGATGTATCCGTTTTAGATGATCAAGTTGATATAAGGGGAAAAGTTTTATATAATTAATAGATTAAAAATTTTGAAAGGTGGATTGAGGTTTTGCGTTTTAAATGCAATACTTTATAAAATGAAAGATTACAAACGTTTGACCGATCGGGATAAAAATAAAATGAATTTTTATAAAAAATCCAAGAAGGTTGCCAAGAAAAGTGCAAAATGGTGGGCAATCTTTGCCGGTATAGTGTGCGTTTTTTTAATAGGTTTAACAGCTCTTTATAAATTTGTTGACAACAACAAGACAGCTGAGCCTCTTGAAGTGAGCTCCGAAGGCGCAAGCTCATCTTCGGAAGATACCGACGGGCTTAACGAACTCAGTAAAAAAGAACTTGAAAGGGAATCGGAAAAAAGCAAAAAAACAGATAACACAGATGCTGACAGTAATGAAAACAAAAAAGAAGAGAACGATTCCAGGCCTTGCGGTGAAAAAACTTACGATTTTTCAGAGTGGAACAAATCGTGTTCTCGGGAAATGATCGTTATCAACAAAGATAATCCCATTTCTTCAAGCATGCAGTTTAAAACAAAATCATGCCGAGGAAAAGAGGTAGGCTGCGAAGCTTGTGAAGATTTGGAAAACATGATTTTAGATGCAAAAAAAGCAGGAATAACATTATGGATATCATCCGGATACCGAAACATAGATCTTCAAACAAGACTTTTTAAAAGGCAAGTAGAAGCGGAAAAATCAAAAGCGGTAATAAGCACCGAGGAAGCCGAAAAGCGTGCGGCAAGAGTAGTTGCAAGGCCCGGTACAAGCGAACACAACACAGGGCTTGCCGTGGACTTTAACGGAGTCGAAGATAATTTCTACACGACAAAGGAATATAAGTGGTTGATGGATAATGCGCATAAATACGGATTTATTGAACGTTATCAAAAAAAGTGGAAAGATTACACAGGGGTAATTTACGAGCCATGGCATTTTAGGTATGTAGGAAAGGAAAATGCACCTAAAATCAAAGAAAGCGGAATGTGCCTTGAAGAATATGTTATAAAAAATCTTATAAAGAAATAGAGATGGAAAAATTTTATGGACAGTATTGTCAGAACTCGATTTGCTCCGAGCCCTACGGGATACATGCATGTAGGAAATTTAAGAACCGCTCTTTATGAATATTTAATAGCCAAATCGCAAGGCGGGAAATTCATTTTAAGAATTGAAGATACCGACCGCGCACGTTTTGTGGAGGGTGCGGAAAAAGTTATTTACAGCACTTTAAAATCAGTAGGGCTCACATACGACGAAGGTCCGGACATCGGCGGAAGCTACGGGCCTTACCGACAAAGCGAGCGAAAAGGCAATTATCTTAAATATGCTCAGGAGCTTGTTAAAAGCGGAGCGGCTTATTATTGCTTTTGCGATAAATCGGAAGAAACCGAACATGCCACATCGGGTCATCATGATAAATGCCGTAATTTGACTGCAGAAGAATCCGAGAAATTTTTAACTCAAGGCAAGAAATACGTGATAAGGCAAAAAATGCCGCTTGAAGGTCAAACCTCATTCGAGGACGCTGTTTTCGGAATGGTTACCGTGGAGAATAAAGAGCTTGAAGATCAGATTTTAATAAAAAGCGACGGTTATCCAACTTATAATTTCGCGAACGTTGTTGATGACCACGAGATGAGGATAACCCATGTTGTTCGAGGGAGCGAATACCTTTCGTCAACTCCGAAATACAATCTTTTATACAAAGCCTTTGAATGGGAGATTCCCACATACGTTCATCTCCCTCTTATTATGGGTCAAAACGAGGACGGCAGTGTTTCAAAACTTTCAAAACGCCACGGAGCCGTTAGCTTTGAAGATTTAACCGAGAAAGGGTATTTGCCCGAAGCAATAATAAATTACATTGCGTTTCTGGGTTGGTGTCCGCAGAACAATCGCGAAATATTTTCTCTTAAAGAACTTACTGATGAATTTTCGGTTTCCGGGATAAGCAAATCGCCTTCTGTATTTGATTATAAAAAACTTGACTGGTTTAACAGCGAGTATATAAAAATGAAATCACCCGCAGAGTTTGAAAAGCTTGCCAAGCCGTACATTGAAGCTGTTATCGGTAATTCTAATATTGACCTTTCAAAAATTGCTCTCTTGATTAAAACAAGAATATCGAATTTCAGTGAAATACCCGAAATGATTGACTTCTTTAAAAAGCCACCTAGCTACGAGTGTGCTTTATTTGAAAATAAAAAAAGCAAAACAACACCGGAAAACTCACTTGATACGCTTTTAAAAATAAGGGATAAACTTTCTAACCTTCCGATTTGGAATCACGATTCGATACATAGCTTACTTATAAACATGGCAATAGAAACGGGAGTTAAAAACGGTGCGGTCATGTGGCCGGTGAGAATTGCCGTTTCCGGTAAATCCATGACACCCGGAGGTGCGGTTGAGATTTTAGAAATTCTAGGTAAAGATGAGTCTTTGAAAAGGATAGACGACGCTATAGTAAAACTTAAAAATATGTAAAGGAGCAGTAAAATGACAGAAGATTCTAAATTGGGATCACCTCTGGAAGTGTCCGGTAATTTTGTTTTTGAAGCAATAAAAAAAGATATAGCTCTCGGCGGAAGGTTTGCCGGAAAAACCGTTCACACCAGATTCCCACCCGAACCGAACGGTTATCTTCACATAGGGCACGCAAAGGCTATCTGCATTGATTTTGGAGCTGCTGCAAAATTCGGAGGCTTATGTAACCTTAGGATGGATGACACAAACCCGACAAAAGAAGACGTTGAGTATGTGGAGTCCATAAAAGAAGATGTAAAATGGCTTGGCTTTGATTGGGAAGATCGATTTTATTACGCATCGGATTATTTTGACATAATGTTCGAAAATGCGTGTAATCTTATAAAAAAAGGTTTGGCATATGTTTGCGAGCTTACTCAAGAAGAAGTTAAAGCAAACAGAGGCGACACTTCCCGTGGCGCGGTTTGCCCTTACCGCGATAGGCCCGCTTGTGAAAGTTTGGATCTTTTTATGCGGATGAAAAACGGCGAGTTCCCTGACGGGAAAATGACGCTTCGTGCAAAAATAGATTTAAGTTCAGGCAATTTTAATATGCGTGACCCCGTTATTTATCGTATAAGTCATGCCGCCCATCACCGGACTGAAAGCAAGTGGTGCATCTATCCGATGTATGACTATGCGCATCCTATTGAAGACGCGGTTGAAGGGATTACTCATTCACTTTGCTCTTTGGAATTCGAAGATCATCGCCCGATGTATGAATGGGTGGTAAATAACATGGAAATAGACTCAAAACCCCGTCAAATAGAATTTGCGCGCCTAAACATTGATCATACGGTTATGAGCAAAAGAAAACTCAGACGTCTTGTTGAAGAAGGGCACGTAAGCGGTTGGGATGATCCGCGTCTGCCTACTATTTCAGGACTTAGACGCCGAGGCTATACTCCGGATTCAATAAGAAATTTCTGCGAAAGAATCGGGGTTTCCAAAGTTAACAGCACTGTTGAGTATGGTTTTTTGGAGCATTGCCTGCGTGAAGACCTTAATCTTAAAGCCAAAAGAGTCATGGCGGTGCTTGATCCGATTAAACTCATAGTTACAAATTACCCTGAAGACAAAGCTGAAGAATTCGAAATAGAAAACAATCCCAATGATGAAAGTGCCGGAAAAAGAAAGATTAGCTTTTCAAAAGAAATTTATATTGAAGCCGAAGACTTTATGGAGGAGCCACCCAAAAAATATTTTAGACTTTTCCCGGGTAATGAAGTGCGCTTGAAATCGGCCTATGTTGTTAAATGTACGGGATGCGAGAAAGACGAATCGGGAAAAGTTACGGAAGTTTATTGCGAATATGATCCTGACTCGCGTGGCGGAAACGCCTCAGACGGTCGAAAAATAAAAGGAACTATACACTGGGTGGATTCAAAAACCGCTTTGGACGCTCAAGTTAATCTTTATGATAATTTATTCACATTTTCTGACCCTGAATCTGAAGAAGATTTCGTCCGGGCACTTAATAAAAATTCACTTACGGTGATAAAAAACTGTAAAGTGGAAAAAAGTTTTGAAACCGTGGCACCCAATGAATCTTATCAATTTATGCGACTGGGATATTTTTGCCTGGATAAAGAATCTTTGGCTGGCAAAAAATTCGTTTTCAATCGCAGTGTAGGGCTTAAAGATAGCTTTAAATCAAAGGTGTAGGCGAAAATTCCAAAGCATTATCAGGTGCGTTATTATAAATTAATACAGCTATTAATATTATTGACTTGTAATAACCGCATGTGATAATATTTGGATATGTACACATTAAATATAAATGTTAGGTCGGGAGGGCTTTATAATGTTGAATCTAAATAGGCTAAAGAGTCTCGGTATTACTGGAGCGGTACTTATGGTTGCTTTCTCTTATAACGCACACGCAGTATCTGATAGTTCCGAAATAAGCCCGGATACGAAGTTTCAATCTTCTGAATCTGTAAAAGACGAAACGTCTTATGAAGATTTTACAATAGATGATCAAGGAGTATTGATAAATTACAGAGGATTTGCCAAAAAAGTCATAATACCCGGCGATGTTAAGAAGATTGCTTACGGTGTGTTTAAAGACAGAACAGAAATAGAAGACGTGATTTTCTTTGAAAATTTAACTTGTATTGATGAAGGCGCTTTTTACGGATGCAGCAAAATTAAAGGCCTGATTTTACCTGAAAGCCTTGAAACCGCAGAAAGATTAGCGTTCGGAGATTGCAGAAGCTTAGAAACTTTATATATTGGCAAAAATTTAAAAAAGTTTGACACTTTTGCCGCATGGGGATGTGAATCACTCTCTTCTATAAATGTCAGCAAGGATAACGCGGCTTTTGCAGAAGTTGACGGAGTGCTTTACAATAAGGATTTAACCAATCTTTTGATTTGCCCGAATGGTAAAGATGGTACGGTAACCATTCCGGACAGCGTCGAAACCATTAGTGAGTATGCTTTTTTCGACTGCATAAATGTAGATAAGGTTGTTTTCGGGAAGAATGTTGTAACCGTTGGAGAAGCAGCTTTTTATGGCTGTAAGGATTTAAAAGAAGTAGAATGCAATGAAAACGTTGAGTCTATAGGTTCATGCGCATTTGCCGAATGTAGCCTGCTCAAGGAATTTGTAGTTGATGAAAATGTCAAGTTTATCGGAAGCTCAGCATTTACCAAATGCTCATCTTTGGAAAAAGTGAAGTTTTTATCTAAAGACGTAGAGATCGGACATAAGATATTTTTCAAAAACAATACAGTGAAAATATACGGTCTTAAAGATTCCACTGCAGAAGCTTATGCCAAAAAGCATGGCAATGTTTTCGAAGTTATCTAAGAATTTTATATGGATTCAATAAACAGTCTTTCTTCAAAAGCTTAAAGAAGGACTGTTTTTATTTAAAAAGCCAAAATAAATGTTGATTTTTCGTTACATATGTGTTATTATTTTTGAGTGCGACTGCAAATGATATGCGTTGAAGCGGGAGGTTGCAACCTTTTAGGTTGGTTTTTCCGTGGAGTATGTCCGATTTTAAACCGGGCGAAAGTTTTTAGATTTTTTAATTCAACTTCTACATAATTTTATGTGGCTACAGTTTGTTTTAAATTTCGTATGCTTTAATTATCCGGGTTAAACTAAGCCAGTTTATCCGTTTTTATTTGCCCAAAAATGTGAAACACCCGGGCAAGTTGATAATTTAAAAGCACGCCCACCACTATTTTGAGTAAGGAGGCGATTTAAATGGCAGTCAAAGAAAAAATCAGAATCAGAATCAAGGGGTACGATGCAAAACTTGTTGATCAGGCATCAGAAAAGCTCATTCAAACAGCTCTTAGAACGGGTTCAAAGGTTTCAGGTCCGGTTCCGTTACCGACCGAAAAACAAATCATAACAATTCTTCGTTCAGTGCATAAGCACAAAGATAGCCGTGAACAGTTTGAAACGAGAACTCACAAAAGACTTATCGACATTTTAAAACCATCAAATAAAACTGTTGATTCTCTGATGAACTTGGAACTCCCTGCAGGTGTCGAAATAGAGATAAAACTCTAATTTGACGAACATGTGGTCGGGGTCATGTTGGCTTTTAAAAGTCAACCAATAACCTAAACAGGAGGAAAGAAATGAAAAAAGCAATTATCGGTAAAAAAATCGGAATGACTCAGATTTTTGACGAAAACGGTAAAGTTATTCCCGTAACAGTAATCGAAGCTGGTCCTTGCGTGGTTTCGCAGAAAAAAACCACGGAAATTGACGGTTATGAGGCAGTTCAAATTGGTTTTGGAGATATAAGACCAAAACTCGTAAACAAACCTCTTAAAGGTCATTTTGACAAATCTGACGTAGCACCGAAAAGAATTTTGAAAGAATGCCGTTTTGAAGACACAAGTACATATAACGTAGGCGACATTATTAAAGCCGATGTTTTCGAAAACGGTGAAAAGGTTGATGTTATCGGAACCAGCAAAGGTAAAGGCTGGGCGGGTGTAATCAAACGTTGGAACTTTAGACGTTTGAAAGAAACACATGGTACAGGTCCTACAGTTCGTAAAGGCGGATCCATCGGTTCCTGCTCTGATCCTTCAAGAGTATTTAAAGGTAAGAAAATGTCCGGTCATCTTGGAGCCGAAAGAGTTACGGTTCAAAACTTGAAGGTTGCCAAAGTTGATATAGAAAATAACCTAATAGCAATAAAGGGTGCGGTGCCGGGTCCTAACGGCGGCATAGTACTTATTCGCGACAGCGTTAAAGCGTA
>CAZSYK010000015.1:0-23071 GCA_964610685.1 uncultured Eubacteriales bacterium
TTTGTTTTAATTTATAATTAATGTGAACGATTATTATTATTGGTGTTGTTATTATTGTTAGTGTAATTTTTAAACGTATTCCAGTATTCGGATATTTCTCTTTTTCCGTCTTCAACGCCTTTTCTATAAAGCCTGTAGGCTCCGTATACAGCTCCGGCGACAAGCGCGGACGCTCCAACTCCACCTGCGGCTCCCAATGCTGCGTAACCACCGTTTGATCCGCCCGAAACGCTTCCCAGATCTTTTTCTGATATCGGTTCTTTCATTTGAGCAGCATTTGCTACCGCTTTGGCAATAACATCAATGTCGCCGGTGGTTAATTCCATTCCGCGAGAGCGAAAAAGAGTTTTCACTTCTTCTTCTGTGGCGGCTCCCAGCATTTTTTCCACAAAAGCTTCATCCTTCATTAATTCGGCCAATTTTTTTTCATCCATTTTTTTAATCCTCCTCAAAAATTATTATTATTGATACATTTTTACATTTTTTTTAAAATGTGTCAAGTAATTTATGACTAAATGCCGTAATTGTGGAACTTCTATTATTTTTTTATTGAAAATTTAACTCTAACTTTAAATTATTTTGTTTGTTTTTTAACTAATAATCTTACATGAGTTATAAATAATATGATTGACTCATTCGTATAATATAATTAAAATGATACCTGAGAATAATTATATGATATTTTAATAGGAGGATCCTTAATGGACGAAAGTTTACCGGCAGACATTGTTACTCTTATTGATGACGAGGGAGTAGAAAGAGAGTTTGAAGTACTGGATTTTATAGAAAATTCTCAGGGAAGATTCTATGCTCTGATGCCTAATTTTGAACTTCCCGATGAAACTCTTAATAAAGAAGAAACTTACTTTATATTTGAAATTGTTGAAGAAGACGGGGAAGAGCAACTCGTGGAAGTAGACGACGACAAACTTTTAGACGCGCTTTCCGAAGAATTTGAAAGACGTCTTGGGAATAATTATTAAGCGCAAGAAGTTATCAGTATGATTAGTTTTCTGCCTAACGCGCGGACCGTGTTCATATAACCCTACAAGCCTTAATAGGGAGTCCGGCTCCTGTATCTGACTGCAGACCTCTTGGCTTTTAAAGTCAAAGGAAGGGAGCGAGAAGATGCGGGGAGGGCACCCACCTGCTATAATATTTGCAGGTTATTTCGAACACAATACGCTTAGGCGGATTTTTTATAAAATAAAAAATATTATAAAACAATTAAGAAAAAGTAAAAAACTTATAAAGCGAAAAATTTTAAAGGCAAAGATAAGTTTATAACATAGAAAAATCACATTTGAGTGTAAGATGTTTTGACATACCGTTACAGCGTTTGCGTCAGGAGGACAAGTTGTCTAGTTGACTTATTTATGATATAGTAATGGTGGTACAAAATAACAATGTTTTATCCGGTCAGTGGAGGAATTTTTTTGAATGGTCTTATACTTGATACATCAGTAATATTAATATTTTTAATATTTTTACTCGCGGGTTTCAGAAGTGGAGTAATGAAGTCTTTTTTATCTTTTGCAGGAGCTGTTTTTTCGGTAGTTTTTTCGGTTTATCTTGCGAATATACTGTCTTGTTACGTATATGTTGAATTTATCAAGCCACCACTTCTTAGAGAAATAAAAAAAGTTATTTCGGAAAACTCGATAAATTCAGAGCAGATATTCAGCAAATTACCGAAGTTTATTTTAAATTTTTTACCAAGCTATGGAATAACACCCTCTTCAGTTAACCATATTATAAATAGTAACAGCACCGTTTCTGCGATACCCGCTCAAATATCCGAACTTTTTTCACCTGTAATTGTTAACGTTCTTAAATCCGCTTTTACTGCTTTACTCTTTATTATATTTTTGATTCTTATGAGATTTTTTTCAAAAATTATTTTAAATATGTTTAAAGCTTCTCTTCTTAAAAAATCAAATACTTTGTTGGGTGGGTTTTTTGGACTTCTCAAAGGTTACATCGCGGTAATGGTCTGTATGTGCTTTATAAAAGTATTGCTTCCCATGGTTCAGTGTGTTCCGGATATGCTTTCGCCCGAAAGTGTATCTTCCACTTATGTTTTCAAAAAATTATATAATAATAATCCGGTTTATGAATTTTTTAAAAACATTTAATTATAGATAGTTAGCGGGGACTGTAAGAGATGAAGGGATCATCATATATAAAAGATAACTTAACTATTCCGAATATTTTATCTGTGACTAGAATTATTCTTATTATACCTTTTATTATATCAGTATTTAATAACGATTACGTCACAGCGGTTATAGTTTTGGCAGTTTCCGGTTTGAGTGATTTGTTTGACGGCATAATCGCCAGAGAGCTTGGGCAGATAACAAGTTTAGGGAAAATGCTTGATCCTACGGCAGATAAGATTACCTTAACGGCGGTAATGATTTGTGTAGGTGTCAAATTTCCGAATATATTTCCTTTTATGATAATTCTCATAATCAAAGAAGTTTTAATGCTTATGGCGGGAGCGTTTCTTATAAATCGAAAGCAAACACCCCCTTCTGCTAAATGGTATGGCAAGTTATCGACGGTGATTTTTTATGTTTCTGTTATAACTATTATAGGTCTTAAAGCCATATGGGGTATAAACATTATGGCTCTTAACATAAGTTTGATGTCTTTGACTGCTTTATGCATGGGCTACGCTATGTTTAGATATTATAAAATATTTATGTTTATGATCAGAAATGACAAAAACTTAGATTAGAAGATGTTATCATGTTTTAGGTATAAAAATATAATTTAATTTTTATAAATGATCAATAAGAAAAATTATTATAAATCCGTAATTTAAGGAGTAAATATTATGCTTTGTTCAAGGTGCAAAAGAAGAACAGCGGTAGTGTTCGTCTCTTCGGGTAAGGATATGTCCGGCACCGAGGGGCTTTGCGCTCCCTGTGCAAAAGAGATAGGAATTAAGCCTCTTGAAAATATTATAAATAAATTAGGAGTATCCGAAGAAGAACTTTCAGAAATGCAGGAACAATTCGCAGGAATTTTAGATGCCAATTTGAATTGTGAAACTCCTGAAAAAGAATATGAGGATGAAGATGATGAGGAGGATGAAAACTTTGTCAAAGGCGGTGCGGCGACATTTCCGTTTATTAAAGGTCTTTTTTCAAATATGTTGTTCTCTAATAAAGATGATTACTCTAACGACTATGTTAACGAGTTTGAAAAATCAGATAAAGTTAAGCCAAAAAGAAAATCAAAAAGAAAAAATTTAGATTTATACTGCGATAATCTTACGTCTAAAGCCAAAAACGAACAAGTTGACAGAATTATTGGGCGTGAAAAAGAAATCGACAGAACTATGCAAATCCTTTGCAGAAGAACGAAAAACAATCCATGCTTAATTGGTGAACCAGGAGTCGGTAAAACCGCTATAGCTGAAGGATTGGCGATAAAAATTGCTGAAGGCAATGTCCCGCAAAGGCTTAAAAATAAAGAGATACACCTTTTGGATTTGACCGCTCTTGTGGCTGGCACCCAGTTTAGAGGTCAGTTTGAAAGCCGCATAAAAGGACTTATTGACGAGGTCAAAAAAGAAGGCAATATAATTTTGTTTATTGATGAAGTACATAATCTCGTGGGAGCGGGAGATTCCGAAGGTTCAATGAGCGCAGCCAATATACTGAAACCGGCGCTTTCACGCGGTGAAATTCAGGTCATTGGCGCCACAACTTTCGCGGAGTACAGAAAGCACATTGAAAAAGACGCAGCTCTTGAAAGACGTTTTCAACCTATTAAAGTATTAGAGCCTTCGATTGAAGAAACGGTTGAAGTTTTAAAAGGAGTAAAAGATTACTATGAATCCCACCATAGGGTGAGCATTTCTGATTATTTGGTAGAACGCTTAACAATACTTTCCGAGAGATATATTACCGACAGGTTTTTACCTGATAAGGCAATCGATCTTATGGATGAATCCTGCACATATGCAGCTCTTAGAAACAAAAATCTTAGTCAGTATGATGCGTTTACTTCAAGCATAGAAAAATTGAAAAACGAAGAAGAAAAGATACTCGCTTCGGGTGAAGAAGCGGATTATAAAGAACTCGCGGAAATCCGCTACGAAATAGCAAAACAAGAAAAAGAAGCTGAAAAACTAAGCAAAAAAGCTTTGGGTAAAAACGTTACCGAAAACGATATTGCCCACGTAATAGAGCTTTGGACCGGTATCCCTTCTTCTAAAATTCAAGAACATGAATTTAAAAAGCTTGAATCTTTGGAAGAAAGACTCAAAGAAAAAATAATCGGTCAGGATAACGCAATAAAAGAAGTCACAGCCGCTATAAGAAGAAACAGAGTTCAAATAAGCCCTCGCCGCCGCCCGGCGTCTTTCATATTTGTGGGTCCAACGGGAGTTGGGAAAACCGAACTCGTAAAAGTGCTTTCCGAAGAGCTTTTTGATGGTCCGGACGCTCTGATAAGGCTGGATATGTCTGAGTATATGGAAAAGCATTCGGCGTCAAAAATAGTAGGGTCTCCACCGGGATATGTGGGGTATGATGAGGCGGGTCAGCTTACCGAAAAGGTAAGGCAGCGCCCATATTCTGTTTTGCTTTTCGATGAAATTGAAAAAGCGCATCCCGATATCATGAACATTCTTCTGCAGGTGCTTGATGAAGGCAAAATTACCGATTCACACGGCAGATCGGTAAATTTTGAAAACACGGTTATAATCATGACTTCCAATGCCGGAAGTAACAAAAAAGGCGGTGCTATGGGCTTCGCCAAAACCGAGAACGATCTTGTTAAAGAAAAAATTCTTAAAGCTTTAAAAGAGTTTTTGCGTCCTGAATTTATTAGCCGCGTTGATGAAGTGATTATATTTAATGAACTTCTAAAAGAAGATTTTATTAAAATAGCCGCTCTTATGGTTAATGAGTATGTAAAGGTGCTTTCCGAGCGTGATATAAAACTTACTTACGACAATAAAGCGCTTGAGCTTTTGTCTCAAAAATCCATAAACGGAAAAAGCGGAGCAAGAGACCTGAGAAATCTTATAAGAAAAGAAGTTGAAGACAGACTTTCGTTAGCTATTATTAAAAACGACGGGATTGATATCGATAATATTTGTCTTACCGGCGATCCTGATTTGAATTTGATAATTAATAAAAAATAATTTACACTTTTCCGCGAAAATGTTAAAATTACGATGAAAAAGTTTCTATCCTATAAATATAATATTTGGAGAGAAAAATAAATGAAGTGTCCATATTGTAACTTTGAAGATAGTAAAGTTATTGAATCACGCTGTTCCGATGAAGGTTCAAAAGTTCGCCGACGCCGCGAATGTGAGCATTGTTCAAGACGTTTCACCACGTATGAAGTGGTAGAACATATTCCTGTTATTGTAATTAAACGAGATGGTTCAAGGGAAAAGTTTGAACGCAAAAAAGTTTTCGATGGGCTAATGAGAGCATGCGAGAAAAGAAATATATCACTCGCCGACATAGAAAAAATGGTGGATAACATAGATGCAACGGTTCAAAATTCGCTTGACAGGGAGATTCGGTCTTCTTTTATAGGCGAGCTTTCCATGAATGTTCTTCGTGAAAAAGATGAAGTGGCCTATATACGTTTTACGTCGGTTTACCGTCAATTTAAGGATATTTACGCTTTTATGGACGAGCTTAAAGAGTTTTCTGATAAAAAATAAATTCAATTATTGATTTTTGATTTAAAAAATGTTAAAATTAATTTAAATAAATTTATCTTATTTATTAATAATTATTTTATTGGGAGACATTATGAAAAAGAGATATGCTTCAATTTTTAAATTGATTTCAATTTCAGCTTTTCTGATTCTTGGTGGTTTTGTAATTAATTTTAGCGCTTCTCCTTTAATTGAAAGTTCAGTTGTGGGTGAAGGTCGTGATTTTTTTGTCGGTAGTTCGCACGAGCTTGCTGCACGCGTTAACAACGCCGTGCAAGGCGACAAAATAATTTTACTTAATGATATTGAGCTGGATTGCGAAATTCAGTTTAAGACTTCAATTTGCCTCGATTTAAACAGCCATACTGTTTTTGTTCCTACAGATAATGAAGCAATTGTAACAGGGCAAAAAGAATTCAGTCACGTTGAAAAATACACAATAACACATCCGGGATATTACACATGGGAAAGTAAGATTAAAACTGTGGAACATCCAAACAAACTTACAAGAAATGAAAGAGGAGAACTGGTAACCGTTCCTGTTGCTCCAACAAAAGAAACCACAAGAGTTCAAGTGTGGCATCCTGAAACCACTGAAGCCCGTTATAGAGATGTTTATGAATATAAAGATAATATAGATGTTGTAATTAAAAACGGTAAGATAAAAAAACTGGCGGGGAAAAATGGTAAAGATGGACTAATCGATGCATCTGATTATTTTAATGGAGAAAATGGAGCTACGCCCGCAGCACCTATCAGAGTGATTTCAGGCAATATTAGGTTTAGTAATATAAAAGTCAGAGGCGGCGACGGTGGCAACGGCGGAAACGGTGGATATCAATCTTTGATACACTTTATTTTCGGAGGCGGCGATGGCGGCGATGGCGGTGACGGCGGTAACGGCGGTATGGCAGTGTATTTGGAAAGAAAAGAATGCAGAGCGATAAAAGATCCATTTTCTAAAATTATATCGGGTGAAACCGGAAAAGGCGGAAAAGGCGGAAAAGCCAACCCTAACTACTGGTTATATTCGGGTAAAGACGGCGTGAATGGTAAAAATGGCGAAAAACAACCAGCTGTTTGCTAATAGTTATAAATTATATTAAAAAGAGCTTTAAACAGCTCTTTTCTTTTATGCTGAACTTTTACATTAAAATGCTTTTTAAAGCATAAACTAAAGTGTAAAATGGTATTGTATTGACAGTTGCTAACGTTATATGTCTTAGTTTGTTCACGAGATGAATCTTGATTTTTTAGTAAGGGGGCTTTATATGTCTTATATAGAAGATGAGATCAATTTAATAAAATCCGGTAATCGGGGGGAATCGGAATTTAATCAAGCGGTGCATGAAGTTTTGACTTCTATAAATCCTTTAATTGAAAGCAATGACATTTATAAAAATCACTCAATAATAAAAAGAATAACGGAGCCGGACCGCCAGATAAAATTCAGAGTTTCGTGGATTGACGACAACGGAAATGTCCGTGTTAACAGAGGTTACAGAGTTCAGTTCAATAACGCTCTTGGACCATACAAAGGTGGTCTCAGATTTCATCCCTCAGTTAATATGAGCGTGATAAAGTTTCTTGGGTTTGAGCAAATTTTCAAAAATGCACTTACAGGTCTTCCTATAGGTGGAGCTAAAGGCGGCAGCGATTTTGATCCAAAAGGCAAAAGCGACACGGAAATAATGCGTTTTTGTCAGAGTTTTATGAACGAACTGTTTAGATATATCGGTGCTGACAGAGATGTTCCGGCGGGTGATATAGGCGTAGGGGAGCGTGAGATAGGTTATCTGTTCGGGCATTATAAACGTCTGAAGAATATTTACGAAGGTGCTTTGACAGGCAAAGGTCTTTCTTTCGGAGGGTCTTTGGTAAGAAAACAAGCCACAGGATACGGACTTATATATCTCACGGAGCAAATGATGAACAAACATGGTTACGACATTTATGGTAAAACAGTTGCCATTTCTGGGTCGGGCAACGTGGCAATTCATGCCGGCGAAAAAGCTGTTCAGGTCGGATGTAAGGTTCTTACTATGTCCGATTCCACCGGATGGATATACGATCCCGATGGAATTGATATTTCGGTTGTAAAAAATATAAAAGAAATCAGCAGAGGCCGTTTAAGCGAATATAAAAAATTTAGACCTTATTCAGAATATCATTCAGGAAAATTTATGTGGCAGATTCCGTGTGAAATTGCTCTTCCTTGCGCGACTCAAAACGAAGTCGACGAAAAATGTGTAAAAAATCTTATTCAAAACGATGTAATTGCAGTGGCCGAAGGTGCAAATATGCCCGTGACTTTAGACGGGATAAATCTAATCTATGAAAGTAAAACGCTTTATGCCCCTGGCAAAGCCGCTAACGCCGGTGGGGTTGCAGTTTCGGCTCTTGAAATGAGCCAAAACAGCATAAGGCTTAAATGGGGTTTTGAAGAAGTAGATGATAAGCTTAAAATTATAATGACAGATATTTTTCGTAATATTTCAGATACTGCCGAAACTTACGGGTTCGCAGGCAACTATTTGATAGGAGCGAATGTGTCAGGATTTAAAACAGTTGCGGATTCCATGATTGCCCAGGGAGTGGTTTGAAAAATCGTTTTGCCGTAAGATTGCCATAAAGTAGCGAATTGACAGCTTTTGGAACATTTGATAAAATAATAATCGGAGGGGTAAAAATGAGTAGAGATTCCATAAAAACTATTGCTCGAAACAAGAAAGCCTCTCATGATTATTTTATCATTGAAAGTATCGAAGCGGGCATAGAGCTTAAAGGGACAGAAGTAAAATCGCTCAGGCGCGGTAATGTAAATCTAAAAGATTCCTGGTGCAGTGTTGTTAAAGGGGAGCTTTTTGCAAACGGAGTACATATCGGTGCTTATGAGCAAGGCAACAATTTTAATGTGGATCCTACAAGAGTTCGCAAGCTTTTGGTGCATAAAAATCAAATAGCCAAACTTTACGGTCAGGTCAAACAGCAAGGATATTCAATAATCCCAATTTCAATATATCTTAAAGGTTCAATGGTGAAAGTTCAGGTAGGGCTTTGCAAAGGCAAAAAGCTTTACGACAAGCGAGAGGATTTGGCTAGAAAATCAGCTGAGCGAGATATGCAAAGAGCTTTTAAAGAAAGCAGCCGATATTAATTATTTTATTTATACGGGGGCGTAAAGGATTCGACGGGGAATAGGAGTTTAAGTAAGCGAGTAGCAAGGTGGAACTGCTTTAAAAGTCACACTTTTTATTAAATGGAAAAACAACTTATGGCGATAAGCCACACGACGAAGCAGACAACGTAATTCACGCTGATTTTTCAGCAAAGAAAGTTGCTTGCGCAGCCTAATTTAATAGGCGACATCTTATTTTAGAAAACCGCGACTAATTTAAGGTGCTAATTAGCGGTGAACGTGAACCATAGAGCTCCTCAGCTGTGGTCATGAACCGGAGGATACCGAATTTATAAGGTTTCTAATGGACTTATAGATTTGGGAAAACAGATCATTAGATACACTCGTAGAAAGCTTAAGTAAATATTTTTCGGACAGGGGTTCAACTCCCCTCGCCTCCACCAATTCATCAAATTCACAAATTCATATTAATACAGTGTAACGTTTTGATTACAAACAAGAAAAAGTAAGGCTGGAATTTATACCGGATTCTCAAGATGAAGTAAATGAAAACGAGACACCACCGTACATGATTAGCAAATTAAAGATTAATGACAAAATGGCAGACTTACGTTATTATAGCATATTGTATGTTCAAGATATCGATGGTGTAATACCTCTTAATTGATAATAAATTATTTTCTTTCGATATTTTGAGGTAAAAACCATATGATACTCGCACATCCATCGACTATATGCTAAACTTTGTGCCATAAATAACACCTCTTTTTATTTTGGTGACCTGAATTTCACCATTATACTAAGAGGTGTTGTTTTACTTAAATTTTAATCTTGCTTGCATAATACGTGTTTGTTGAAAAACTTTTTGCGTTCTTCCTTAGCTAAAGTGTAAATAAAAAATTCCCTTTTAATTCGGTAATTAAATTTTAAAAATCAAATTTTTCTTTTAATTCACAATGATCTATATTTTTTCGCCCATCTTCTTTCAAATCGAAAACAATATCACCTATTTTTAACATGATAGTTCTGTTTCCAAAGTTTAAAGCATTTTCAATGTTGTGAGTAATCATCAAAGTAGCCATTTCTTTATTTTGTGTAATTTTTGAAGTTAAATTTAAAATTTTATCACGAGACTTAGGATCAAGCGCTGCGGTGTGTTCATCTAAAAGCAAAATTTTAGGTTCTATAAGTGTTGCCATTAGTAAAGTAATTGCTTGTCTTTGCCCGCCGGAAAGCAACCCTACTTTGGTTTTCAATCGATTTTCAAGCCCTAAGTTTAATTTAATAAGTTCACTTTTGAAAAATTCCGAATTTTGCTTATTAAGTCCAGAAGCTAGATTTCTTTTTGAATTTCTAAGCATTGCAAGTGATAAGTTTTCTTCTATTGTTAAATTTGGCGCTGTGCCTTTAAGTGGATCTTGAAAGACTCTTCCGATTAACCTTGCGCGTTTATGTTCCGGCATAAAGGTTACATTTTTTTCGTTTATAAAAATTGCACCTGAATCCGGAGAGGCTGACCCCGAGATCAAATTCATCAAGGTAGACTTTCCGGCACCATTTCCGCCAATAATTGTAACGAATTCGCCTTTCCCTACGCTTAGGTTAAAATTTTTGAAAATAACTTTTTCGTAAGGCTGCTTTTTGTGAAAAGTTTTATGTAAATTTTCAATTCTTAACATTTTTAACACCTCTTATAATTGTTTTTTTGATATTTGGCAAAGCTAATAAAATCGCAGCCACGATTGCTGTGAAAAGTTTTAAATCGCTTGGATTCATACCAAGATTTAATACAAAGAAAATTATGAATCTATAGATAATTGAACCTAAAATAACAGCGATAAGCTTTAACAAAAATGAATTTTTCCTAATTATGGCCTCCCCGATAACGATGGAAGCCAGTGCAATTACAATCGTTCCCGTTCCCATATTAACATCCGCATAACCATTACTTTGTGCGATCAAAGCTCCTGCAACCGCACACATCGAGTTACTTATCATCAGTGCTAAAATCTTTTTGAAGTTTGTATTTGCGCCTTGCGCACGCATCATTTGCTCATTATCGCCTGTTGCGCGAATTGCCATTCCCAGGCGTGTTTTAAAAAATAAATTCAAAAGCAAAAGCAATACTGTACAAATAATAAAGCTTACAGAAAAGTTGGATATTTGAGAATCTCCGACCATTTTAAAAATTGTTTCATTACCTAAAAGCGACAGGTTCGCTTTGCCCATAATTCTTATGTTTATAGAATATAGAGCTATCATGGTTAAGATTCCGGAAAGTATTGCTTGAATTTTAAGTTTTGTATGCAAAAAACCGGTAATTAAGCCTGCTAATGAGCCGATAAGTCCTGCGATTAAAATGACTAAAACTGGGTTCATTCCACTAATTATAAGCACGGCACAAATGCTTCCTCCCAAGGTCAAGCTACCTTCTGCTGTCATATCGGCAAAATTTAAAATTCTGAATGTAATATATAATCCCAGCGTCAAAATTGCATAAATTAGTCCTTGCGAACAAGTTGATATTAAAATATTCATTTTATTTCTCCCTTTAAATCATCAGGAATTTTTATTTTTAATTTTTCGATGATTTCATTATTTAAAGTTAATTTTGTGCCTTTTAAATACTCAATTGGAATATTTTCAGGTTTTTCTTCACCTTTCAAAATTTTTACGGTTTGACGTGCTGTTAATTTTCCAAGCTCATAGTAATCTATACCATAAGTACCTATCGCGCCTTTAGAAATCATGGCATCTTCAGCGCAGACAACGAATTTATTATTTTTCAAAAATATTTGCGAAATTTGAGGCATTGCCGCAAATGTGATTTTATCTATAGGTGTGTAGAGTGCATCAACTTCTCTTGCGAGTTTTTCTGCTGCTTGCTGTACTTCATGAGTTTGAGAAACAGCAAACATTTCAGGTTCTAAACCCATTTCTTTGATTTTTTTCTCGGCAAGCTCTGCCTGATGCTGTGGACTTACGTCTGTATTTGAATATAAAACCCCGATTTTTTGAACATCTGGTTTTAGTTTTGTGATTAATTCAATAATTTTATCAATTGGTGCCAAATCCGATGCCCCCGTTAAATTTGCTCCCGGTTTTTCGTTCGATTTTACAATTCCGGCTCCTTTAAAATCTGTTATAGCTGTTGCTACAATTGGAATATCTTTTGTAGCATTAGCCATTGACTGTGCGCATGGAGTTGCAATTGCTAAAATTAAATCTTTTTTGTCATTTACGAATTTTTCCGCAATAGAAGCACAGTTTGATAAATCTCCACCTGCAATTTGGAAATCGAATTCAGCGTTTTCATACCCTGAATTTTTAAGTTCGTCAACAAAGCCCTGTTTTGCGCTGTCCAGCGATTCGTGCTCCACAATTTGCATAACGCCTATTTTGGGTTGGGTTTCTTTTTTTGCACATCCAGCAAATACTATTAATGTTAATAGTGGTAATGATATAAATAATAATTTTTTGAAAAATTTCATTGTTAGCTCCCCTTCAAGTTTAATTTTATAATAAATTTTTGTTTTATCACGTAATGCCATATTAAAGTGAAAATTATTAAACACGAAGGCAAGAGTAGCCAACAAAATTTTGGGGAATTTTTATAAAGTTTGTCACGATTAAAGAGCACTAAACTCATGTTTCTCCTCCTGAAATACAAAAAAAGCCAAAACTATTTTTTCATATAGTTTGGCTTCTCAAAATGTTAAAAATTAAAAAGCCATCACAATGTCTGTGTCGACATCTGTAATGGCCAAAACACTACTACAGATATCGATTATCCGTAATAGCTATACCAGTTATTTAATTTTAATGTTGAAATCACTTGTTTCATAACCATCGCCTCGCAAATTCAAACTGCACTTAAAATTATAACAAATGCCGTTTTGCTTGTCAAAGTGTGTATTCCCACTTTTATTTTTCTGGATTTTATGGCACTTTTCTCTGTGTGTGCGATGGTAAGCGATAAACTGATTTGAAATTGCTAAATCTTACGAAAGTAACAGGAACACCTAATTGTGAAGAAGTTGGTCAAATTCATAAAGAAATTTGCTCACTTCAAAGAAACTTATTGGTTTTGCAAATTAGAGATTATATCCACTAAAAATCTAAGCGAAACTGGCGGTGCGATGTCCGGTTCTCATGACATTATACCTTTTTCTATGAGGCAACAGGTCATTGATATGTTACATTATTCTCACCCAGAAGATTATATAAGAAATGTTCATTTTTTTGAAACCGACGATGCTGAATTAAATAAGATATTCCAAGGGTTTACCGGAGCGGAACTGTCTTGTGGTTAAACGAAACAGTTGTTAGTTACAAAGTTAACGCAAATCACAGGAAATCACCAGGAACAGTTAGGCATAATAACTGAATCAGCTAGAGAGAAACAGTATACATAGGCTTTACTTTGTATTTTTGATGACAATTTTGCTTCAATTTTGGTTGCTGAAAAAAATAGTTTTATGTATGTCGAATCAGATGTTGAAAATAAGCGAACAAGATATAGTCTTGAACTGTAACTTTTAAAAATTTACAGCGAAAAAACATTGGCTTTTTGGAAATTTATATTTTGCGATTAATTGAAAAATATTTGCATTTTTTCTATAATAAAAACGTCAACGTTTAGCTCTTGCTAAACTTAAAATTGAATCAGGAGCTAAGCGCTTATGAATAAAAAACAAGTATTAAAAGGGTTTGCGCTGTATGTGGAAATGTTTGACAGGAAATCATGAATTTTTGTCTTCGAATGAAATGAAATTAATTGTTAATAACGCAAAAAGTCTGGTGTAAAAAGTTTTAGGTATGAGTGGTACCGGAGAACCATTTGTAGATAAGAATGTTCACGAAGTTATCAAAATTTCAAATGAAAACGCTCTTATAACTATAATGGCAACGAATGTATCGGTATTAAACAGGGATTTGATTATATTTTTGAAAGATAACAATGTAACAGTAGCCATAAGCTTGGATACAACAGCTCCTAATAGATTTGCTGAAAGGAAAAGTGGTAAAAATTGAAAAAAATAATATTAACGGGAGATAGACCAACCGGTAAACTTCACTTAGGCCATTATATTGGCTCACTAAAAAGTCGCGTGGAACTTCAAGATAAATATCAGCAATACATTTTAGTGGCAGACGTGCAAGCTTTAACCGATAATGCAGAAGACCCACAAAAAGTAAGAGACAATGTAATTGAATTACTTCTTGATTATTTAGCAGTAGGCATTGACCCAAATAAAACTGTTATTTGCATACAATCTATGCTTCCCGCTATTGCGGAACTTACCATTTTTTATCTTAATTTAGTTACTGTCGCAAGATTAGAGCGCAATCCTACAGTGCGCCAAGAATTAAAACTCAGAAACTTTGATGGCGTAATACCTGCTGGCTTTTTGACTTATCCTGTTAGCCAAGCAGCGGATATTACTGCATTTGGTGCACATTTTGTTCCTGCGGGTGATGATCAATCGCCAATGATTGAACAGACTTGTGAAATAGTTCGTAAATTTAACTCTATTTATGAAGAAGTGTTAGTTGAACCTCAAATTGTTTTGTCAAAAACTCCTCGTTTAGTTGGAACTGACGGCAAAAATAAAATGAGCAAATCTCTAGGTAACACAATTTATCTTTCTGATTCAGCTGAAGAAATTGAAAGAAAAGTTATGAATATGTTTACTGACCCCAATCATCTGAATGTTTCCGATCCGGGTAATACAAAAGATAATCCTGTATTTATTTACTTAGATGCTTTTGGTGAGGACAAAGAAAAAATTGAAGCTATGAAAGCGCATTACGAAAAAGGCGGTCTTGGAGACGTTAAGGTGAAAAGATATCTCAATGAGGTATTGCAAAATCTTATAGCACCAATTAGAAAAAAAAGAGAAATACTTGAAAAAGATATTTCTAGTGTGTATAGGGTGGCTTTTGATGGAACAGAAAAAGCTCAAATTTTGACTTCTGAAACACTAAGGAAAGTCAAAAACGCCATGAAAATTAATTATGATGAAATTATTTCATTTAGAAATAAATAGCTTATAAAAATTTGTAATCAGAAAGACCTCAAGTCGAAAAACCAATCCAATTTTTCATTTAGAGTAGTTGAGTGCTGTAACAACGGTACTATCTACTATACCTAAAACTTTACAATGAAGGTGAAAAATTGCTTGGTCAAAAGAATGAAAAATCGAGTATAAATTCAAGTGAATTTTAAATGTCGGAACCTCGCAAATCCAGAGAGTGCTGGGATTTAAATTGTATCTAAATGTATCGGCTTTGCCAAATTCAAAATTAATAAAACCGCATATACACTGAATTTAAAGTGTGTTTGCGGTTTTGCTTTTTATAAAAATTATGAAAATGGGGACTACTGCATAACTTTCTCATAAAATTCATCCATTTTAATAGCGGCTTGCGTTTCTTTTGAAGCAATCATGCGAGAATAAATATTTAAAGTGATATTTTTGTTTCGTTAGTCAAATGATCGCTAACAGTTATAATATCAGATATGCTTTTAGATTGTGTGCGTATTCCGGCATTCAGCTTAAGGGGTATAATCTTTATCGTCTTTATGTACTATAAAATACTACTTCTGATATGCAATATGATTTCTAGTAAAATAATGAGTAGCTATGTAAAACGTTTCAATCTTATCACAGGTGTTTTTAATTTTTAACTCCTAAATTGCTTTCTTAAAAGACCTATTGATGTTCTCTCCGCTCTTCACGGCGCAGGTGAAAATTTCTTCAATACAGTTTTTACAAAAACATACGTAAAATTCAAGCGCAATTTCATTTTAGAACCAATTTTTTGGTTTAAATATCAAGAAATTTGTATTCAATTATTTTGACTGGAATCAATAAGGTTATGTAAAGGAACAGCATTAGGCATATATTTTCTATTATCCTTTTAGATATCCATAGGAACTTGTATTTTTACTGAAAATCTATCAACATAAGGGCCACACAAAATTAAGTCTCCACCATATTTTTTTAAAAATGTTTTTAAGTACTCAAATCCATGTCCATATTTTTCATCATTCTCTGAAGCCACATTTAGATGAGTGTTGCTATTAGCAATATCTATAAATAAAAATTTGTTTTCTTTTTCATAAATATTTATATCTATCCATCTCGAATTTTCGTCTTTTATTTTTTCGCAGGCGTTTATTGCATTATCTAAAAGATTTTCCACCAATTTATCGAGGTCGTTATCCTCTATGCTATCAGAATGGTTAGTTTTTACGATGTTGCAGTCAAATTTTATTTTGCTGCTATTTATCCGAAAAAAATGTCTTTTCACGACGATTTTTAAATGTTCACCAGTATTTTTGCTGCAGAGAATTCGAATAAATTTGCTAGCTGTTCTTTTCGTTTCTCCTTTGGCTCTATCATTATATATGCGTGTTAAAGTTTTAAACATTATATAAGCTAAATTTTCTTTTTTGAAAGTTTTTTCTGTTTTCATAATAATAAATCCTTTTTTAATTAGTTTAGCATAGGTAAAATCACACAAAGCATTACGTCGGATTCGCAAACCCGACGTAATATTCAATAAAGAAAAAATAAGGTTTTACTTTACTGTGTGCATTAATTTTTTCGGGAATTTTGGCTGGTTGATAATAAGAAGACCAGATAAACATGCTGATTCTTTTGCTGCTTTGCTTACCACAGGAGCAAGTGCTTTAGCCATTTTTGCTTTGAATTTCATTAAATTCACCTCCTTTTTTTAATAAACTTTGTGTTTTAGCAATAACAATCGAAACTGATTCTACAAATTGACCGATTGAAAAACTTAGACAAATATAGGAGGCTTTATTTGAAAGAGGTAAGACTATACACAAAGCACTGAGCAAGGTGATAATTGATGTTTGAACCAAGAGTATCAAGACAGTTTTTTTTCTAAATTCGCTGTACTGAATGGGTCCAACAGGTCTGTTCTCATTGATAGCAGGCGCAAATTTTAATACAGGGAAAATACAAATCCATGTAATCAGTAAAGAAACATAATTTATAAAATAAACAGGGGTAAAATAAATGATTATTAACATTAATGCGTAGAATCCCAATAAAGATAAGAAACATTTAAGGGGGGTGCTTGCATGATGACCGCCCGCGTATGCTCTTAAAGATGCAAATGCTGAGAGAAAAACAATCGTTTCAAAGAATAGACCGATAAACCCTCCCAAAATAATGACCGCTGTTATGTCAAGAATATTCATAAAAAGCACTTGAAATCCATAAGCGTAAAATTCTATGTCATCTTTGTCGTAATTTTCACCACTTTGGGCATAATAAGACTGTGCTATACTTATGGCCATTTTATTTAACATTTTGATCTCCTTGATCATTGTTAGTTTGTTATGGCTTGCAATATAACACTGTTTTTTTTAGTGTTGGTTTATCTTTGTTATTACGTTTATTTTGATTGTTCTTTCAATAACATAACTATAATTTTATCTCCGCTAAACAAGACTAAACCCTCGTCTAAAAGACGAGGGTTTAGCAATATTTTTTAATTAACTTTTAAGCGGAGATACGTTCTTTTTTATTCATATGAGAGTGGCTTAAAAACGAGATTGAGAATCCAAGGGTAAAAATATTATCATTGTGCTGGGAAGTAAACACTCCGCCATATTTATCTACTGCTTTTTCAATGTTTTCAAGCCCGATTCCATGTTCTCCACGAGATGTTTTGGTCGACTTGAAGCATCCGTTCTTATCTTTGATTACATTTCCGTCAGTCGAATTTGTTATCTTGTAGACAAGCTTGTAATCTCTATACTTAAGTGCGATTTTAATGAACCTTTTATCTCTGTTAACTTTTTTACACGCTTCAATAGCATTTTCAAGCGAATTTGCAAAAATGATGCAAATATCTTCGATTTCTAATTCTATGTCTTCAGGTAAATGAATATTATCAACGTCGATTCGAATTCCTTGACTTTCCGCATACCCGAGATGCGTGTTAAAGAGCGCATTTAACGCTGAATTTCCTGTGTTTACGTATTCATTCTGATTTTCGTTGAGTTCTAACATCTTAGATATGAGTTCAAGCGCTTTATCAGCGTTTCCTTTTTTGACTAAATCAAATAAGAGTTGATTATGATGCCTTAGATCGTGTAAAAATGACCTCTTAGAGATGCTTTCATATTGTAGTCTTTCGCACTCCTTAATTTGAGCATAAACTTGATTTTTTAACAGGCGTTCTTTTAAGTCTTTTTGAGTTTTTTCAGCAAAAACTTCAAACAATTGAAAAGCAAAAAAATTAATATATAAAACACCAATCATTGCGCCAAATGAAACAGTTGTTATCTCTACGCTGCTAACTTTACAATTTAAATCAAAATTAACGAAAACAATAAAAATACTGATTATTGGGAATGCAACAATTGAAAGCCAATACTGAAACGGCATTGATCTATTATCTTTTTTTCTTAATCTACCAACAATTTTTGAGATCAAAAGTAAAGTTAATTTAGATATGATCAATGCTACTAACTTAAAATCATCTTTTGTTAATAATCCGTTGTTCAATATTACATCAAGATTATTACCACTGGTCCATGTCATAATAAATACAGTAATCAGATCGGAAATAAAAAGTAATACAAAAAACATTGAAGATGCAAACAACTTTAATTTTAGATTTCCTTCAAACATTAAAGACAACAAAAAAATCAACATGAAAGCAATTGGCGCTTTTATAATAAAACTTCCCGCATATAATTCTAACAGTATTGGAGTTGGAACAAACACGGTAGCATAGCATACTAACAACCACAAGCTTACATTCCTTTTCCCTAAGAAGCCTTTAAAAAAAGAGTATGTAATGAAAAACTCCACAAATAAAATGGTAAAATCAAAAATCATGCTTATATTGATCATACATTAACCCTCTTAAATTCATAATTCATAAACGCATCTCTGACCTTCTGCACATGACTGTTACCTATCGGAATTTCCGAATTATCCTTTAAGGTGAGCGATTTGCGAGTTATTTTGTTTATATACGCCATATTCACTAAAAATGATTTATGTGGCAATATAAATCCATATGTTGACAGCTCTTTGTGCAGTAAGGGAATTTGATGCCAGATACTATCTATTCCATCTTTTGTATGTATATGAATTTTTCGTTCGAATCTTTCAAAGTACAATATATCATCTGTGTATACACGGGTATTTGTATATTCTTTGGTGTAGGTAAAAGTTTTGCGCCGTATGTTCAGTGTTTTGTAGGCATCGACAAACACACCGTAAAATTTCTCCCATGAAACAGGTTTGAGTAAATACCTAAACATAAAAGTGTTGGCAGCTTTAAATATATATTCCCAAAGATTGGTAGTATATATGAAAAGCACTTTTTTATCAATCTCCCTTATAACTTTAGCAGTATCAACACCATTGGTGCCAGCCATTTGAATATCTAAATAAATAATGTCGTAATGTTCGTTCACAGATGTTTTCTTGTAGTGCTCTAGCAAATCATCACCCGACCGGAATACATCTCTGATAATACCTGGGTATCGTGCTTTTAATGCATTAATATATCCTGATAACACGTGCACTTGTTCTAATTCATCTTCACAAATAGCAATACGCACCAAAAAATAACCTCCTGTTGATATAACATAAATGTCACATTAACCGTATTATAATCTATTTGGATAGTTTTGACAATACAAAAATTTAACTATTTTTTGCGGACTTCAATCTGCTGGAAATGCTCAAACATCAGTCTCACAAAATCACTCCGGCGTTTCGGAAAATTACCTGTTCACGAACACTAAAACTTGGTTAATTCTGCTTCGAGTTTTAATTTTTAAACAACTATCGAATTATTCTTCTGTAATTAATTCTAACGTAAGTAAATAGAGTGCTTCAGATATTTCTTCTGGAAATTCCAAAAGCATTGGAAATAAACGCCAACAACCTAAATTTTGAACTTTTCAAAAGTTTATCTATTCGATTTTTCTGAGAAGCAACGTTACGAATGATATTTTTATGATACCCTGATATCATCATAACGAAAGGCGACCGTCAAAGCAGTCACCTTACAAAGAGCGAAATTTTAGAAAAGTATATCAATAACAAGCTCGTTTTCAATATCGTATATGTTCGTCTTTGGGCTCTCTCGCTTTTGACAAATTCAAAATTAATAAAACTGCATATACGCCGAATTTATAGCGTGTGTGCAGTTTTGTTTTTTAAAAAACTATGAAAATAGGGGATATGCGGAGCCTGAAGATAGTAAAATATGATAAGCCGTTAAAATTTGGAAGGTTAATTCAAGTTTATTAAATTATTTATCGTTCTGTTTATTATTTTGACATAACCATTTGATTATTTCTGCGTTTTAAAAACAAGAGTATAACTAGTGTTATAATAATTCATGCAAAAATAATTTGTGATCATTTCTTTATCAGATGTGTCCTTATAATAAAATATCGGTTGATTTAACACGCTATATAAATTTGACAGTGCCTCAAAATCATTTATAAAAATTTCGTTTTTACTTATAAATTCGGTTTTTTCTTTGGTTTCAAAAATTATATCTTTAAATTTAAAAAGGAACTTTTCCAACTTGGCGTTTTCGGAAGATTTTAAATAATATTTATAATAAAGTTTTTTGTTCAAGTATATTAATATAAAATTCAAAACTATATATATGCAGCCTAATGTTAACAGGATATAATTTATATAAATTTTAGGATTGTCATATTTCATGAATTTCTTGTTTTCTTCTGGTATGAAGTTGGTTGTTATAACAAAACTTTCTTCATCTAGAGGTATTTTAACACTTCCGGTGGTTATTGAGGATACATTTATTCCATCTTCAAGAGTTTTGACTGCTTCAACTTTAAAATCTAAAAGTAATGCTGAGTAAGTCGGGCTGTATATATCTTTTTTAAACTCTTTGACTTCTTTTGTATAGGTGTCGTAATCTACTACCATAGTGTCTGATATGTAAGCGTTTTTATTATCGGCTGAACTTATTTTCTCTCTGTCCTTGAGTAAATGTTCTTTCTTCTTGATGGGAGGAACGTTTGTAATATCTTCGTCATTTTTATTGGAATTTTCAATCATTAAAGTGGTGGCATTTACCGTGTAATAGAGGTCTAAATTTCCGTTTAGGCCGGAACTGTGGCTGTAGTTATATTGTACATTTATATCATCAACTAATTTGTTTATATATGTTGTGTTTTTAGGTAAAATAGTTTTATCAAAAATATCATTGGGAAAAATTTTGACATTATAATCTATATTCTGGTCTAAACTGCATCTGTAGATTTCTTTGTTATTCAAAAATTCATTAAAATTTATAGAGAATAGTATAAGCAGTAAAGAAAGTATAAAGGATATAATAAAAAATATTTTTTTACGCAAATCATTTGTTTTAATTATTTTTAATATTATATTCATGAATTTCACATCCTTTTTCTTAAATATCTAAAAATTTTCTTGCCAGCAATGTTGTATAACCCACAATGGGGATTTTGCAGCATGCAATGCCTACTATTTGATCAGGCAAAACCCTGTCTTCATCGGGACTGTGGTTGTTATCTCCTTTCGTGATATAATAAACTTCATCCTTTTGAGATGATTTTGATACGTTCAGAACTCTGTGCACCACTAGCAGATTATCTAGTTTATATACGACTACGTCTCCTACCTTTATGGATGAAACTGAATATGAATTATCAATTTTTTCAACTATCACTATATCTCCTATCTCAATATTACCATGCATGCTGCCAGAAGTTATAACTACCGGGAAATATGATGCTATGCCGGAGAAAAATATTGTTAACGCTATGCAGATCGGGATAATTATAGTGTAAAAAATTAGATTGTATTCTTTGCGTTGCTTTTTATTATAAATTCTAGATATTTTTTTATTTTCGTTCATATTCTCACATGTAAAAAGTATAATAGAAATTAACAATATTTTTTGCAGTATATCGGAATTGTCTTTTAAGTTTGGATAAAATGGGCTTAAGTATATGTATAGCACTAAAATCAGTCTGTAAATTATGGATAACAAATATCCGGAATCATATGTTTTTGTAAGATAAGTTATAATCAAACCATCAAGTATTATAGGAATTAACTCGTAAGAAACATAATTTAAAAAATCATTTTTATTTAAATTATCGAAAAAGGATACAGGCTGCACTTCGATTGCCATAAATAATATCATTATAAGAATAACAACGATAATTTTATCGGCATGGCGTTTTATTAGCATAAATTTTATATATTCTTGAAAAAATATATAGAATACACAGCTCCATAAGTTTATAGCAATTGTATTAGTGTAAGGGCTTCTAACGTACCCCAAAAATAATCCCAGCGCAGCATTGAATAAAACGTATGAAGTCATAATGATAACTAAAACCAAAAAAATTTTGCCAGTTTGGCCGATATCTAAACGGCTTTCAAAATCATCATGGCATTTTACGTAAATAAACATACTTAACCAGAAAGTCGGGATTAAATACGTTAAAAAAACATCGTCCATAAAACTTGAACACGCAAATCTTATAGTATAGAAAAATATTATTGAAATATAGATAGCAGGTTCGCAAATTTTTTCATGTTGTTTCATGTTACTCTACCTTTTTTAATAATACCCTTTAAAACTGAATGCAGTAAGCTTTGGTAAGCCGCTACCTGTATAGTTTACCTTATAGCTTTCCGTAGGCAAACTTGATCCTGCTGCCATAGAACCACCATATAAACAAAGATGATCAACTGAATTTGCAGCTGTATAAACGCAATAGGCACGCGGCGATACCATAACACTATAGATCTGATTGGTAGATATATTCTTATCGATTTTCAGATCTAGCACCCACTTTTGTAAGTTATGGCCGCTGTTATTGTTCAGAGTAAGAGTATAATCGTGAGGGACTGAGTTGTCGGCATTCGACGTGAATGTAACTGCGCCTAAAGCAAATGTATATGCGGTCAGATTAGGGGCGGGGTTAAGCGTGCTGTAAAAATTTGCAGCTGTTATATTAGCTGATGTTAACGTATAACCGGTAGCAGTAGTGAACCCTATATGGAAAGTTACAGTTCCCCCTAGACGGGCAATAGTGCCGTTAGACGTCCCGTTACTTATCTTAAGCGCCCCGGTGTTCGGATTAAACTGATAGTTACAATCACTGAAGTCCTGTATACCGGTTCTTTGCGTAATAGGTATAGAATCCGTGGGAA
>CAZSYK010000016.1:0-22127 GCA_964610685.1 uncultured Eubacteriales bacterium
GTAAGTGTGGAAGCATGCCAATCACTTATAATTTCTTTAACTGCTATTTTATTAGTAATTCTCACGACCCAATAATAGACAGAGAAACTTTTGAAAAAGTCCAGAGTGAACTTCAAATAAGGAGTAAGAAATCACTTAAAGCTCGAAAAGATCACATTTTTACAGGTAAAATAATATGTGGTATTTGCGGTTCACCATACAAACATAAAACAAATAATGCCGGAACAAAATACGCCAAGTCTGTCTGGATATGTAACACTTTCAACTCTAAAGGAAAATCATTTTGCAGTTCGAGTCAAATTCCTGAGGATATACTTAAAACTATCACAGCAGAAGTTTTACAAATTCCGAAGTTTGATAAAAAGATATTTAATAATAACGTCCAAATGATTGAGGTTCCTAAAAAGGGGAGTCTCAATTTTATTTTGAGTGATGGTACGCAAGTTCAGAAAACCTGGAAATATTAATTTTTAAAAAAGGAGAGGATTCGGTGAACATAGCCAAAACGGTTACAGTCATACCTGCGACAAAAAACATATTTACGATGCACTCTATAATACAAAATGCAAAAAGACGAGTGGCAGGATATGCCAGAGTCTCAACCAATAATGAAGAGCAGCTTTCAAGTTATGAGGCGCAAGTTAATCATTATTCCAAATATATAAAATCCAAGCTGAAATGGGAATTCGTAAAAGTTTATACCGACGAGGGAACAAGCGCCACAAATACCAAAAAGCGTGATGGTTTTAATCAGATGATAAAAGATGCTTTGGATGGAAAAATTGATTTAATCGTTACAAAATCAGTTTCACGATTTGCACGAAATACAGTCGATACTTTGACTACCGTTCGAAAACTCAAAGAAAAAGGTGTTGAGGTCTATTTTGAAAAGGAAAATATATATACTCTCGATTCTAAAGGTGAACTTCTAATTACAATTATGAGCTCCCTTGCACAAGAAGAATCAAGGTCGATTTCCGAAAATGTGAAGTGGGGGCAGAATAAGCGCAGGCAAGACGGCAAAGTAAATCTGCCATACAAACAGTTTTTAGGCTATGAAAAAGGGGACGACGGTCAACCTAAAATCGTAGAAAAAGAAGCTAAAATCGTAAGATTGATTTACAAGCTTTTCCTTGAAGGCAAGACATTTTGTGCTATTTCAAGATTCTTAAACAATAGTGATATTTTCACTCCTTCAAAAAGAGGCAAGTGGGCGGGGAGCACGGTTCAAAGCATTCTAACCAACGAAAAATATAAAGGTGACGCAATTTTGCAAAAAACCTTTTGTGTGGATTTTTTGACAAAGAAAATGAAAAAGAACGAGGGGGAGCTTCCGCAGTTTTACGTTGAAAACAGTCATCCGGCTATTATTTCGCCGGAGATTTTTGATATGGTGCAAAACGAAGTCACAAGGCGCAAAGGACTCGGTCTGCACAGCAGTTCAGCAGGAATTTTTTCAAGTAAAATAATCTGCGCAGACTGTGGCAACTTCTTCGGCTCTAAAGTTTGGCATTCCAATACAAAATATAAAAGAACAATCTGGCAATGCAACAGCAAATTCAAAAACAAGAATAAATGCCAAACTCCGCACTTTTCTGAATATGAGATCAAGACGTTGTTTTTGAAAGCTTTTAATCAAATTGTAAGGGACAAAGATAAGATTTTAAATGACTGCGAAATCATGCTTATGGCACTTACAAACACAGATGAACTTGATAAAAAGATCGAAGCTGCTCAATCAAGATATGATGATATACAAAAACTGTTAGAGTCCTACATTAATGAAAACGCCACATCTAAATTAGATCAGAAAGAGTATAAAGCCAAGTATTCATCTTACTTAGAAACTTATGAAAAAGAAAAATCCAAACTCGAAAATTTGCAAAATTCAAAATCTGAACGAAAAACAAAAATACAGAAAATTAGGGTTTTTATAAATAAATTAAAAGCGCAGGGGAGCATAGTTCAAGAATTTGACGAAGAATTATTTTTCACCACTGTCGATAAAATAACGGTTAACCCAGATAAAACCTTAATCTTCATCTTTAAAAATGGAATTGAAATTATTTTAATATGACCAAAATTTTATTTAAAGATATTTTTGGAAGATAGTTATTGATTTTTTAATAATATGTGGTATTATTATACACAATTTATATTTAGGGAGTGAAAATAATATGAAAAAATACATGGTTGTTCCTGGTCCTCAAAACATAGTTATAGATCGAAAAGATTCTATTCAAAAAGCGATGGATGTGTTTTCAGCTATTATTAATGAACAATCACAGAAAGAGTGGGAATATCATTCAATGGAATCTATTAGAGTTTCAAATAAACCTGGTTGTATAAACAGAAATCCTCAAGTGACTTACTGCTATATGTTAATATTCGTAAAAGAGGTAAATTGACAAATTGCTTTTGGTGGTATGATTATGAAAAACAATAGTATAGTATTCGATTATCTGCCTAGCAAAGAAAAGATCCTAGAAAATTATAGTAGTTCCAATGATCCAAGAAGTTGGTCGTACATAAGAAAGTATAAAATTCCTAAAATTAATTATTTTAGGTCATTTATGCATTGTTTTGTTCCTACTTTTTTAGCAATATGCTTGTTTTATATTTTAAAAAAAGAATTTCAAATAGAATTAGCTGTGTATATTTCGACATTTATTCTTATTTTATATATATTTTTAAAATTAAAACTAATAGTAAAATTTTTTATTGAATTATACCAAAGTTTGGCTCCTATTTCTGTAAGAGAAAAATGTAGATTTGAACCGAGTTGCTCAGAATACATGCTTTTATGTGTAGAAAAATATGGTGTTATAAAAGGCGTGAAGAAGGGGTTGTTTAGATTAAAACGTTGTAGGAACGGTGATGGAGGTTATGATAATCCTTGAGGTTAGGCTTTTCAAAAAAAATAATGATATTTTATATCAAGGCTATGAACAAGCTATATTATGAAATAATCCTTGAATATATTCTTCCACTCCTGCATTTTTCTTTTTCGGATACTCCCTTAACATTTGTATTAAATCATCATCTACTAGAGGAAGAATCAGACCACGTGAATCTTTATATGTGTCTTGGCAGCGTTTAATAAACAAATTTTTGTCATTCATAGATCTACAAACAAGTAATCCTACTTTGCCTCGATTAATGCTAAATCTACCAGATATTTGGTCAAGTTCAGGATTTGCTATATCTCTAGAGTAATTCTTACATTCTACTACCACAAATGTAGATGGAATATTATGAATACTACTTAATCTTGCAAAAAAACCATTTTCCGAGCAGTTATCAAAGGTAATATCTATTCGTTTTCTTCCCTGATGAATTTCCTGTTCTATTATTGGGGAACATAGCTGAGGGTAAAATAAAAGCTCTAATATACCTACTGCTGCGCGGTGATAGATTGTGGCCATTTCACTGCCGGGTGAAATAGATTCAAGGTAAACAATAAGGTGATTACATATTTCTAATATATTTTCATGAGTCAAAACATCGTTGTTTATTAAATAATCTTTTTTCTTTGATTTTTCGCGGAAATTACAAAAAATATCGGGATGATCAGATGTGAATTTCACAATCCAATTTTTATCTATTGGGCTTTCTTTTTCAATATTTTCTCTGACTGACTTTTTCGTTACGTAAGGGGTACATTTCTTATCTTTACGATATTGTATCAAAGGACCATTTAATCGAAGTTGTTCATGTTGAAGAAAATTTAATATAAAATGCTGAAGGTATTTTTGGGGAGTATATTCTCTAGAATAAGATACTATTCTTTTCGGCACAAGTAGTACTTTCCGGCCATCAGCAACTAACATTTCCGTATAATCATTTTCCCACATTTTGGTGGTGCGATTCCAATAATACCCCGAGGTTACTCCGCTTGTCAGAGGAATATTCCAAAGTTTGCACTGAGCTTGGGTGTAATTTATTAGTTGCTTTTTTATTATATTAGCAGTCATGTCAGACATTTTATCTTTATCTATATTCGAAACAAAAATACGAACATCCTCGATGTCTTCCATAACGCCAGTTTCTATTGCCTTGCTTTTACGTAAACTTTTAAATATCTTATCTGCATCACTCGGCCCTAGGCCTTTACCCTGTGGTCTATTTCTTGAAAATCCAAGGCAAATTTCATTGGATTCTCCGAGATGACTAAATAGCTCTTGAGCCTTCGATATTTTATTTTCTTTAAGCATAAACAAAAGAATATCAAAAAAGCTTTGTAATGATCGATGAGCTTGTATAGCAAATGGGAAATCGCATTTTGAAATAAAGAATGGGTCTAGAAATAATGGTATATCAGTATTAATGTCTATGTCCACAAAATCCAATTCGTATTGTGATTTTTTTAAATTGAAATTTTCACTTATCTTCAATATTACACATTCCTCGTATTAGAATATTTCATAATATATTGATGTAACCGAAATTATTTACTTAAGCTAAATTATAAAATATATATGACTTGATTACAAATAGGCTATTAATTGCTTTTTGATAAAATAAGCGCACAAATATAAAATATTTTTCAAAATCCATAATAAGATTCAATTTATTTTGTCTAGTCCATTTTATAATAAAGCATTTTTTAAGCAGCCATGTGCACCTTTTGACGATTACTCAAGGGGTGTGCACATCAAAACTTAACAAGTGGGGAAAAGAGCAATTTTTAAATTTTGGGCAATTGAAATTTTTTCGAAAATGCTAAAAAGACCGCAGTACCGCGGTCTTTAGCGTTGTATCAAAATTAGGGTTCTGATATGTGTAATCACGCTAATTTTAATACAATTTAATTTTGCCTCAAGGGGTGTGCACTTTTTAACGAAAGGTAGGGAAATGGCTAAATACGGTGATTTGTATGCGTAATATCTTGCTAAAAATCATCTTTGGATTTGCAAAATTTATTGATTTCTATGAGTTCGCTAATTTTTTACCAACTGCCCACACAAAAAATTCTCTCAATTGCCGCAACCGACGCTGTTGTAATAACATTTGCTAAGATTGTGCTTACTAAAAGCTTTTTTCGATTATCGCAATCTTTTCTAAGCAAATAATAAACAATTGGCACTTCTACTATTAACGTTAAGAATAAGTAACCGGATCGGACAATATATGACGGAGTGTGTGTGGCAACTTCACTAAATGTATATCCAACATCGTTAGGCCACAAATATGGCACAAGAAATGAGGCCAAATTAGCAAAACTAATGCAAATAATAGATTTAGTTAATGCTCTAACTTTACCAAATTTAACAATAATAAATATTTCTATTATTAGAGTTGTGATAATTGCAAAAGGCAACACGTCTAACGGACGAGTACTGCTTATCCAGTGCCATGAAGAATTAGCATACACCGAACTTGGAGTTATGATCAGCATTAATAAAAAAACAATTATGTGTTTTAATAACTTTTCGTTTTTCATATCAGCATCTCCTTTTTTAAAACTGAATATAAGATTACTTAGCTTTCCTATCTTTATATATAGTGGAAGAACGTATATCGCTCCACTTTATTTTCATGTCTTCTAATTCTATATAGGTGCTGGTACTTTCTTTGAATTTGCTTACAATATGTTCACCGGTGTTTAGTATAATTAAGATTCTTTTGCCCTGTTTGAATCCATGATGTATCATTTCATAAACCTCAAATAAATTTCTAAATTAATAATTTTTATCATTTTATAACAGCTATAATACACGATAATGATGCGATTTTTAAAATCATTTATTACAGAAATTTTTATTAAATTTTCATATCAAATCTAAAAACGTTACCCCTTATAGTGATTGGCGAAATGACACATGTGAGTGATTAATCGGCACTGTTCTCCGTTAATTTTTTGATCATATTGTATGTAGCGTGAGGGGATTGCTTTCAAGCATTACTCTATGATGGAAAGAAATGGGGAAGATGACACGGGGAATTCTCCGTCTTGGCTTTTGTGTATTGTCATGGCGTAAGCAAGAGTTAGCTCCTCGAGTTCTAAAATGTCATAGCCAACATTTCTGCCATCGAAATTCACTGTAAGATTTTTATCAAATAATTCTTTCAGAGGTATCTTCTATGACATCATCTATGATATTTGTCATCGAGGTATTTCCGTAATTTAAATTTTTAAGAACAACAATAAATGCTTGTGGAGTAGAACGAAATTCGGGTGCAAGTTCTGAATTATAAAAATCTCCGATTTTTCTCAAACCGCTCCCGCGACATTCCATTAATTTCAAACGATAAAAAGCATCATATAATACTGGATTTCTGCGCTTAGAAGCATTATTGTCGATATCTAAATCTTGAATCTTAAAACCATCTAACATTGATCCTGGAGAAATAATTTTTAATTTGTCTTGGCAGATATCAACATGAATTTCGCTGCCCCTAATGGAATAATCTCTATGAATTACCAAATTCACCGGACATCATCCTATATGTGATGGTCAAGCTGTGACCAGACTACCATCTTTGCTATATAAAAATATTATAACATATTTCTTGGCTTTTTGCTGCTGATGTTAATGCAATACTTTTGTTTATTTTTCAATTAAAGTTTAATAAATTTCATTATGATCTTTCTCTCAAATTTATAATTTTATCGGCTAAACCATCATAAAAACCGGCTTCATGCGAAACCAAAATCAAATTTCCTTTCCATTTTAACAGTTGCCGACGTAAAACTTCTTTGGAATCGCCATCCAGGTGGTTGGTAGGTTCATCTAAAATTAAAAAATTAGATGCTTTGTTTGCCAAAATGCAGAGCTTAACCTTTGATTGTTCCCCGCCGCTGAGCGTACTTATTTTTTGAAGCACATTTTTAGCCATAACGCCACATTGTGCCAAACTTTTTCGCACTTCCCGTTGCGGCCATTGTGGGAATTTTTCCGAAATAATTTCAAGAGGAGTTAAATTTGGATTTTCCCACTCTAAGTTTTGTTCAAAATAGCCAATTTTAACGTAATCCGCAAATTTAAAATTTCCCGCAATTTCTGGAATTTGGCCTGTTAAAGTTTTTAAAAGAGTAGATTTTCCGATCCCATTAAATCCTGTAATTACAATTTTTTCTCCGGATTTTATTTCAAAATTGATTTTGGGTAAAAGAACTCTGTCATAGCCGATTTCCAAACCGTGAACTTTTAATGCTTTTGGATTTGAAATCGGCAATGAAACCAATTTGAAATTTGGCTTGGGTGGCGCTTGAGGAGGCGCTAAAACTTGCATTTTTTCAAGTGCTTTAATTCGAGATTGCGCTTGCTTAGCGGTTGAAGTTCTGACTCGGTTTCGCGCGATATAATCCTCGTGCTTCTTAATTTCCTTTTGCTGCGCTTGAAACTCTCGAATATAGCTTTCTTTGCGTAAGCCTTTAACTTCAAGAAACTTTGCGAAGTTACTGTTATATTTTGTGATTTTTTTAAATTCAATATCAAGGATGCAATTCGTTACTTTATCAAGAAAATCAAAATCGTGTGAGACAATCAAAAACGCGCCGTCAAAATTCTTAAGATAATCTGTAAGCCAGTCAACATGCTCTTTGTCAAGGAAGTTTGTGGGCTCGTCAAGCAGTAAGACGTCAGGATTTTCAAGCAAAAGCTTTGCAAGAATAACTTTCGCGCGCTGGCCTCCGCTTAAGTTTTTCATCAAATTTTCAATGCCGATTGACATAATTCCCAAACCATCAGCGACCTTTAAAACAGTGCTTTCAATCTCATAGAACCCGCGATTCATAAGTAAACTCTGATAATCCGAAGCTTTTTCGGCAATTTTATCATCAAAATTTTCAGACATACTTTCGTAAATTTTATTAAGTTCTTTTTCGATAGCATAAAGATCATTAAAAGCGGTTTTCAGATATTCAAAAATAGCTAAAGATTGGTCAATTTCAGCGTGTTGGTCAAGGTAACCGATTTTACTGTTTCTTTGCCAGCGAATAAAGCCTGTATCAGGTGTGATTTCGCCAATAAGAGAACGTAAAAGAGTGGTTTTACCTGTGCCGTTTTGTCCGACAATGCCCATATGCTCGCCTTTGAAAAGTTCAAATTCGGCGTTTTTATATAAAATTTTATCGCCAAATGAATGCGTTAAATTTGCAACTTCTAAAATTCCCATTACTCTCTCCTACAATAAATTATAAAATTCAGCATATACGCCGTTTTTTTCGAGCAGTTCCTCGTGCGTGCCTTGCTCGGCAATTTTACCGTTTGCCATAACCAAAATTCTCTTTGCGTTTTTGATAGTCGAAAGCCTATGCGCGATAACGATAGTCGTTCGATTTTCGGCCAATTTTTCCATCGATTTTTGAATGTATCGCTCGCTTTCGTTATCGAGGCTGGAAGTTGCTTCATCAAAAATTAAAATCGGCGGATTTTTAAGAAAAACTCTTGCAATTGCCAGCCTTTGTTTTTGACCACCGGAAAGCCTTGCGCCCCTTTGACCGATAACGGTATTATAACCATCGGGAAAACTCATAATAAAATCGTGGGCATAAGCGTTTTTGGAAGCTTCGAAAATTTCTTCATCGTTAGCATTAGGTTTGCCGTATCGGATATTTTCTATGATAGTACCAGAAAATAAAAATGTGTCTTGATGCACGAAACCTATGCTTTGACGCAGATTTTTAAGCTTTATGTTTTTAATATTAAAACCATCAACTGAAATTTTGCCACTGGAAACATCATAAAAACGAGGAATTAAATTACAAAGCGTGGATTTTCCAACACCCGAGGGACCTACCAAAGCGATATATTCGCCTGCGTGGATTTTTAAGTTCAGATTTTCAAAGATATTTGTGTTTGCTTTTGCGTAGTGAAAATTAACATCTTTAAATTCAATATTACCCTTGATGTTTTCTAAACTCACAGCGTTTGGCGAGTCAGTAACTTTGGGTTTTACGTTCAAAACTTCAAAAACACGGTTAAATCCAACCATACCTTCGCGAAAGAATTCATTCAAAAACGTGATTTCAAAAAATGGTGCTATCACGATATCCATAAAAAGCATGAACATAATTAAATCGGCAACTGTTATGTATCCGTTTATTACAAAAAATGAGCCGACGATCGTCATTATTGGAATTAAGCCAATAATAAAAGATAAAAGTCCTGCATCAAGTGTGCTCTGAAATCCGTGCATTTTATCTCGTGTTTTAAGATAAGTTTTGTTACTGCTTTCAAATTTGAAAATCGCATCTTGTTCATTCGTAAAGGATTGAATGGTTTTAATCCCGGATAAATTTTCTTCTAAATCTGAGGTTAAATTCGAAAAAACATCGCGAGAAACTGCATTTATTTTATAAACTTTCGGAAAAATATAGCCCATGAAAATGAAAATCAACACAAAAACGCTGAGCAAAATACATGCAAATATCGGATTTTTGAAAAACAGAATAATGAGAGTACCGAAAACTCTGATAATAAAGCTCAGTAAAATTTCAGGAGTGTATTTAATGGCCTTCGTTAAATTATAGGCGTCAGTTGTAATGTAAGACATCATTTTTCCAATTTTTCTTTCATCGAAGAAACCAAAAGCTTGCTTTTGAAAGTGCCGAAACAGCTCGTTTTTCATGTCAGCTTCAACTCTTGCGGCGAACATCATACCTTTGTGTTCTGAATATTTTTTAAATAAAAACAGCATGGTAAACAATACGAAAACCAGTCCCGCGAGCCAAAAAACCGTTTTAATCGCCTCAGATTTTTCAAAGCCAAACACTTCACTTGTAATGTAATGGCATATTGTGGGAATTGCGATATAAATAAGCGCTGATAAAACCGAAAACAGAAGATCTAAAATCAGCGTCTTTTTATAGGGTTTATAATACGAAATTAATTTTTTGAGTTTTAAATTCATAATTTTTCTCCTTGATTTGAATTTTTCTGGTTTTGGTTGCCACTTCTTGAAAAAGCTTTATCGTGCTCAACAAATATCATCGAGCAATAATTGTAGACATAAAAATGACCTTCAAGCAAAAATAATTGCAAGAAAGTCAATACAACTTGGTAATATTCAAAATTTTAATTGAAATTAAAATTTTTCTACCATACTTGTAAAAGCGAAAAATGCATAACTTTCCTGCTAAAAACGGCATAACTATCCCGTTTAATTTTATCTAGCAGCAAAGAATATGCATTTTTCCACCTCAGTTTTTTAATAATATGAATATTTTATTATATATTTTAAAATTTGTCAAATTATGAAAAGTTTTAAGAATTAAAACACAATGCAATTAATGATCCAATCATAAAACTCACGGAGAATAAGGGCATTCCACATTGATTTTGATTTAAATAATATTAAATTTAAAGTCAGATTTTAAAACCGAATAAATTACAGTGTCACACCATTCGCCTGTGTTTTTCTTGTCGCTTTGCCTCAAAACACCCTCGAATTTCATCCTGGACTTTATCATAACTTTACCCGAAGCCGAATTATCAACATCATGCCTTGCTTGTATTCTGTTGAAATTTACTTTTTGGAACAAATAATTTTGGACAGCTTTAAGGGCTTCGGTCATAATTCCTTGATTCCAATATTTTTTCGACAGAACATATCCGATTTCACAGCAATCAATGTGTTCGAGCAAAAGAATTACATCAATCCCGCCAATTATTTCACCGGTTTCTTTTAATGTAATAGCCCAGTGGTAGTTGTTTTTATTCTCATAACTTGCAATCCATTCATTGAGTATATTTTTTGTTTCTTCGATTTTTTCATGCGCATTCCAAGATAAATACTTTACATTTTCAGGGTCGCTTGCCCAATTTTTAAACATATCTTCGGCATCTTCTACTTTGAATCTGCGCAAAGTAAGCCTCTCAGTCACTATTTCTTGTGTTCCTACATGAGTTAACAATATGGCTCCTCCTAAATTTTAAGAATATATTTTATATCAACCAACTTTTTACCGCCTTTTTCAAAATGATATTCTTCATCCGTTTCAATAAAACCATGCTTTTTATAAAATTTCTGCGCGTTATGATTTTCCCTTAAAACCCATAAATATATGTTATTAAACCCTTGTTCTTTTAAGTTTTGAATGGCTGATGTTATAAGCTTAGTTCCGAACCCTTTGTGAAAATATTCTGGTAACATATAAATCGAAATGATCTCTCACCAATCGGGTAAGTTCTCGTCCCGCGCTTTTCCGTAAGTTACCTCTCCAACTGGGTTATTGCCACTGTAAGCAATTAAAACTTCTATGCTTTTGCTTTTTATGCCGTTTTCAAAAAACTCTATCCAATAATCTTCCTTTAAATCACCCAAAAAATCTTGCGGCATAATCCCTTTAAAAGCTTTTTTCCAGCTAAGAGCATGAATTTTGCTTAAAACTGCGGCATCTTCCGAAGTCGCTTTCTTCACATCATTTTGCATTAAATATATCCCCTTAATTCACCAGAGTCGCATTTTTAAACTCCAGCCTTGTAAAAGCCTATTTCCTTTTAATAAAAATAGATTTCATATAGTCGCTGCCATTCATCCATTTATATGCAATTTGAATTTCTTCCTGTGTGCATCCGATTAAAATTTTAATTTCAGAATCCTTTTTCAGGATATCCACATTGCACAGAATGCCGCTGATTTTTTTATCTTTCAAAGAACCCACAAAAATATCAATCCCATTGTTATCCATTGAGGTGGTGTTTCTTAGATATCCATAGTCCAAAGGATATATCATATCCTGAAATTTAGGATGGCAAGTACCTTTGGGTCTGTCTATAATTATTTCAGATTCTGAAACTAACTGTTCTAACAGCATCCAATAATTTTCATCGTTTAACATAAAAAACCACCTTTACGAATTTATTTGTCAGCAGGACGTGTATAAATTTTTGCTTAATTAAGTATATAGGTTACTGTTAAGCCTTTTCTCTGATTCCAATAATACTTCTGGCAATTTCACGTGCGCGAACGCCTGAAATATTTTCGCCCTCATTGATTCTAACAGTAAAATATGTTTTGTTTTCGTTTTTTTCGTAAAAACCTATAAACCAACCTATTTTACTGTCTACGTTGGCACCTGTTTTGCCATAAATTTTGCAGCCATTAATCTCTTCAACAAACATAATGTTTTTAAGAATTCCTATGTTTTCTTTTTTAAAATCAAATTCATAAGAAAAAAGCTTTTTTAAAAATTCGACTTGCTCAAAAGCAGATGTTTTAAGCGAAGAGCCTAGCCAAAACTTGCCCTCAGCGGTTGAATCCATGTTACCATAGAAAGTTTTTCGTATAGTTTCTTCTACAGTTTCTTTTCCGATTTTATTAAAAACTTTGTAAAACCACCAAACAGCTGAACATCTGAATGCTTCTTTTAAATTCAAATCTTTGTTCCATTGGGGTAATTCTCTTGTCACGCCGTCCCATTCAAAAGTTGTATTTTCATTTTGCAAAACACCCTTTTCAAGCCCCGCAAGCGATAAAATAATTTTAAAAGTGGAACACGGTGAAACTTCAGTATGTACCATATCTTTGTTATGAATATCATATTCGTTTAAAGCGCTGTCGTAAAAAACCGCGCACCCTTTTTCGCTGCCAAATTGCTCGGTGTAATCAACGATGTTCCTTCTTTTACAATTGTTATTTATGAATTCAGTTGCAAGCTCTTCAATTTTATCTGTCTGCTCATGATGCCAGTAATGCGAACCTTCTAAAATTTCTATTTTTTGAATTTTAGGATTGGAAATTCTGATTTGTTCAAGTTTATCCCAGTCAGTCACCTTGCTTCCTGTTAGCAGACTCCTCCTATTTTTTATAAATTCAATATTTTCACTTGAAACAAAAGATAAAACCGGCAAATCCTCAGGATATTTAGCATCAAAAAATTCTTCGCAGTTTTTGTAAAACATAGTAGCTTCATTAAAAACCGATTCATTAACTATGCTCCTATCTAATTTCTCGGAAAACCATTTTACACAGCTTTCATTTGATTCCAAAAATTCTTTTTGAGCGTTTGGCTTTGATGTGTCTATTCCCACAATTGCTTCTACTTCATCAGGATAATTTTTTGCATACCATAAGGAATAAATTACTGAAATGGAATGAGGCATAAGAACATATGGCGGTTTTATCTCAAGCTTATTTAAAGTTTCTCTTATTTCTTTAACAATATTTTTATTTGATCTTTCGTCAGAAATCACATCACTTGCGCCGTAACCAGGATATTCTATTATCACCACTTTAAAATTTTTACTTAATTTTTCAGCAAGAGTCATGAAATCTTCTATAGGATTTGAGGTCGTCAAATCACTAAGCATAACAATTGTTTTACTTCCATTTCCAATAACAGATGTGTTTATTTTGCCATTTGATATTTCTACTAACTGAGCTTTAACTATACAGTTACACCCCAAAAGCAGCATAACAAGTATTAAAGATTTCATAACTAAACTTTTGATTTTTTGAAGAATCGTCGTTTGTAAATCCGGGAGACATATGGCTGATCGGCAGGCACAGGCTGGTGTGCGGTGACGCGACAAACCCGGATGACGTGGCACTTTTAATGGGTGGCAAAAAAGCAAATCTTGTGCTGACAGATCCGCCGTATAACGTGGGGTTTAAGAGCGCAAGCGGACTTACAATTAAAAACGATAAACAGGGTAACGAGAAATTTTACGAATTCTTGTTATCCTCTTTTAAAAATATGGCGGAGCATTTGGCTGACGGTGCTTCCGCATACATTTTTCACGCAGATACTGAAGGCCTGAACTTCAGAAAAGCATTTATTGAATCCGGATTTCATCTAAGCGGAGTGTGTATCTGGGCTAAAAATTCATTTGTTATGGGACGTTCACCATATCAGTGGAGCCATGAGCCGATACTTTACGGATGGCTTAAAACGGCAAAGCATAAATGGTACGCAGGTCGTGCGGAGTCTACAATCTGGCACTATGATAAGCCTAAAAAGAACGCTGATCACCCGACAATGAAGCCAATTCCGCTTCTTTGCTATCCAATTAAAAATTCCTCCGCGGTAAACAGCATTGTTTTAGATCCTTTTGTTGGCTCGGGATCTACACTTATCGCTTGTGAACAAATGGACAGAGTTTGCTATTCCTTGGAACTCGACCCGAAATATGCCTCCGTCATTATTCGAAGATATATCAAACAAGCTGACTTTGAAAATGTGTTTGTTTTGCGCGGCAAAGAAAAAATTTCGTATTCAGATTTATCAGACATCTCGGATTCTGAAACGGATTAGTGAATAGAATAAACCTTCTAATTTTATTATCCACCTAATGATTTCCACTCAGACAATAGTGTTTTATTAGCTGCTACAGCATTAACAATTTCGGCGCCGGAACGAGAATTATCAAAAGTGCCTTTAGAAATTTCTTTTATCACTGCGTTTAATAGGTTTTCGTAATAAGCTTCTGGTGTGATTTCAGTTGTTGTTTGATAAAAGTGTTGTTGGCTTTTACTTGAGGCAATATTTGCATATTCATTTTTTACCTGATCTATAAGTTTATCGCGGTGTTTGTTATTGCATGATTGCTTTTTATTGTTTCGATTTTGGTCGTTTAGAGCACTTTCAGCTATTGTAGGGTTGATTTTTGATTTTTGTTCACGAACTTCTTTTGAATCAGGTTGTGAATCTTTAGCCATAATAAACCTCCTCAATATTAGTAAAATTAGTATATATAGATACAGTTAATTTATTCGAATAAATGTTTGGAAATATGGTTCGAAAGTTAACTCCTAAAGAGTGTGCCAAACTTCAGGGTTTTCCTTCCGATTGGTGCAGTGATCTTGAAACGGAAAATCCTACATGGAGAGATATTGATTTTTGGTCAGGAGTATGGGAATCCCACAGAAAAATATTCGGCAAATCTCAGAAACCCAAAAGCCGAAATCAAATAATTAAGTGGCTAAAATTCCCACACTCCGATTCCGCGGAATACAAAATGTGGGGCAATGGCGTGGCTCTTCCATGCGTTTGCTTTGTTCTTTCAAGAATTAAGCATATGAAAGATTAATTCTATTTGGTTTCGCTAACTATTTTTATATCTCCGTGTTCATTTTCAAAGTCAGACACAAAATTGCGAATGAAATTCAAAATCTGTCCGTTTGCCGATCTGTCCTCATATTTACAGGCATATCTAAACTTTTTAAGTAAATTTGCTCCGCTTATCAGAAATGAAAAAATAGTAAACGAGGCAGATGTTATTATAGCAATCTGGGACGGGAAATCGCACGGCACCAAATACACCATTGATTATTCACACGAGCAAAAGAAAAAAGTTAAAATTTTTTTGATATAAATACCTTGACGTTTTCAGCTCGTAGAGTGATATATGTAATTGCATGGGAGGAATGCTAAATGAAAATTCATCCTGAGATGTTAAAAAATCTCAAAACATATTACACGCCGGGCACTCGCGTCATACTTATACGCATGGAGGATCCATATACCACTTTAAAAAGAGGCGATAAGGGCACAGTTATGAGCGTTGATGATATTGGAACCATTCATATACAATGGGATCGCGGAAGTTCTCTTGGCGTGGTTTTCGGTGAAGACGAATGCAAAAAAATTGAAGAATAATTCACACAAATTACTCTTCAAATGATTGTGCGGTAATCGTATTACCGAGCTCGCCCAAACAGAGGTAATATGTAAATGTAAGAGAGGAACAAAGACTTTGAAAGAGGTAATGTAAGTGAAAGAAATCAAAAAATTTGAAAACATTACAGAAACTGGAAAAAACTTCAAAGAGCTCGGAATCAGCTCTACGGTATATTGGGCGTACCAAAACTCGAAAGAATCCGGGTACGATATGATAGATTTTAAAGACGTGATTTGGGAAAAAGACGTTGAGAAAATAACAAGCACATGCAGAGAAAATGAAATTGAAAAAATCACAATTTCAGGCACATACTCAGGTTTGATTCCAATCCTTGCTACGTTTGAAAAGTTCGGATGCAAAGTTAGCGGAATGGCCGAAATAAAAAGCAGTTCAATAGATTTAACCACAGGAAAAAACAAAGTGTTCCCGGCAATTATAGTCAAGATGTAAGGGAAGCGGTAAGTATGTGGTCAAAAGGAAGTATGCTGATGAAAATAGAAATCATACACAGTTTTTTTCGGGAGGTGAATTTTTGAGAAAACTGAAAAAATATAGGCCAACTAAATTTATGGCAAACGGAAATAAATATAACAAGGCAAAGGCGGACGGCGCTGTTGCCTTTATTAATTGCCTGAATCACACTAAGGGCGAATGGTATGGTTGCCCTTTCAACTTAATCGATTGGCAGGAACAAATCATCAGAGATATTTTTGGGATTTTAAAGCCAAGCGGATACAGGCAATTTAACTCTGCGTATGTTGAGATTTCAAAAAAACAAGGAAAATCCGAACTCGCCGCGACGGTAGCTTTGCTTTTAACGTGCGGAGATTTCGAGCACGGGGGTGAAGTTTACGGTTGTGCTTCTGATCGCCAGCAGGCTTCAATTGTTTTCGATGTGGCGGTTGAAATGGGAGAGCAGTGCCCTGCTTTGAAATCCCGAATTAAACCGGTTCTATCGCAAAAGCGTTTGATTTACAAACCGCTTAACAGTTTTTATCAGGTTCTTTCTGCAGAAGCGTACACAAAACATGGTCTAAACGTTCATGGCGTTGTTTTTGACGAACTTCATGCTCAGCCTAATCGCAACTTATATAATGTCATGCTGCATGGTTCAGGTGATGCACGCAAACAGCCGCTTTTCTTTCTGATAACTACCGCCGGAACTGATAGACATTCGGTTTGCTGGGAAGTGCATCAAAAAGCGGAAGATATAATAAAGGGCAGGAAAATCGACCAAACATTTTATCCTGTAATCTATGGAGCATCTGATGATGCCAAATGGACTAGTGAGAAAGTGTGGAAAGAAACCAATCCGTCTCTTGGAATCACAGTGGATATCGAAAAGATACGAAACGCCTGCGAAAACGCAAAGCAGAATCCCGCGGAAGAAAATTTATTCAGGCAGCTTAGGCTCAATCAATGGGTAAAGCAATCTGTTCGCTGGATGCCGATGGGCAAATGGGATAAGTGCGGTTTTAAAATTAATGATAAAAATCTTGAAGGGAGAGTTTGCTATGGAGGTTTAGATTTATCATCAACTACGGATATTACAGCATTTGTTTTGGTTTTTCCGCCTGAAGATGAAAACGATAAATATAGTATTCTTCCTTACTTTTGGATTCCTGAAGATAACATTGATTTGCGAGTGAAGCGAGATCATGTTCCATATGATATCTGGAAACAGCAAGGATACCTGCAAACAACCGAGGGAAACGTGGTTCATTATGGCTTTATAGAGAGTTTTATTGAGGAACTGAGCAAAAAATATAACATTAAAGAGATAGCATTTGACCGTTGGGGCGCGGTTCAGATGACACAAAACTTGGAAGGCTTGGGTTTTACTGTTGTACCGTTCGGGCAAGGCTTTAAAGATATGAGTCCGCCATCAAAAGAACTTATGAAACTCACACTTGAAGAAAAACTCGCTCATGGCGGTCATCCTGTTCTTAGGTGGATGATGGACAATATTTTTATCCGCACCGATCCTGCCGGAAACATAAAACCAGATAAAGTGCGCCCAGATAGGGCACGATTGAAAGTAGCTTAAGGTACTATTCCGCAATGATACCGCGGAAGTTCACCGACTTAACCGAAAGGCGAAAGCTGACACGGGAAAACAGCATGGTCGGAATTGCGATAAGCCGCCTAAAGGCAATCAGGCGCGGCTGAATCGCCGGAACAAGTAGATATGAGGTTGAATTACTGCGTAAGCAGACTTTGTGCTTCCCTTGGTTTGGGACGAAGGAAATTTGCCTGAAACCTTCGATCCGAGAATGCTGTAATTCTTTATCTTACAGTAGGTGTATCAAACACACTCAGATGGCAGGTTGGAGAACCAACTACAAAGGACGGCCGACAATCTACATTTACCTAGCAATCGTGTTAACTGGGGATTACCTAAATTGGAATGTTATAGAAATATGGCTATGTGTAATGCCGAAAGGTGATAAATCTCAAAGTTAATCAGAGAGATGACACTGAAAATCCAACATGGTAACGGAGTGTTCATAGTAGTTCGCGGTGGGTAATGACCACTACATGGCGAAGGAACACAGTTAGTTAGGACCAGATTGAAGTTGATTAGGGAGGAAAACCTCACATGGAACAAACTATGAAAACAACAACCGAAATACTGGAAATGCTCAATCGAAATTCTCTCTCTCACCAAAATGAAATCTTTACAAGACTTTACCGTTATCTTCTTCGCCCTGATGCGTATTACCTTGCTTACAAAAATCTGTATGCAAACGATGGAGCTTCAACGGCAGGAATGGATCCAGAAGACACCGCCGACGGATTCAGTGAAGAAAAGATTAGCAACATCATAGAAAGCTTAAAAGACGGCAGTTATGAACCAAAACCAGTTCGACGCTCTTACATCAAAAAGAAGAGCAACACTAATAAAAAACGGCCGCTTGGGTTGCCCGTCTTCACGGACAAACTGATACAAGAAATTATCAAAATGTTACTTGAAGCAATCTATGAACCTGTCTTTTCTTCCTATTCTCATGGATTCAGACCAAATCGCAGTTGTCATACAGCACTTAACAGCATAAAATACGGGTTCAATGGAACGAGATGGTTTATTGAGGGCGATATCAAGGGGTGTTTTGATAATATTAATCATGACACTTTGATAACTATTCTTGGAAAGAAAATCAAGGATGCAAAGCTTTTGCAACTTATCCGAAAATTCCTAAAAGCTGGATATATGGATAACTGGCAATACCATAATACTTACAGTGGTACACCACAGGGCGGTATTGTCTCTCCAATTCTTGCAAATATCTACTTGAATGAATTCGATAAGTTCGTGGAACAAATACAAAAGAGTTTTAACAAACCAAGAACACAGAAATTTACTGATGCATACAACAAAACAAGACATCGCATTGATAGTCTACATAGAAAAATTAAGGATGTAAAAGGAAAAGAACGTGAAGAATTAATTTCCCAGTATAAGGCTGCGCAAAAAGTATTACGCTCAACACCTTGTACGTCCAAAACTGATAAAAGATTGTGTTATGTAAGATATGCGGATGACTTTCTAATTGGTGTATGCGGAAGCAAAGAAGAATGTGAAAAACTCAAAATAAATCTAAGTGAGTTCATTGCAGTAACACTCCACATGGAGCTCAGTGAAGAAAAAACACTGATAACCCACAGCAACGAACATGCACGCTTTTTATCCTATGATGTTCGAACCCGAAGAGATAATACGGTAAGAAAATCCTCTAATGGAACAAAAAAACGGGCTTTCAATAATAAAATGGAGCTTAACATCCCTCTTAAAGAAAAAATCGAATCATTTCTTCTAGAAAAGGATATTGCAATATATCGAAATGGGCGACTTATGCCTGTTCATTGTAAGCACATGCTAAGACTAACTCCGCTGGAAATTATTTCTGCGTTTAACTCTGAATTGCGTGGAGTTTGTAATTATTACGGTATGTCCAGCAATTTTGAATCGTTACAATACTTTGCATTTTTAATGGAATATAGTTGTTTAAAAACTCTTGCTGCCCGCTTTAACACAAGTGTTAAAAAAATTCGGGATAAGTATAAAGATGGACATGGCAGCTGGGGTATACCCTACTCCACAAAATCAGGAAGTAAATGCAGATACTTTGCCAAATTTAGAGAATGTAAAGACAACATACCAAAGTTTTTTGATGTTAAAACAAAAGCACGCTTACATTATTCCTGCGCTCGTAATTCCCTGGAAGAAAGATTAAAAGCACATGTGTGTGAATTATGTGGTAAAGTTGACGCTCAATCTTATCAATTACATCACATAAGTAAAGTTAAAGATCTTAAGGGTAAAGCATTATGGGAACAATGTATGATTGCGAAAAGGCGCAAAACACTAGTGGTATGCAAAGAATGCCACTACAAAATACATAATGGGAATAGAGAGAATAAGGATTGAAGGAAAACTAACGGGAGCCGGATGCATTGAGAGGTGCACGTCCGGATCTGAGGAGGGATTTGTGCAGACCTACTACTGAAAGGTAGCAAGGCGGCACTCTTCTACTCTACGAAAAATCAACCGAGAAAATCGACGGCTAAGTTGCTACAATTATGGCACTTGATAGGGCTATTAGAAATCAAGGTATAAATACCGATTCCGTGTATAACGAAAGAGGTCTGATTATTTTATAGCACAAATCTAAATCCGCTGTTGCATTTTACGATGAATTATCATACAATAATAACAGCATATAAGGATTTAAAGGAGTGAATATCATGCCAAACATCAAGCCTGTTTCTGATTTAAGAAATTATACTGAAGTTATTCGGGACATTGATTTCGGATCGCCTGTTTATCTCACGAAAAATGGACGCGGGCGCTATGTAATAGTGGATATACAAGATTATGAGAAGATGGAAGCAACCGTAAAACTTTTAGCTGAACTTTCCAAGGGTGAGCAATCGGGAAGAGAAAACGGATGGCTATCAATTGATGAATTAAAAACCTCCCTGGAGGCAGCAAATGGCTAAGCTTCTGATTTCGCCTGAGGCAAATCGTGATTTACTTGAAATAAAACGATATATTACAGAAGACCTCGGAAATAGCATTGCCGCCCAAAACGTAGTTTCGAAGATTATAAAGCAAGTATCCACGCTTTCGGATTTTCCGAAAATAGGCACTTTATTATCTTCGACCATAAATATAGAAACAGGATACAGATTCCTACTGTGCGGTAACTATACCGCTTTTTATCGATATTTAAATGACACAGTATTTATTGACAGGGTTATTTACGGGCGACGTGATTACATGAGGGTTTTGTTCGGGGAAATATCTGAAAACCAAGACGAAAAATAATATAAAATAATTGATAAATATAATTTTAAAAATGAGCAGTCGAAAGATTGCTTTTTGCTGCTTGATTTTAAAAAGGAGGAACTTTATGAACATACTAAAATACCTGTTTCACTCAAAGGATAAACCTAAGAATTATTTACCCGGGAGTTCGTATAACGTGTTTTTCGGAGGGACGTCAAGCGGTAAAAATGTAAATGAACGCTCAGCTATGCAGGTCACTGCGTTTTATGCGTGCGTTAGAATTTTATCAGAAGCAATTGCCGGGCTTCCGCTTCACACATATAAATACACAAACACAGGCGGAAAAGAAAAAGCCATTGACCACCCTTTATATTACCTTCTCCATGACGAGCCTACCGGCGTAATAATTGATGTCGGCTTCATACCAAATTCGATTTGGTGAATCGGGTAAATGTTTATCATCATTTCTGTAAATCCCCATAGTAGCCATTTTCTCCGGAGCAAATTTTTTGGGCGATTTACCTTCTCTCCAACCTAAATCTTTTAAATCTTCTCTGGAAATATAATAATCAGGCAGTTTACCCATATATTTCATCCACCAATCCGCTCCGTTTTTGTCATCTTTTGTGCCATTGCCTGCTATCACTGCTTTCATAGGCACTATCTCACACCTGCAGTTTGGATGAAGTGGCGGTTCAATTATATTTATATCGTTCATTGAGTAGATTTTTCCATTTTGGTTTAGGCAAGCTGAACAAGTAGTTAGTTTTATGTGCGCTAACCATTTTTTCCAATGAATACTTTCTACTGTCGGTGGATCGTAAGTATCAAGTAGACCTTTTAAAATAAATTTTGTTTCAATATTATACCACATTTTTATTTCTCCTATATTTAGATTTAACCGTCTAAATATAAGTCGAAAAACAGATTATTTGCTTATTAAAAAGCAAATAATCTGTTTTTACTAACTAATAACAAAAGCCATTTTGCAAAAACGACTTCTTTCGGCAATTGTGTAATCACGCTAATTTTAATACAATTTGATTTTGCCTAAAGGGGATATGCACTTCGTCTTGTGGGTGTGGTCATGATTTTATTCATTTCAAACACTAGCTGGAAGGTACAGTTCATAGTAATTTTCATTCAAGTTATATTTTATATGTTATAATCAATGAAAAACAGATTTGATAGGAGTGAGTGTCTTATGAATGGCTTTCAAATTGTATGGTATTTTATAAAAATTCATTTTATGACAGATTTGCAAAAAG
>CAZSYK010000017.1:0-20802 GCA_964610685.1 uncultured Eubacteriales bacterium
TGAAAATATCACCCAAATCAATGTCAGGGCCAAACGGACTTTCGGAATAATAACTATATCCACCTGCGCCTCTTCCGCCGCCGTAACCGGGGTCGGTTCCCGCATGACCAAATTGATCGTATTGAGATTTTTTTGTTGCATCCGAAAGAATATCATAAGCTTCATTTACTTCTTTGAATTTTTGTTCGGCACTTTTATCATCTTGATTTAAATCCGGATGATATTTTTTCGCAAGCTTACGGTAAGCTTTTTTTATTTCGTCTTCGGACGCGTTTTTATCTATGCCCAGAACCTCATAATAATCGCGTTTTACCGCCAAATCTTTTCACCTCTTATAAATTAACCCTCTGCCCCTGGCGGCAGAGGGTTGGCACTTTACGGAATTGTTGTTTGAATGCTTTATTTATTGTCGTTGTCTACTTCTTTGTAATCAGCGTTATAAACGTTTTCGGCACCATTAGCTTGTTCAGCTCCCGGCTGGGCGTTCTGCGTAGTTTCGCCTTGAGGCGCTGCTTGCTGGTAAAGCTTAGTGGAAACATCATACATATTTTTTTGGAGTTCTTCCATATCTTTTTTGATATTTTCAATGTTGCCTGATTTAATTGTTTCGCGAAGAGCTGTCACTTTTTGTTCTAAGCTTTCTTTATCTGAGCTTTCAATTTTTCCTTCGCCGTCTTTTATAAGTTTTTCAACCGCGTAGCACATATTTTCGGCTTCGTTTTTAACGTCGACTTCTTCGCGGCGTTTTTTGTCTTCTTCGGCGTATCTTTCGGCATCTTTGACAGCGTTTTCGATATCATCTTTAGACATATTACCGCTTGAGCTTATTGTGATGTGTTGCTCTTTGCTTGTTCCGCGGTCTTTTGCTGTAACATTAACTATTCCGTTGGCATCAATATCGAAAGTTACTTCAATTTGCGGCACACCTCTTGGTGCGGGAGCAATACCATCTAAACGGAAAAGCCCAAGTTGTTTGTTATCTCTTGCGAATTCACGTTCGCCTTGAAGAACATTGACTTCTACTTGAGTCTGACCATCAGCAGCTGTGGAGAACACCTGGCTCTTTTTGGTTGGAATTGTTGTGTTTCTTTCAATTATTTTTGTCATAACTCCGCCCATGGTTTCGATACCAAGTGAAAGAGGGGTTACATCAAGCAAAAGGAGTCCTTTAACATCGCCTCCAAGAACACCGCCTTGAATAGCGGCACCGATAGCAACACATTCGTCAGGATTAATTCCTTTAAACGGATCCTTTCCGATAAGACTTTTAACAGCGTCTTGAACAGCAGGGATTCTCGAAGAACCTCCAACCATTAACACTTTATCAATCTGTGAAATTTCGAGGCCTGAATCCTTAAGCGCTTGGCGCACGGGTCCCATCGTATTTTCAACGAGGTCTGATGTGAGTTCATTAAATTTGGCTCTGCTTAAAGTAAGGTCGAGATGCTTTGGCCCGTTGGCATCAGCGGTTATAAACGGAAGATTGATTGCCGCGGAAGTCATACCGGAAAGTTCGATTTTTGCTTTTTCGGCAGCTTCTTTAAGGCGCTGCATTGCCATTTTATCAGATTTAAGATCTATACCCGCTTCAGCTTTGAATGAAGAAACCATCCAATCAACTACGCGAGCGTCAAAATCATCTCCGCCCAAACGGTTGTTTCCGGCTGTTGCAAGAACTTCTTGAACGCCATCGCCCATTTCAATAATTGAAACGTCAAATGTACCGCCGCCGAGATCGTAGACCAAAACTTTTTGATCGTTCTCTTTATCAATACCATAAGAAAGTGCTGCAGCTGTGGGTTCGTTGATTATGCGTTTAACTTCAAGACCTGCAATTTTTCCCGCATCTTTTGTTGCCTGGCGCTGAGCATCTGTGAAGTAAGCAGGAACCGTTATAACAGCCTCTGTTACTTTACTTCCCAGGTAACTTTCGGCGTCTGCTTTGAGTTTTTGAAGAACCATAGCGGAAATTTCTTGCGGAGAATAAGATTTGCCATCAATAGTAACTTTGTAGTTTGTTCCCATTTCTCTTTTGATTGAGCTGACGGTTCTGTCAGGGTTGGTGATTGCCTGACGTTTTGCAACCTGACCTACCATTCTTTCCCCTGTTTTAGAAAATGCAACAACGGACGGGGTTGTTCTTGAGCCTTCAGCGTTAGGTATGACAACGGGTTCGCCGCCCTCCATAACTGCTACGCAAGAGTTAGTTGTTCCAAGGTCTATACCAATGATTTTTCCCATAATAATTTCCTCCTAAAAATTTATAAATATTAAAATATATCTTAAATTAACTTGTTTTCTTAATTTGTTACTTCAACCATGGCGTGCCTTATAATTCGGTCGCCCATTTTATAACCCTTTTGAAAAACGCTTGAAATTATATTTTGTTTTTGATTTTCGTCTTCTTTATGAGCTATAGCGTTGTGAAGATTTGGGTCAAATTCATCATCAACTTCGCCGAACGACTCCACGTTTAAAGTCTTAAGAGCTGCTGACATTTGATTTTTTAAAAGTTCAATACCTTTTTTGTACTCTTCGCTTCCGCTTTCCGCGGATTTTGCCGCAGCGTCCAAGCTATCAGCGAGAGGTAAAATACTAAGTACAGTTAAAGACGACGCATCGGAATAAATTGATTCTTTTTCCCTTTCCGAACGTTTTCTGAAGTTATCGTATTCGGCTGCAGTTCTTAAAAGAAGTTCTTTACATTCTTTAAGCTCTTTTTTGAGATCTTCAACCTCGTTTTTTTGTGGCGAATTTTTATTTTCGGATGAATTTTCGCATTTACATTCATCTTTTTCAACTTCATTTTGTTTTTCTTTAAAACTCACTAACTTTTCTCCCCTTTCGTGAAATAAATTGCTAATTTTCAAGTATTCTTCCCAAAAGTGCCCCTGCAAGCACTGCAACATATTGAAGCTGAGCCGCAACCGACCCATAGTCCATGCGGGTGGGTCCTATGATACCTATCGCCCCCGATTTTCCGCCAATATTGTAATGAGCGGAAACTACACTTGCGTTTTTCAGTTCAGTGTAAACATTCTCTTCTCCAACTATAAAATTTATACCTTTATCGGTTAAATTTAACAGACCCAGTACTTTTTCACGGCTTTCAAGAAAATCAAATATATTTATGACTGTTTCCGGTGTAATTCCGGGTATGGAAAGAAGATTTTTCTGACCGTGGATTTTGATTTCTACTTCGCACGCTTCTTTTGCGGCTTTCATCAAAACATCTATGACGGGTAACAAAAGCAGTGCTATTTCTTCATTGTTTCCCACTAAAAAATTTACAAGTTCGGGAGTAATGGATTTTAAAAGCTCACCGCGAAATTTTTCATTGAGAATTTCACTGAACATGCGTAAAATATCAGGATTCAAGTCATACTCGCATCTGAAAAGCTTGTTTTTTATCATCCCGTTCGATGTCATAAGGACTATCATTGCACTCCTGCGTCCGATTTTTACAAACTGAATATCTCTTACTCGAGACTCATTGCTCGGCGGAGTTGTTATTACAGATGTAAAATTGGTAATATCGGAAAGCACTTTAGCCGCCGCGCTCAACAAACTTTCAGGGTCAACGCAAGAAAAACTAAGCATACCGTTTATTAAATTTTTTTCTTCCGCAGACAGTGGCTTTTCAGTCATTAATTTGTTAATGTATAATCTATAACCTCGATGCGATGGGACTCTTCCTGCAGAAATATGAGGCTGAAACAAATAACCAAAATCTACCAAATCAGCCATTTCGCTGCGTATTGTTGCCGGAGAGAATGAAAGTTCCAGGTCTTCGCAAACAACTTTAGAGCCTACAGGTTCTCCTGTCGTTACATATCTTTCAACTACAGCTGACATGATTTGAAGCTTACGATTCAGTAATTCCAGTGAATTCACCTCTTTTTGAGAAGATTAGCACTCAAGCGGTTCGAGTGCTAACTGATTAAACTTTAACACTTATTTTATACTCTGTCAATACTTAAATTTAAATTTTTTTATATTTATTTTTTAAAAAGGAAGGTTTAGATAAATGGTAATAATGTCCATAGATTTTGGAAAAGTCAGGACCGGACTTGCGATATGCGATAAAAACGAAATTCTCGCGTCGCCTCTTTGCGTTATAAAAGAAAAAAGCGAAGAGGTTCTCGCACAAAAAATAAACGAAAAAGCAAAAGAAACCCGCACGGAAATAATTGTTATCGGACTGCCTAAAAACATGGACGGTTCACTCGGCGAAAGTGCCGAAAGAGTCCAAAAATTTGCGGAAATTTTAAAAAACCATTCCGATTTACCTATAATTTTTTGGGACGAACGCAGAACAACCATAACAGCTCATGAATATTTAAGCGAAACAAACATTCGCGGCGCAAAAAGAAAAAGTATAATCGACACTGTCAGCGCGTCGATTATACTTGAAAATTATCTTGGATTCAGGAAAAATGCGAAAGTTCACGAAGATTAAAATCGGTTTAATATTTCAGTTTATAATTAAATTCTATGTTTTCAAGCTTACCCGCGCCTAACCTTTCTATGGTTCCATCGTCAATCCCGCTTTTAATCTTTTTTACGAGCTCTTCTGTGTTTGCTTTTTCGTCGTATGCTTTTTTAACCTGATCCACAAATTTAGCCGTAACGTTCTTTTCGATCTTTTCAGCACTTGTTCCAACCAATTTATAGTTTTTCTTTATATACTTCATTGTCTTTTCAAAAAAATGTTTTACTTCTTTTACTGTATTAAGTCGGCACAAGACGCGTACAACTCTTTTGTCTTCTTTTGAAATACCCGAATTTTCACTCCACTCTGAAACTTGTGGCAGGGCTCCGGTAAGCTTATCATACATTTGCACAGTCCATGAAGTTTCTTTTTCCTTTTTCTTTTTTAAGCTTAAATTAGAAATCGCCTTAGTAATAGAAAACTTTTTCTTCTTCAGATCAATATCTCTGGCTTCTGCTTCTTTTCTAACAGCCGCCTGAAGAGTCGCCGGTACCGCAGAATTTTTAGAATCTACGAGCGCTGCTAAATCATCACGATTCGCTTCAATCTCATAAATTATCATTCCCATAGCAACACACCCTTTCTTTGAGTTTCGATAGACTTTAACTAAAATATTTTAAAAACATAAATAATTTTAAAATCCTAATGAATATTTAATTTTTACCTTAACTTTATCATCAGGTTTTAAATCCTCAGATTTAAGGGTTTTTAACTGTTTTTCAACATCTTTTCTGATTCCCTCAACTGTATTTGTTTCTAAGTTATAATCTTTAAGATAGTGCAAACCTTTATCTAAAAAATATTTCACTTCGCTGCCTTTATCAAATTCACAGTCCACATCCACTATTCTTTCGATCTCATTATTTATTTCTGATTTTTTGGTTTCAACTATAACCACACTTTTATTCAACTTATCCTCCACGGTAAGCTTCCAACAAAAAAGAAAATCAATAACCTTAGGCTCTTTCCCATCCTCTTTCAATTTTTCAAGGTCTTTAAGAATATTTGGCATTTTTTTGCAACAGCTTTTTGGAAACTTAAAGGTAATTTAGTAGTGCTCAACATTTCTTCTCCATTATCATGTGTAACATTGCATGTATAAACTATTTTTCCCACAGTGACACATCCTTTCTTTTAATGTGCATAAAACACAAACTATAACTATATTCTACAATATAGTTATAGTTTGTCAAGTTTATTTTGTTGTTTTTTTACAAAAATTAATTACCGTAAAAGCATTTTAAGTAAATTTCCTTTATTTCACTTATAAGCGGATACCTTGGATTTGTTCCCGTACATTGATCCTCGTGCGCAAGTTCAGAAAGCATATTAACCTTGCTTAAAAATTCCTCCTCGTTAATGCCCGCTTTTTTTAAACTCAGAGGAATATTAAGTTTTTTGTTCATCAATATAACTGCACTGATTAAGTTTTCAACGCTTTCCTCAACTGTTTTTCCGCCTTGCCCTATCAGCTCGGCTAATTTAGCATATTTTTTATCCGCTATAAATTTTTCATATTTTGGAAAAGCCGCAAACTTGGAAGGAAGCGAAGAATTGTATTTTATCACATATGGAAGGAGCATCGCATTGGCTCTGCCGTGGGGTATGTGAAACTCTCCGCCAAGTTTATGCGCCATTGAGTGATTAAGCCCCAAAAAGGCATTGGTAAACGCCATACCTGCAATGCACGAGGCGTTATGCATCTTCTCCCTGGCTTCAGGGTCGTTCTCGCCATATTCATAGGCTCTTTTCAAATAATCAAAAACCATTTTAAACGCTTGCCCGGAAAGAGCGTCTGTGTAATCACTTGCCATAATTGACACATAAGCCTCAATCGCATGAGTCAAAACATCCATGCCCGTGTCAGCAGTTGCCGATTTCGGCAAACTTTTAACAAACTGCGAATCTATTATCGCGACATCAGGCGTTAAACAATAATCCGCAAGAGGATATTTAATATTTTCTTTTTTATCGGTTATAACGGCAAAAGACGTTACTTCCGAGCCTGTTCCCGAAGTCGTGGGAATTGCCACAAATTTAATTTTATGATTTTTAGGATATTCATAAACGCGTTTTCTGATATCCATAAATTTAAGCTTAAGACCATTAAAATCAAGTTCAGGGTGCTCAAAAAACACCCACATGGCTTTGGCGGCATCAATCGGAGAACCTCCGCCTAAAGCTACTATACAATCAGGACTGAATTTTTTCATTGCTTCAAGACCACGCCAAACAGTTTCGACATCAGGGTCGGGGTTTATGTCCGAAAAAACTTCGAAAGAACATTTATCCTTTCTTTTGCTCAGATGATAAATAATTTTTTCCACATGCCCCAGCTTTGCCATAGTTTCATCGGTTACTATAAACACACGGTTAATGCCGTTCATTTGTTCAAGGTAAGAAACAGAACCTTCTTCAAAATATATTTTAGGCGGAATTTTAAACCACTGCATGTTAACCCTCCTGTTAAAAGCTCTTTTAATATTAATCAGATTTTGAGCAGAAATATTTGAAGTAATTGAATTCTTACCATGTGAACCACACCCAAGAGTGAGGGACGGAACGGCAGTATTATAAACATCTCCTATGGCACCTTGCGAAGCAGGCGAATTCACGATTATTCTGCCTGCGTCCATTTCGATACCAAACTCACGAACCAACTCCAAATCCATGCTATGAATAACCGCTGTATGACCTTGACCTTCAAAATCAAGCACTTTTTTGCAAATTTCAAATCCTTCTTTAGAATCCTCGACCTTGTAATAAGCCAGTACCGGCGAAAGTTTTTCAATCGAAAGAGGATAATTTTTGCCCACTCCATGCAGCTCGGCAATTAAAATTTTAGTGTTTTCAGGCACTTTAAAATCTGCCATTTGAGCTACTTTGCAGGCACTTTGACCTACAACCGCAGGGTTTAAAGTATGTGTCTGCGAATTAACCATAAAATCGGAAATTTTGAAAATTTCTTCATCGTTTAAAAAATAACACGCGTTTTCTTTCATGATTTTTTCGAATTTATCTGCTATTTCCGCATCGACAACAACTGATTGTTCTGAAGCACAGATCATACCATTATCGAAAGTTTTCGAAAGTATAAGGTCGTTACAGGCACGCTGAAGGTTTGCCGATTTTTCAATGTAACATGGCACATTCCCGGGACCAACGCCTAAAGCCGGCTTGCCTGTCGAATACGCGGCTTTAACCATAGCAGAGCCACCCGTTGCAAGAACAACGTCCACTCCGGGGTGCTCCATAAGAGCGCTTGTGGCTTTAATGGAAGGATATTCAATCCATTGGATGCAGTTTTCCGGCGCTCCCGCCTTAATTGCCGCTTCTTTTAAAATTTTTGCGGATTCAGCTGAACATTTTTGCGCACCGGGATGAAATCCAAAAATTATGGGGTTGCGTGTTTTTGCACAGATCAGAGCTTTAAAAACAGTGGTTGATGTTGGGTTTGTTACAGGAGTTACGCCCGCGATAACTCCGAGAGGATCGGCAATTTCCGTGTAGCCTTCTGCTTCGTTTTCGTTAATTATTCCAACGGTTTTTTCGTTTTTGATTGAGTTCCATATGTATTCAGCCGAAAACATATTTTTTATTATCTTATCTTCAACTACTCCGCGACCTGTCTCTTCAACTGCCATTTTTGCAAGTTTGGCGTGATTTTCCATGGCCGCAAACGCCATGGCGCGAACTATATCGTCCACCGTTTCCTGATCAAGTGACATATACTCATTTAAAGCCGTTTTCGCGTTTTCAATTAACAAGTCGACCATTTCCCGAACGTTTATCTCTTGTGAACTCATTAAGTACCTCCCCGGAAAAATTAACTTTTTACAAATTTATGATTATCGAAGCTCGCCCTATTCTTATTTAACAACCACATTCATAAGCTTATCGGGAACATAAATTACTTTTAAAACTCTTTTACCGCTTACCGCTTTTTCGAATCCGTCATCGGTTTTGGCAAGTGAAAGCACGTCACTTTCACACAGTCCGCTTGAGGCTGTAATCTTACCCCTGAGTTTACCGTTTACCTGCAAAACTATTTCAACCTCGCTGCTTTTGCATTTTCCTTCGTCGTATTCAGGCCAAGGTTGCTGACACGCCAGGTTTCCACCCAAAGCACATCTGTTCCAAACTTCTTCTGTAACGTGAGGCGCGAAAGGGCTTAGAAGACAGGTGAAAATTTCAAGATATTCACGGGTAATAAATCCTTCGTCGTAAATTTCATTAATTAAAGTCATGAGTGCGGCTATCGCGGTGTTAAATTTAAGACTTTCGATATCTTCCCCGATTTTTTTAATGGTTTTGTGAAAAGAAGATTCAAGTTTGCTACTAATTTTTTTAGAGGAATTGTTTAAAATTTCCTGAAGTCCCCAGTATCTTTCCAAGAATCTTTTGCATCCTCTTATCCCCGTGGTGCTCCAAGGAGCGGCTTTTTCAAAATCGCCTATGAACATTTCGTAAAGGCGCATGGTATCGGCACCATATTCATTAACAATATCGTCGGGATTAACAACGTTTCCGCGGGATTTACTCATTTTTTCGTTATTCTCTCCGAGTATCATACCATGGCTTGTGCGCTTGCTGTATGGTTCAACAGTCGGAACAACTCCGATATCATAAAGGAATTTGTGCCAAAATCTACTGTATAAGAGATGAAGCGTTGTATGCTCCATTCCGCCGTTATACCAATCAACCGGCATCCAATAATCAATTGCTTCTTTGCTCGCAAGAGCTTTATCATTCACGGGGTCGCAATAACGCAGAAAATACCAAGAAGATCCCGCCCATTGCGGCATTGTATCGGTTTCCCTTTTTGCTTTTTCGCCACATTTCGGGCATGTCGTATTCACCCAGTCGGTGATGTTTTCAAGCGGCGATTCACCGCCTTCAAGGCTTTCGAAATTTTCGATTTCAGGTAATTTTAGCGGCAATTCAGATTCAGCAATGGCAACATAACCGCATTTTTCGCAGTGAACAATAGGAATCGGCTCGCCCCAATAGCGCTGACGTGAAAATATCCAGTCGCGAAGTTTGTAATTTATTTTAGCAACACCTTTGCCCTTTTGCTCAAGCCATTTTATTATCTCATCTTTAGCTTTTTTGGGGGTCATACCATTTAAAAATTCTGAATTTATTAAAGCTTCCTTGCCCTGTGTTTCTTCAATAACTTTAACTATCGGCAAATCGTATTTTTCTGCAAACTCTTTGTCACGACTGTCATGAGCGGGCACTGCCATTATGGCACCGGTGCCATAGCTCATCAAAACATAATCAGATACAAAAACAGGAATGCCCTCGCCTGTAACAGGACTTTGCACCAAAATTCCTTCGAGCTTTACACCTGTTTTGTTTTTATTAAGTTCCGTTCTTTGAAAATCGGATTTTTTATTCGCCTCAAGCTTATATTTTTCGACCTCTTCAATGTTTCTAATAGCGTTTGCAAAATTATTTATAAACGGATGCTCAGGCGAAATTACCATGTAAGTAGCGCCGAAAATAGTATCGGGGCGAGTTGTGAAAACCTTGATATTTTCGCCGACATTTGTTTCAAAATCTATCTCCGCCCCCAAAGAACGACCAATCCAGTTTATTTGCTGAGATTTAACTCTTTCCGGATAATCAACAAGTTCAAGATCATCAATAAGCCTTTGAGCGTACTTTGTTATTCCGAGTGTCCACTGATGTTTAACTTTATGTACAACATCGCTTCCGCAGCGCTCGCATGTTCCTTGAATTACTTCTTCGTTAGCAAGAACGCATTTGCAGGAAGTGCACCAGTTCACGGTTGCTTCGCTTTTATAAGCAAGACCTTTTTTAAACATTTGCATGAATATCCACTGTGTCCACTTATAATAACTCGGATCCGTTGTGTTAATTTCACGGCTCCAGTCAAAAGATATTCCAAGACCTTGAAGTTGACTTTTAAATCTCGCAATGTTTTGTTCCGTTACAATTTTAGGATGAATTTTATTTTTTATTGCATAATTTTCTGTAGGAAGCCCAAAGGCATCCCATCCGATCGGATACAAAACATTAAAACCCTGCATTCTTTTTTTGCGCGATATTATGTCAAGCGCCGTGTAGCTTCGAGGATGACCGACATGCAAACCTTGACCTGACGGGTATGGGAATTCTATTAAAGTATAAAATTTAGGCTTACCATAATCATTTGCAGCGTGAAATACCCCTTGCTCCTCCCAGATATCCTGCCATTTTTTTTCGATGTTTTTAGGATTATATCTTTCTATTCTTTCTTTCATAACAAGCTCCATCTAACTAATTTTTTATTTGCCGAAACAATTACCGATTCCAAAGATTTTCCAACTCATAAAAATCTCTGGCCTCTTTTGAAAAAACGTGAACGATTACATCACCATAATCAATAAGTACCCAAGAATTTGATAATTTGCCTTCGTGGCTCAGGGGTAAAATATCTGTTTTTTTAAGCTCAAACTCCACTTCATCAGCCAGAGCTTTAACATGAGTACTGTTTGTTCCCGTGGCTATGACAAAATAATCAGCTATAACAGTCTTATCCTGCACATGAAGTATATTTATGTCCACTGCTTTTTTACTGTCTAAAATGTCCTTTATTTTATATGCCTTCTCTAATGAGGTCATTTTTGATTACATCTCCTTTTTTGAAAATCATTTGGTTATAAGCACCAAGTGTACATGCATGAATAGCTCTTGTGAAATTTACACATTTTTTAATTGATGTTGAAAGCTTATGCAAAGCCGCTTCATCAAGGTCGGACTCAGCAATTTTTCTTACTTCGGGGGAATCAATGAAATCTCTTTCCTCAGAAATATAATCAGCAACAAATATTATTTTTTCAAGTAAAGTCATGTTTTCTCTACCCGTAGTATGATACCAAACAGCATTTAATATGCCCTTGTCGCTAATTTTGAAATTTTCTTTTATGTAAATGCTTCCGGCAGGTCCGTGAAGAATTTTTGTAGAAACCTTTTCAAAATCTTCAAGCGATGTTCCAGAATTTTTTAGAATTTCAAGGTGCTCTTCAGGGCTCATTTCCTTGGCAATGTCGTGAAGTAAGCCTGCCACATATGCTTTTTCTTTATCTTCCCCATAAATTTCAGCAAGCTGTACCGCTGATTTCGCAACGTTTAAAGAATGCTCGTATCTTTTGCCTGATAATTTTTTCTTAAGCTCAGACAGATAAAATTTATAATCATGCATCTTTTTTATTCATCCTCTTTTTCAAACAATGCGCCTGCAAATTCTTCAGCACTGAATTTACGTAAATCTTCGATTCCTTCTCCAACACCTATAAATTTAACAGGTACACCCAGCTTATGCTTTATGGCAAGCACTATACCGCCTCTTGCCGTACCATCGAGTTTGGTAAGAATTATTCCGGTAAGGTCAACTGCTTTTTTAAATTCAAAAGCTTGGCTAAGGCCGTTTTGACCTGTTGAAGCATCCAGTACAAGAAGCACTTCTTTTGAGGCATTCGGAAGTTCGCGGTCAATTATACGGTTTATCTTTTCAAGTTCACCCATTAGATTTTTTTTGTTATGAAGTCTTCCCGCGGTATCGCATATAATAACGTCCGCACTTTTAGATTTTGCGGAAGAAATGGCATCAAACACAACCGCTGCAGGGTCAGAGCCTTCAGGCTGCTTTACCATCGGGCATTCGGAGCGCCGAGCCCAAATTTCAAGTTGCTCGGAAGCAGCAGCGCGGAATGTATCGGCAGCTGCCAGCAAAACTGTTTTACCTTGATTTTTCAACTGATAAGCAAGCTTGCCTATCGTTGTGGTTTTACCGACTCCGTTAACTCCCAAAACAAGCACTGTGGAAGGTTTAATCGAGGTATTCAAATCGTTTTCTCCGCTCAAAATCTCGACAATTACTTTTTGAAGAGCGGATTTTATATCCGCGGGTTCGGTAAGCCCGCTTTTTTTAACTTCTGAGCGTAGTTTATCGCAAATCATACTCGAGGTTTCAATGCCTACATCAGCGGATATGAGTAATTCTTCAAGTTCCTCAAAAAACTCTTCATCTATTTTGGTAAAAGATTTTATAACACCGTCTATTTTTCCCGCAATATTATCACGAGTTTTTTTGAGTCCGTCTTTTATTTTACCGAAAAACCCCATTATTACCCACTCCTTCGTTAGAATTTCAATAGCCCATCAAAACTAAAGCTTTGCGTGCCGCGTGCTGTTCGGCTTCTTTTTTGCTGCGACCCGTACCAATGCCGACTGCATTACTGTTTATTCGAACTTCAACTGTAAATCTTTTATCATGATCCGGACCGGATTCCTTTACAAGCATATATTCTATTGTTTCTTCAGGGTTCCTTTGAACGATTTCTTGAAGATCGGTTTTATAATCATGGATGTTTGGCAACATCGGATTTTTAATGGCGGGCACAATAAACTTAAGGATAAATTTTGAAGCTTCTTCTATATCGGAATCAAGGTAGATCGCCGCGCATATTGCTTCAAATACGTCGGCAAGTATAGAAGGTCTGTGTTGCCCCCCTGAATGTCTTTCGCCACGACTGAGCATTATAAATTTGCTGATTTCAAGATTATTTGAAAACACGCAAAGTTGATTCTCGCAAACAAGTGATGCTCTGAGTTTTGTAAGATCACCTTCGGGAAGATTCGGGAAATTTTTAAATATATGGTTTGATGTAACAAGGCTCAGTACGGAATCACCCAAAAATTCAAGGCGTTCATAACTTGCAAGCTTACCGCCCGATTCATTTGCATAAGAAGAATGCGTTAAGGCTATCTTTAAAAATTTTTTGTTTTTAAATTTATAATCTATTTTTTTTTCAAGTTCATCTAACAGCTCCGTCACCCCACCCTATTTTAATTTTAAATAATATCTAAACTTTTTCTTGATTTCGAACCAGCTTATCATTTTTTAGTGAATCTGTTATTAATTTTACAACGTTTCTTTTTACATATTCTCCCGAAAGTCTTATAGCGTTTTTAAATGTTTTCGCGTCGGAGCTTCCGTGAGCCTTGAAAACAGGCTTTGAAATACCAATCAATGGCGCGCCGCCATACTCTTTGTAATCCATATGCTTTTTCATTTCTTTAATGTCAGGCATTATTAAAGACGCCGCTATTTTATTTTTTAAATTTTTTGTGAGTATATCTTTGAATTTTCCGAACAATTCTTTTGCCATGCCTTCATAAAATTTTAAAATTATATTTCCCGTAAATCCATCCGTTACCACAACATCCACGGAATCCCCGGGGATTTCGCGAGCTTCTACGTTACCTATAAAATTGATGTCGCTTTCTTCCAGCAATTTAAAAGATTCATAGCGAAGTTCATCGCCTTTTTCCACTTCGGTTCCGATATTCACAAGACCCACGCGAGGCTCATCCACAACCATTACGTTTTTCATGTAAATTGAACCCATAATTCCGAATTGGCGGAGCATTTCGGGGCGACACTCCACATTGGCGCCACTGTCGATAAGCATGAAAAACCCCTTGCTTTTTGGTACAACAGGGGCAAACGCGCAGCGTTTGATCCCTCTTATTCTTTTGACAATCAGAGTTGCACCAACGCAAAGAGCTCCGCTGTTTCCCGCGGAAACAAAAGCATCTCCTTCTCCGTCGGCAAGCATACGAAGCCCTTTAGCCATTGATGAATCGTTTTTGGACTTCATGATGTCTGTTGGCGCGTCTTCCATTGATATGATATCGGGAGCATGAACAACAGTGATGCCTTCAAGAGAAACTTTGATTTTATTCGCTTCATCGTTTATTTTCTTTTCGTCACCAACAAGGATAATTTCATATCCAAGCTCATCCGCCGCCATACGAGAACCTTTAATAATCTCTGCGGGAGCATTATCCCCACCGAACGCATCAACTATTATTTTCATGTGCTTCCTCATCCTCCTTTAAAACCATACGCTTTTTATTTTAATCTTTTTATATACTCTATAGATCTTTCTGTAAACTTATTATACCTCATTTTTTTGTCTTTGATAACCTCTTCGAGCGGAGAAATTATTCCGAAATTTGCACCCATAGGTTGAAAATCAATAATATTCGAATCGCTCACATAATTAGAAAGTGCTCCTATCATAGTGATTTTCGGCAAACAAAGGGTTTCTTCGCCTTTTGCCCTCCTGGAGGCATTAATGCCTGCCAAAAGCCCTGAGGAAACCGACTCCATATAGCCTTCAACGCCTGTAATTTGCCCCGCAAAAAACAAATCTGGGTTGCTTTTTGCGCTGTAGTCAAGATTAAGAAGCCGAGGGGAATCTATGAACATATTCCTGTGCATAACCCCGTATCTTATTATTTCCAAATTTTTAAGAGCAGGTATAAGACCAAAAACCCGCCTTTGTTCGGCAAATTTGAGATTGGTTTGGAATCCTACCATGTTATAAAGCGTACCTTCAACGTTCTCTTTTCTTAACTGAATGACCGCAAACGGACGTTTGTCTGAGCGTGGGTCTCGAAGCCCTACGGGCTTCATCGGGCCAAAACGAAGCGTATCATATCCGCGTTTCGCCATCACTTCGACAGGCATACAACCTTCATAAACTTTAAGGTCAGAAATATCAACATCGTGAAGCGGTGCTCTTTGAGCAGAAATCAAAGCATCATAAAAGTTCTTGTACTGTTCTTCCGAAAGCGGGCAATTAAGGTAATCGCTTCCGTCGCCTTTACCATACCGTGAAGCAAAAAACGCATGATTCATATCTATGCTTTCAAAAGTAACGATAGGAGCAGCAGCATCGAAAAAGCTAAGAGCCCCACCACATAGCCGGGATATGCTCTTTGACAAACTTTCGGAAGTAAGTGGACCTGTTGCGATTACATTAATTCCACAGTCAGGCACGCTTTGAATCTCACCGGATATAAAATTAATTAGCTTATGACTTTTAACCTTTTGAGTAACCAGCGACGAAAACCGGTCTCTGTCAACGGCAAGAGCTCCTCCCGCCGGAACGCGGCATTTGTCAGCACAACTAACTATCAGTGAATCCAGAATTCGCAGTTCTTCTTTCAAAAGTCCTGCAGCACTGTCAACTCTATCAGCTTTAAACGAATTTGAACATACAAGCTCGCATAAACTTTCACTTTTATGAGCGGGTGAAAATTTATGCGGTTTCATATCATATAAATTTACATTTATACCACTTTCGGCTATCTGCCACGCAGCTTCACACCCTGCCAAGCCTGCGCCTATCACATTAACGGTCCTATTCACGGGCTTTCTCCTATAATTTTTAATTATTGTAATTAAAATACAAAAAATTGACTTAATTTAAATTATCTTATATAATGTTGCCAAATAATCATTTATAGGGGGAGATATTATGAATATTGATAAAATTAAAAACCAAATTCAAAACCTTTCCGAGGAAGAAAAACAAACTATTGAGCATATCGAAGAAATGAATGACGAAGAAATCGGAAAAGCCGTGGGCGGACTGAGCGAAAAGGCAAAAATAGCACTCATAGCGTTAGGCGCACTTGGAGTCGCAGGAGGATCAGCAGTGGCCGGATATAAAATAGGTCACAATTCAGGTTATGATTCAGGTTATGCAACAGGAAGATTTGAAGGACTTACAGAAGGAGTTAATAGAATGCGTAAATTAGAAGCCTATAATGCATCCAAAGAACAATTAGGTACAGTAGCGGAACCATCTGCTGATCCCACTACTCTGTAACATCATTTTTTTCATAGCCGCAATCTTTAGAAGCGCAGTATATCTTCGGTTTTTTGGTATTTTTCTTAAAAAGCATATCACCGCATTTGGGGCATTTTTCGTTCAGCGGTTCATCCCAAGAAACAAAATCGCATTTGGGATAATTGTTGCATCCGTAAAACAGACGCCCCTTTTTGCTTTTACGCGCAATAACGTTGTTACCGCATTTAGGGCATTTTACACCAATTTCGTTTACTATTTTTTTGACATTTTTGCACTCAGGATACCCTGAACACGCAATGAATTTACCGTATCTTCCATGTTTAATTACCATTTTACTACCGCATTTTTCGCAAATCTCATCGGTTTGATCTTCTTTAAGCTCAATTTTAACGTCTGCCATCTCTTCTTTGGCTTTATCCAAAGTTTTGGAGAAGTCATCGTAAAAGTTTCGGAGCGTTTCAACCCAGTCATTTTTGCCTTCTTCAACCAAATCGAGATCGGTTTCCATTTGTGCGGTAAATTTAAGATTTACAATTTTAGGGAAACGCTCTTTCATAAGTTTGGTTACAATTTCACCGAGCTCGGTAGGTTTTAAAGATTTTCCTTCCCTAATGACGTATTCGCGGGATATTATGGTTGAGATAATTGAAGCATAAGTGGACGGTCGACCGATACCGTCTTCTTCCAGAGCTTTGATGAGCGAAGCTTCCGTATAGCGAGCAGGAGGTTCCGTAAAATGCTGATTCGGATCTATATTTTTAAGTTTTAGAGGCATTTTTTCTTCAAGTTCGGGGAGTGCCTTTGCCTTTTCTTGTTCGGTATCTTTGCCTTCAGTGTAGAGCACGGTAAAACCGTCAAAATCCACTGTGTAGCCCGAAGCTTTAAAAATATAATTGGGTTTGTCGCCTTTTTTACTTTCGCTGCGTGCTATAATGTCCGCTTGCGTTGTGCTTTGAATACAGTTTGCCATTTGACTTGCAATAAAGCGTTCCCATATAAGCTTGTAAATTTTATATTGATCATTGCTTAGATTATCTTTGATTTTTTCGGGAGTCATGTCAGGCATAGTCGGACGGATGGCTTCATGCCCATCTTGAGCACCTGCTTTGGTTTTAAATCTTCTGGGGCTTTCCGGAAGATATTTTTTGCCCCATTTTTCCAGTATATAATCGCGAGCACCCGTTATCGCGTCTTCAGAAATTCTAAGCGAGTCTGTTCTCATGTAAGTAATAAGTCCTACGGCGCCCATGTTTTTAATGTCTATTCCTTCATAAAGATCTTGAGCCGCTCGCATTGTGCGCTTTGCCTGAAAACCGAGCTTGCGTGAGGCTTCCTGTTGAAGCGTTGATGTTATGAAAGGCGGTGCGGAAGATTTTTTTCTTTTGCCTTTTTTAAGATTTAAAATTTCATATTTTGAGCCTTCCAGAGATGCAAGCATGTTGTTTGCCTGATCTTCGTTTTTTATTTCTATTTTGCCATTTTCATCTCCGTAAAAAAACGCGGAAAAAGATTTTCGCGAACTTTTGGGTAAAAATTCTGCGTCGATTGACCAGTATTCTTCTTTAACGAATTTTCTTATTTCGTCTTCCCTGTCTACGATTATGCGAACAGCAACCGATTGCACGCGTCCGCCAGAAAGGCCTTTATGAATTTTTTGCGATAAAAACGGGCTGAGCTTATACCCCACAAGCCTGTCAAGAATGCGCCGTGCTTGCTGAGCATTCACAAGATCAATGTCTACAGTGCGTGGCGACTCTATTCCTGAACCAACTCCGGATTTTGTTATCTCGTTAAAAGTGACTCTGTTTTTTTCATCAAGATTCAAATCAAGAATGTAAGCCAGATGCCACGAGATGGCTTCTCCTTCGCGGTCAGGGTCGGTAGCAAGCAAAATTTTATCGGCTTTTTTAGCTTTTTTCTTAAGCTCTTTTACCATGTCTTCTTTGCCTTTAATTATTGCATATTTAGGAGCGAAATTGTTTTTCACATCCACGCTTAGCCTTTTTGCAGGCAAATCTCTGATGTGACCCACGGAAGCAACCACTTCATAATCTTTCCCCAGGTATTTTTTTATTGTCTTGGCTTTTGCGGGAGATTCTACAATTACTAAATTAAGCATAATGTTATCCATCCAAAATAAAAGTTTTAAAGTAATTATATACTACAAATTAAAAAGTAAGTACACAATTAAATATTATAACTTATTTCGTACATCCGCCCGGATGAAGATTTTATAAGCCCTGAAAGTTCAAGTTCGGTTATTGTTGGAAGTAAATCTTTAACCGAAAGTTCTGTTTTACGGCTAATATCATCTATATGAAGTTTCTCGTTTTTAATTATAAAATAAATTTTTTTGGACTTATCATCAAGGTCATTTAAAATTTTTTTCTTTTCCTCCGATAAAGCGGTTGATTTTTCGGCTCTGTTTATCTTAACCGTATTATCGGTAGAATCATCTGATTTATGATAGGAACGTTCAAGTTTTTTTATTTTAAAATTGCTTCCTATGCGTGTGGAGTATTCATCAAGGATGTTTTTAGCAGATGTTATTACCTGCGCTCCGTCGCTTATAAGCCCGGTGGCTCCTTCCCCAAGTTCGCTTGTCATATCCACGGGCACGACAAACACATCGCGATTTTGATCGTTAGCTAAATTGGCGGTAATAAGTGAACCGCTTTTTTTACTCGCCTCAATCACGACTGTTCCTAAAGACAGACCGGATATTATTCGGTTTCTGATAGGGAAATTGGAAGCATAAGGGGGGTAATCGGGCGGGTATTCCGAGATAACCGCTCCGTTTTCGGAAATTTTTTCGCGAAGAGAAGCGTTCCCCGTTAGGTATGGATAATTTATGCCGCACCCAAGCACCGCAATCGTCTTTCCTCCTCCGCTAAGTGCCCCTTCATGGGCTGCGCAGTCAACTCCCATCGCGCCTCCGCTTACAACAACAGCCCCTGACTCCGCAAGATCTCTGCTTATCTCGTGAGCCATCTCGATTCCGTAAGAAGTCGCTTTGCGAGTGCCGACGATAGCAATGTTTAAATAACCGCTCAAACAAGCTTTCTCACCTTTGACATAAAGCACGCACGGAGGGTTTGCAATATTCGCAAGAAGCTCGGGATACTCCTTATCGGCAAGGGTTAAAATTTCGTAGCCAAGTTCTAAAGATTTGTTTTTTATTAACTCGGATTTTTCTAAAGTAAAGCTTAGTAAAGATTCTATCTCACGGTTTGAAAAGCATCCGCAAAGTCTCCATTCACGCTCACCGGCATTATGAAAATCTTTTATGTTTTTATAATAATGTTTAATTATTTTTACTTTATGACTTCCGTATCTTAAAGCCTGCTGAAGCCATATCCAATAAATTTTTTCATCCATCTATGTTCTTTCCTCGATTTGTCATTTCCCATAAAGCAATCCCAGTTGCCACCGACACATTAAGCGATTCGGCATTGGCATTCATCGGGATCATTATTTTTTCATTACATGCATTTATAGTTTCCGAATCTAATCCATTGCCCTCATTTCCAAAAACAATGCCTGTTTTGCCTTCAAACTTTAATGTGCCGAGCAATAAAGAACCACTTGCCGGTACCGTAGCGTATACTTTAAAATTGTTTTTCTGAAGAATTTTTATAAATTCAGAACTATCACTGAATAAAATGACATTCAGCCGAAAAAGAGCCCCCATGCTTCCCCTCAAAGTTTTGGGATTGTAAATATCGCAGCTGTTTTTGGAAACGGCAACGAGATTTATTCCCAAAGCATCACACGTTCTGAAGATACTTCCTAAATTTGAAGGGTTTTGTATGTTTTCAAGTAAAACAACGCTACTGTATTTACTCACATCGGAATCATGTATGCTTTTATCTGTATGTTTGCAAACACAAACAATACCTTGCGGAGCGTTGGTGTCGGAAATAGCGTTCATCACATTTTGACTGACAACAAAAGATTTTTTTGCGAACTTGGTTATTTTTGATATAAAATCTTCAGACTTTTCAAAGCATTTTTGAGTATAAAAAATTTTTTCAATGCGGACTCCACTTTGAAAAGCATCCTTGCAAAGCCTTGCACCTTCAATTAAAAAGCAATTCTCTTCTTTTCGAAATTTCGATGAAGATGCCAACTTTTTCGCATATTTTACGTTAGCATTTTCTTTGCTTAATATTTCATTTGTCATTTATGAATTTCCTTTGTTATAAAAAAATTTACGCCCAAGAAAATATACCCGGGCGTAATAATTTATAAAGTCTAAACCTATTTTACTTGATCTACCAGTTTAGAGAATCCTTCCGGATCGGAAATCGCGATTTCCGAGATCATTTTTCTGTTAAGGTTTATTCCGGCTTTTTTAAGCCCGTTCATGAATGTCGAATAATTCATGCCATTCATGCGGCATGCCGCTGAGATTCTTGTAATCCATAATTTTCTGAAATCACGTTTTTTATGGCGTCTGCCTATGTAAGCGTAATTTCCGGATTTCATAACAGCTTGTTTCGCCATTTTAAAATGCTTACTTTTTGCACCCCAATATCCTTTCGCGAGCTTAAGGACTTTTTTTCTTCTGTTTCTTGTAGTAACTGCACATTTTATACGTGCCATTATATTTACCTCCAGTTAATGGTTATCTTT
>CAZSYK010000018.1:0-20365 GCA_964610685.1 uncultured Eubacteriales bacterium
TCGAGCCCCCGATGGTGTACCATCTTGACTGCTTTTTTGCTTTTTTCGTTGGAATAATTTATATTGATTTTCTTGTAAAATTATAGTATAATTATTTTATTGTGGCTCGTTGGTCAAGCGGTTAAGACACCGGCCTCTCATGTCGGTAACATGGGTTCGATTCCCATACGAGTCACCAGTAATTTTATTTGAAAAATCTCTTGACATTGTTGTTCAAATTTTTATAATTATATAAGTATAGTAATTGTGATTTTATTAAAATTTATTTAATGCATTTGGTATATTTATAAGTTTATTTTCAAAAAATATAATGGTATAATAAAATAAAGATAGTTAATAATTCATAGTATAATCCTCCTTAGCTCAGTCGGTAGAGCATGCGGCTGTTAACCGCAGGGTCGTTGGTTCGAGTCCAACAGGGGGAGCCATCAAAATCCCACTGTAGTGGGATTTTTTCATACTCTGATGCTGAATAGTTGTTCGAAAAATTTATTAAAATTTTGAAATACGTATTTGACAATCGAGTGTTATTCCAAACTATATAATTTTGCTGATTTTAATGAAGTAATATGATAAAATAAGATGAATTTGATTTTATTATATTAATTTAAAAATACATTTATTTACCGTGAAATTGAAGATTATTCAGAAAAGCTTGCTTTTTATTTAAAAAAAGTTAAAAAACAAATGCCCTCTGGCGGTTTACATTTGCAAAAGTTCTTATACGATAACATGCTTTTTAGCATGTGTAAAATAAGGGCGGCATTATGTTAGCAGAAAAACTGCGAAGCGTTTTTCGTAAAATTTCTTGAACCTTTATGTTTAAAGTTATATATGTAGCGTTAAAGGTCTTTATTTTTTAGGGGTTTTATTTAAAACGAAAAACGAAGAAATATCTTTTGTATATAGTGATTTTTAATATTAAAACATAAGTTTGCAAGTTCTGATCAAGATTTTTTTAAGGAGAAATTTACATGTCCGAAATAATTTCGAAAAAATATACTCATTATGAAGAATATCTTAAAGATTTTTATGCTCTTATTAAAACTCTTGTCGAACGTTACATGAAGTTTGTAAATGCAGATAGCAACGAAAGTAAGTCTGAGATTAAAGAGGGTACATCAGGATTATTTAAAGAAAAAAACAGAAGCGTGGAGGATAAGCTTGATTCAAGTAAAATTTTTATTGCAGCTAAAGAAATAAAAATAAATTATGATCTGGATTGTTTAAGCTGGCTTGCGGTTGGACTGGCTATTATGTATCGCTCAAGCCAAAAATTCAAATCATTAATACTAAATCTTGACAGCCAAGGATTAACATATGAATTTGCTGTGAATTTATATGAATTTATTACAAGTAATTCGGGTGAATGCAGATCGGAAAAACAGTTAAGTGAATTAAAATCTAAATTAAAACTTTTAGGTTTTCAAGAAGAAAGCTTGGAAATTGATGATTTGCTTTTTGAGATTGTAACCGAAAATTTAGATAAAGATATACAAATCAAAGGCATGGATATATACTCTGCCGAAAGCGAAATTTTTGAATCCTCGCCTTTGCCGCTACGTGAAAATAAGGCAGAAGAAATCAAAAATTTTATTTTGAAAAATGGGTTAGATCGCACTCTTTGTTTTGAAATGCAGGGTCAGGAGGGAATCGGTAAGAAAACAATAGTAAAAAGAATTTCCAAACTTCTAAACAAAGAACTGATTATTTTTGATTTCAAAAAAATTATCAAGCGGTGTAAAGAATCATGGTATAAAACTTTTGTGGATTTAATATATAAAAACAATAATCAAGATTCTGTTCTATGCCTTTACAATTTTGACTTGTTTTTCGATGAGGATTTTAAACTTGGTGAAGAGCATGCAGAAAAAATCATCAATTTATCAATAAACCATTTTAAAACAATTTTTATACTTCTGAATACAAAAACAGATATGTCGGAATATCAAAAAGAATTTTACTGGTTTGATATCCCAATCCCGGAACTTAATGAAGCGGAAAATTTAAAACTATGGCAAATTTGCATGAAAGATATTAAGCATGTAACCGATATTACCGCAGAAGATATGGCCAATAACTTCAGATTCACTCCGGCTCAAATTAAAGGAACCATAATAAAAGCAAAAAAAGATTATTTATGGAAAAAAGACGAAAAATTAAGTAAAGAAGATATGTGTAAATGTGCTTATTCTCAGATTATAAGTACTCTGGGAGAGAAAGCCAGGTTAATTACAAAAAAATATACCTGGGATGATATCATAATCGATAATGATACAAAGCTTAGCCTTCAAAGAGCCTGCGAAAGAGTTAAATATAAGCACATCGTATATGATAAATGGGGTATGGAAAATCAAGTCCTTTATGGTAAAGGACTCAGCATGATGTTTTATGGTGTTTCAGGCACAGGAAAAACAATGGCCGCACAAGTGGTTGCAAGCGAACTTGGTCTCGATCTTTACAAAGTGGATATAGCAAGAGTGGTTTCTAAATATATAGGTGAAACCGAAAAAAATCTTAAAGAAATTTTTGATGAAGCCAGAAAAAGCAGCGTAATACTTTTGTTTGACGAAGCCGATTCGCTTTTTTCAAAAAGAACGGATGTGAAAGATTCACATGACAGAAATGCAAATATTGAAACGGCGTTTTTATTGCAGCAATTGGAGGATTATAATGGTATTACAATTTTAACAACAAACAAAGATGCAAATATAGACGATGCTTTCAAAAGAAGAATTACTTTTAAAATAAATTTTTCAAATATTAACCCCGGTATCAAAGGATCAGAAAAGTACCATGAAAAATTGCACTTTAGAAAAGCGCTATGGGATAAGTTTTTTAAAAACGGAAAAATTCCGCTTGACAGCGATATAGATTTTGAATATCTGGCAGAGGAATTTTTGATTTCAGGTGCTGAGATCAGGAATGTTGCGCTAACTGCAGCGTTTTTAGCTGCAGCGCAACAGAGTAAAAAAGTAGGATTTAAGCATATTTTGGAAGCGTTACAAAGCGTGCTTAAAAAATCGACTGATGAATTGGGTACATATTCTTATTTAGTAAAATAAATTTATTTATAATAACAAAAAATATATTAAATGCCAAAATTTATATTTTATTTTACATATAATTGGAATTGTGTTATAATGAAATAATAAACATATTAATTATAAGTAAGGAGAGCATAGTAATGAGGTTAAAAAAACTTTTAAAATTATTTTCTTTCTCGGCGTTTTTAGTATTGGGTTGTTGCTTTTCAGCTTTTGCTGCTAGAGAAACGGCTACATATAATGATACTGAAAAAGTGGAATATGAAATAATTGACACTTCGCTTCAAGGTGAAAGGGTAAAAAAACTTGTAGTATATAATCATGGTACCGAATCTAAATTAAGTGATCTTCTTATTAAAAGATGTAAAAAATCCGATATAAATCTAAGATCAGTGGCATACAATAATCTAGAGTATAACTTAATTAAAAGCCCAGGGAAATTCGGATTAAGCCTTTCTATTAGTATGATTGATCCAGAAATTAAACATGCCCCGATAAATTATCGTCCTTTAGAAATATTATTTCAACGTCATATGGGTCAGGGACCACTATGTATAGATGAAGTTATTATACAAGACCCGAAAATCACGTCGCCACATTCAGGCTCAAAAGTTAAGGTATATGCTGACGGTGAATACTTTGAAGTGGAAATGCTTAATGTAGATAGTTGGGATAGTTTTTGGAAACCCAGTGAGGTAAGCCACTGTTTAGGTTTAAAAAAGGAAACAGTGTTTCCATGTTGCTGTGATAGACTGAGATTTTGCGATCGGATTATACCTTTAGGACAATTTAGAAATATATTAGGATCAGTAGCGGAAAGTCAGAAAAAAGCATTCTTAGATGAGAGGGCAAGAATAAAAAAATTAGAAGAAGAAGAAGAAGAACGAAAAACAAGAGAAAACCTAGAAAAAAAAGAAAGAGAGACAGCAGCGAAAGAAGAAAAAGCAAGAGAAACAGCAGCGAGAATAGCGAGGTTACCAAAAAGCGAACAATTAAAGATTCAAAAAGAAAAGTTACAGCGTGCGTTATTGACAGTTAAAGGAAATTTGATAGAGAGCGAAGAAGAATTAAAAAAATGTGAGCATAAAGAACTGGTTATGAAAAGACGTTATCAAAAAACAGCTGATTTGCGTGGAGATGTAACGGAATACAGAAAAGAAATTTCAAACTTAGAGTTCGAAATAGAGAAAATAACAGAAAGATTATCAGGACTTAAAATGTAGCATAATCTGATAACAAAACATACATAGAATGCACCTCTAAGCCAGAGGTGCATTTTTTGCAAGAGTCATTGTGTTTTTGGAATTTGCTGAAATTCAGGCAATTTATAATTCTCTTCTTTAATTTCCTTTGTTAATTCCTCGTTTTTCATAATTTCCTTGATTTTTTTATCGAGTTTATCTGCGGACATGCCGGGTATTCTCACAATCTCCAGTCTACATTTTCTGAGTTCCTTTTCAAAATTTTTTAACGTTGTGCGCATATTAGGGACTATTCCTCGGGTATCAAAGTGACGTTGAAGGTCTCCTAAGAATTGTGAAACAATTTTTTTTCTAATTTCATATAATTTGGTTTTTGTTTCTTTCTCAAGCTTCTTTATATTTTCATTATGGAAAGTTGTAAGTATTAATGCATACATGCGTCCTTGTAACCTTAGATCGTGCCAGTCGGTTGCGGAAACCTCCCCTAATGCCGAGGGTTTAGTGTTGATTTTTGTAGTTGTTTTATTCCTGTAGTCATCTTTATATTTGTTTTCGCGCCTTATTTCTTCAAGTTCTGCTTCATCTGATCTATCAATTTTAATTCTCCGAAGTCTTTCAGTTATATTGTTTAATTTTTTAAGAAATTCTGAAAAATATTTAATTATAGCTTGTTTTTTAGGGTTTAACTTAACTTGATTTTGACTTGGATCGTATCCGCTTTCCCAAAGCTCATCAAGCATAGTTTCAGTAATATCTTCTATTTTAGTTAAATAATCATATTTTTCGTCAACAAGTAGGGGAGCAATATCCTCCGTTTTAAATTCTTCCACATTTTTTGTTTGTAAATGTTTTAGCCAAATGTCATGATATCTTTTAAGGTCGGGATTTTTCTTTAATGTAGGGTCTTTCTTTAAAGCGGCGTTTATTTTTTCACGCATGTCTTCATACGTTTGATGTAAGTTTACCAGATGTGTGCCCATCGCATGGACTGTTTCTTTTATATTCTTTTTAAATTCTCCTAACGGATTGGCTCCGCGCAATTTAAAGTCGCTTACTGAATTTGCCAATTTTACCATATTAAACATGTGATCTCTATTGCCTTCAAACGCGGCCAGAAAATTTTGATCTTCTCCCAGCGGTAGATTTTCTTCAATAATATCATAAAACTCCTTGTCGTAATCATTTTCTTGAGAAGTTCTGGAATCCCATTTGTTTTTCGTCTCTTCTCTTTTTTGAAGCATGTACTGAAGCCTTTCATCACGAGTTAAACCACTGAGTTCATTGAATTCGTTGGTGTCATCCGGAGATTTTGACTGATGCATAAGTAAAACCAATCTTTTGACATCTAATTTTTCTATATACCCTTTTTTAAGAAATATAGAGTTCCTTTTATCGAGCCGTTTAAATAAATTTATTAAATCTTTCCGTGTGTATTTTTCCCAGTCTTCTTTATAATCGGGGTCATTCCAATTTGCAATTGCTGCCCGAACCGGTTCGCTAAGCCTATTTATGATTTTTTCTTGCATTTTTTCAAGGATTTCATTACCCTTTGTTTCATATTCATTATAGTCTTCATCGATTACATATCCATTGGGTTGCTCATCGGCATCGCTCACAAATTTATCATCAATGTTATCTTCTGTTTTATCGAATTGAGATTTGAGTTTCCCGAGGTTAACTTGTAGAAACTCGGTTTCTTTTTTTCTAAGATTGATTTCTTCTTCTCTGAGTTTAATCTCATTTTCAAGAGTTTTAATTTCTTCTTCGACTTTTTGAAGTCCTTCGGTTTGATTTTCCTTTTTTATATTAATTTGAAGCTTTTTTAACCTAATTACTTCCTTGCCAAGTTTTATTATTTCTTTAGTAAGTTGACTTTGAGCTGTATTATTGAGCGCGATTTCTTTTTCTTTGAGCTTTATTTTTTCATTTATAACCGCTCCGCTGTTTTTTAATTCTTCAAGCTCATCTTCTCTTTCTTGTTTAATAGACTCAAATATTATTCCTCTTTTCTCTTCTTTTTCTTCAATTTTCTTTCTTTCTTCTATTTCTTCTCTTTCTCTTTTTTCTTCGGGAGTTTCAAATAAGTCGTGAACTCCACTAAACAAAGTTTCATCCTCGATTTTATCGTCCTCGACTTCGTCGCTCTGAATTTCGTCATCTTGGATTTCATCGTCTTCGATTTCTTCCTCTTTTGATTCTTCATCTGCGCCGGAATTCATAAGTCTTTCTACAAGGTTTTCATCGCTCGTGTCTTCAGGTGTATCTTCTTCAGGTTTAATTTTTTTCTTTTCTTCTTCTGTCATAAAATAATTTCTAAAAAATTTTCTTAAACGTTCTTTTTGCTTGGAAAAAGATTCTGCTAATTGATCATAGTGTAGCCTCATAAAGTATTCAACTTCTTTCAAAGAAAAAATATTTTAATTTTTAAAAATTATAAGTAAACATAATTATAATATGTATTTATAAAAACAATGTCAATCAATAATAGTTTTTGACGTTTTAGGATTTTTTTATTATTGGATAGTCACATATTGTTTCAAAAATTATTAAAACAGGATCCTGATTTTTATAAATTTTAGATCCTGTTTTGCGCATTTAATTTTGTATACGTTTACAATCCGAAAGTTTTTTGGGCTTCTTCGATTTTTTTGCTTTCGGCAAACTCAACGGGATACCAGCCTTTATTCTTCATCAATTCAAATATCTCCATCTGCATTTCGTGCTCTTGATTTAATATTTCCATAAAATCTTCATGTAGATTTGGCATGTTTGATTCTAAAGCAAATTTATTGTAAAGTTCGGTGGTGGTTTTTTGGGAAGTTAATACATCAGTTGCAATTTGTTGGCCTTTAAAAGGCAAATTCTTTTCCATAGTTTCCTCCTTATTTTAAATATGAAAATATTTTGTCATAGTGTTTTTGATGCTTTGACGCAAAATCTTTGCATTTTGCTTTTACTTCAGTGTCTTCGCTGATTTCAGAATAAAAATTATATTTGCTGATAAGAAGTTTTTCTGCAGATAGCTGTTCTTTGATGGATGCCAATTCTTTACATGTTAATTCGGACATATTGTATTCACTTCCTTTCGGTAGTATTTTTATCACTAAAAGAAACATATATTCATGGTTCAAATTTATTTTTAAATAACTTGAATATTTTAAAACAAAAAATAAATTTCACAAAAACAGTATATAATCAGACTTGATTGGTGTAAAATATATATAAAAATCCGCCTTGTTGATATCACAATAAAGCGAACACGTAGCATGCTTTTTGTGCAATCAGTGAATATGTTTGGAGGTGCTTATGAAACTAAAGTCATTATATTTAACCATGCTGAGCATTTGTTTTTTATTTTTCCCCGGATGCGATTTCAATTTATGGAAAAGCAATCAAAATCTAAGTTTAACGATTGTTCATACAAACGACCTTCACGGAAGAATATGTTACGACGAGGAAAATAAGGTAATCGGTTTTGATAAAATTGAAAGTTATGTAAATGAACTTAAATCTCAAAACAAAAACGTTGTTTTAATGGACGCCGGAGATGTTTTGCATGGTCAACCGGTCGTGACTTTTTCAAAAGGTGAAAATGCTGTTAATGTTATGAACATAATGGGGTATAACTACTTTGCTCCGGGTAATCATGATTTTAATTATGGCTATAATCATCTTTTGGATACGTCTAAAAAAATGAATTTTAAAGTTTTATCGGCGAACATCACCAATAAGCTTGATGAAAAGCTTTTTGATCCTAACGATATATTTGAAGTGGATGGGGTTAAAATAGGAGTTTTTGGACTAACTACCCCGGAAACTCCTGTTAAAACCAATCCTCAAAATGTAGAAGGAATTGTTTTTAAAGATGTTGTTGAAGCTGCGCAAGATCAGGTTCAGATTTTGAAACATAAGGGTGCCGATGTAATAATAGCGCTTACACATTTAGGTATAGATAAAGAAAGTGAAGGAAGCCGATCCTATGATGTAAGAGATAAAGTTGACGGGATAGATTTAATTATTGATGGGCATAGTCATAGTTCTCTTGAAAAGATTAATCAGGTAGAGGGCAGGGCTGTTATTACTTCTGCCGGTGCTTATGGAGAGTTTTTAGGCGTAACGGAGATATCAATAAACAACGGACAAAAAACAATTGTTCCAAAAAACATTGGTTTTGAAGAATTAAAGAATCGCCAAGATGATAAGAAAGTTGCTTCTTACCTTGCAAACGCCGAAAACGAACTTGCGGAAATTCTAAAAAAAGATATCGGTGAAACCAAAGTGTATTTGGAGGGTAGCAAATCGGCAGTAAGAACGAAGGAAACCAATTTAACAAAATTAGCCACTCAAGCAATTAAAAATGAAACAGGCGCCGATGTTGTCCTTTTGAATGGCGGAGGGTTTAGAGACAGCATCAAGATAGGTAAAATAACCATTGGAGATGTATTAAAGGTGTTTCCTTTCAGTAATTATGTGGTCACCAAATTAATAAAGGGTAGCGATTTGCTTAAAGCGTTAGAATTTGGTTTTAATGAATACCCGAATCCTTCAGGAAAGTTTCCGCAGCTTTCGGGCGCAGCGGTCACGTTAAAGCAAAGCGCAAGCGGAGGTGACAAGATAAATTCGGTTAAAATCAATGATCAGAATTTGAATCTGGAGCAAGAATATCTTCTCGCTACAAATGACTTCATAGCGTCCGGCGGTGATGGATATGAAATAATAAAAAATTGTAAAGAAATCGGTCAATTTTCCGCGCTTGAAGAGGTGTTTATAAATTACATTTTTAAAATAAGCCCGATTTCATAAAATTTTGAAAAATCGAGAAAGTTAAAAAATAACCCCCCCAACATCGCAGTGTTGGGGGAGTTATACTTGGCGGAGAGAGGGGGATTCGAATTACAAACTGCATAATAAACATAATATAACATAAATAAATCATGTTGTTTAAAATGGCTTGCTACCGAGAAGCAAAAGCCACTTGAAATCAATTTAGAAAATTTAAAACAGTTGTGTAAAGGGTAAATTAAAGGGTATTTCAATTCTCTAAAGGGTAAAATAAAGGGTCAAAAACTTAGCTTTTCAACTAACATTCTTAATTATAGATTCATTAAGTTCTCACCTTTGATATCGTTTGGCTTCCAAGCAATAACAGCAAAGTTCCCATTTGAATGTTTATCAACTTTATTAATCCATGGGATTTCATTGCTCGCTTTTGCTGAAAGAAGTTTATTTGTTGTCCCTGTTTTATAAAGAGATGAGTTTATTATCCACCATTTCGTTGAAATGTTCGCACGTTTTAAATCTTCTTCAAGTCGCATCGCTTCATAAACGGGTGTTGCTTCGGCAAGAGTTACTATTATAACTTCTGTTTCATCAGAACGGAGCCGAGGGAGTAATTTTCTAACAGAATCAGGAATATTGCCCTGGGTACGTTTAACTTCTTTGTGATAACTCTGAGTTGAATCTAAAAGTAACAAGGTATGGCCTGTTGGAGCTGTATCGATTACCACGACTTGCTTATCTGCTTTTTCTACAATTTGGGCGAACGCTCTGAAAACCGCAATTTCCTGAGTACAAGGGGAACGCAAATCTTCTTCTACATAGGAAATATCTTCTTCATTCATTGTTTCACGAGCTTTTGCCAGTACTTCCTCTTGATACTTTTTTAATTCCTTATGCTCATCAATATGGCTCATTTCAATATTATCATTTTCTTCGATTACAAACTTTAAATGCGCCGCCGGGTCGGTTGTTGTCAGATGAACTTTTTTGCCTCTTTCCGCCAATCCCATAGCGATAGCAGCTGCAACTGTTGTCTTTCCAACCCCGCCTTTGCCCATTGTGAAGATTACTTTTTTATTGGTCTTATCAAGGTCATCTATTACATCTTTTAGACTTGGAATATTACTCGATTGTATTTTCTCCGAACTCACGGTTTCGTTATCTCTAACAAGAAGGTTTCTTATATTTTCAAGTCCCATTACATTATAGGCTCTAAGCGGTACTACATAAGTTTGAATCCTTTTTAATTTCGAATGCATATTTTCCAACGCTTTTTGTTGCTTTTGATATAAACTTTCTGAAATTTCTTCATCATGAGAAGTCAGCATGCCATTAATTACTAAAGCTTGATTATTAACGCCGATATCCGAAAGCTCTTCAGAAGCTCTTTCAGCTTCCTTGAGCGGAGATACTTCCGGTCTTGACACAAGAATTAAAGTTGTAAGATTTTTATCTGCAAGTGTCGATACTGCTTTTTTGTAAATCTCTTTCTTACTTTCCAAACCTGCGAGCTGACCAAGGCATGATGCTCCGTGTGTACTCTCACTTATAAAATTACTCCAAGCCGAGGGGAGCTGCAGCATTCTTAAGGTATGACCTGTTGGAGCTGTATCAAAAACAATATAGTCAAAGTCTTTTTGGACCTTTTCATCAGTTATAAAATTAGAAAACTCATTAAACGCAGCGATCTCAACTGTACAAGAACCGGAAAGCTGCTCTTCCATATTATTGATAACAGATTCAGGAAGTTTGCCACGATATGGTTCTATCACGCTTTCCCTGTATTCCGCGGCCGCTTTTATAGGGTCCAAGTTTGCAACAACCAAGTTCGGTATGTCTTTAATTTTTACACCTTTATTGTTAAGTTCTGTACTGAAAACATCTTGTAAATTCGAAGCAGGATCAGTACTTATTAAAAGCACCTTTTTTCCGTTATCTGCAAGATTAACAGCAGTTGCACAGGCAACAGACGTTTTTCCTACTCCGCCTTTACCGGTAAAGAAAAGATATTTAGTTAATTCTATATCCGATACTTTAAAAGTTCTCATTAGCAGCACCCGCCTTTACAATTACAACCTGATGATTTTTCGTTTTTGTTTGAAAGTAAATTTTGAGGTAAATTCAAAAGCTTTATGATTTCTTCATTTGTTGGGTATCTGCCAAAAATTACAATCTTTCCGTTTAATAAAATTACAGGCAATTTTTCGGCACCTTTGTTGTTTATAAAATCATTTACAACTTTGTTGTTTACGAATTCCATTGGTGCATTGCTTAAATTGAATCTCTTGATTGCAATGTTACTCTTTTTCAGCGTGTTGATAACGGTAGAAATCCTTAAAAGTTCAGGATTTATGCTAACACCACATAGTCCTGTATCGCAGCACATAGCAGGTTCAAAAATTTCCATAGTTGGGTTATTTTTATTATTCATAGAATTACAACCTCCGCATGAATTGATTTTTTATTACTATCATCCTATATATTTATCATAATTAATAATAGGATACCAGTTTTTACTCATTTAATTATCCTTTCTCTTTATTTTACAAACCATTGTTTTGTGCTGTTTGCGATTTTTACTAAAATCAGCATTACGGGGACTTCCACAAGCACGCCAACAATTGTGGCAAGTGCAACCGGTGAAGTTGTTCCAAATACTGAAATTGCTACTGCTACAGCCAATTCAAAGAAATTTGAAGCTCCTATCATTCCCGCAGGTGCCGCAATATTATAAGGAAGTTTTAAAAGCTTGGCGGCAAAATAAGCCACAAAGAATATTAAAAACGTTTGTATGATTAAAGGAACAGAAATTAATGCAATGTGAAATGGATTGCTAATCATGACTTCGGCTTGAAAGGAGAAAATAAATATCAAAGTAAGAAGTAGGCCGATCGTTGTGGTATTATCAAATTTTTTCAAAAATTGGTTTTCAAAGTATTCTGTGCCTTTTTTCTTTGTAACGAGCGATCTCGTCAGTATTCCTCCAACTAAAGGAATAACAACGAATAAAACTGTGGATAAAAGCAGCGTACCCCACGGTACCGTAACATTTGAAACTCCCATTAAAAACTTAACGATCGGAACAAAAGCAAAAAGAATTATAATATCGTTTGTTGCAACTTGAACTACTGTATAGGCAGGGTCCCCTTTTGTCAAATGGCTCCATACAAATACCATTGCGGTACATGGTGCAGCTCCAAGAAGTATAGCACCGGCAAGATAATCTTTTGCAAGTTCCGGAGGGATTAATTTGCTAAAAACCTGATAAAAGAAAAATGACGATATAAAAAACATTGTAAATGGTTTTATCAGCCAGTTAACAACCCAGGTAACAAATAAACCCTTTGGATTTTCGCCTACTTTTTTAATGCTGTTGAAATCGACTTTCATCATCATCGGAAAAATCATCAGCCAAATTAAAATTGCGATAGGAATTGAAACATTTGCAAATTCAAACTTATTTAAAAATTCCGGAATTGCAGGAGTAAATTTTCCTATTAATATTCCGACAACCATACAGGCCACAACCCATAGACTTAAGTATTTTTGAAACATCCCCAAATTCTTGGATTTAACCTCGTTCATCAACTCACGCCTTTCTATATATAGAAAAAAATCTATATATTATATTTAATAAAATGCTGATTTGTCACACCAGCAAAATTATTGGTTGTTTTTATTTTGCCTTCTTTTATGGCAAATACAATCAGGTTTATCCGAAATTAAAATTCCTAAATTTTTATAGAATAGCTGTAATTTTTCTTCGTTGAGTGAATAATATGACCATTTGCCTTCACGTCTCATATTTACTATTCCCACATCACAAAGCAAATTCATATCGTGCGAAAGAGTAGGCTGTGTAATTTGAAATTCTTCAAGTATTCTGCAGGCACAAAGTTCACCGCAAGAAAGCATATCAACTATGCATAACCTTTTGGGGTCAGCCAACGCTTTTAATGTTTTTGAATACTCAAAATATTTATTATCCAACTTCTCACCTCACATAGAAATTCATCTATCTGTTATTATATGATAATAAACAAAAATATTTCCATAAATTTTTAAATTTCAATAGGCACTTTGAATCTAACACAAGTTTACATGAAAGAGAATGTGTATGCTTAAACATATTACACTTTATACCCCTTACAACCTAATCTTATTTTCATAACTATAACTCTTTAAAAATAGAATAAAAAGGCTGTAAGGGGTATTTTTAGGGGTAAAACGCTATAAAATGACATAATAAAATCCCATATTACCGCAGTACTATGGGATTTATGTTTGGCGGAGAGAGTGAGCGAATTATAAAATGTGTAATAAACATAATATAATGCAAATAAACCATATTGTTTAAAACGGCTTGCCACCGCGAAGCAAAAGCAACTTAAAATCAATTTATAAAATTTAAAACAGTTGTGTAAAAGGTAAATTAAAGGGTATCTCAATTTTCTAAAGGGTAAAACAAAGAGTACAATTTTAACTTTTTAAACAGTAGGGTTTAAACGGGTTATATCACACCTTGGGTAATATGTTTTTTGGATTTGCTTGTTCTTTAAGTTCTTCCATTTGTTTCTTGATTTCTGCAATTTTTTCTTTAGAATAATATTCTTTATAAGATTTTATTTGTTTTATACTCATATTTTTAGTCCCTATATTTACTTCATAAAATCCATAAATGCTCATTTCTTTATCACACATATGCACTATAAGTATTTTTTTACTTGGATCAGATAATCCGTGCTTAAAAGTAATTGTTGTATGCTCCCCTGTTTTTTCTCCTATTTTTGCACTTCCTAAAGTAGGCATAAATTTAGAGTTTTTAGAAATTTTATCAAGATTTTCTTTATTATATTCTATAAGGCCTGTGGAAATCCATTTATTTTTAAAAAACAGAAAATCTTCCTTAGGAATACTAATAGTTACGTTGGATATTAGTATTTTCTCTTTGTTAGTGTTCCCTTTATTAAGGTTGGATTTTACCTGTTTTTCAGCTGTTGTCACCTGCTTCTTGATTTCTGCAATTTCTTCTTTGGAATAATATTCTTTATAAGATTTTATCAGTTTAATAGTCGTATCTTTAATACCTATGTTTACCTCATAAAAACCATAAATGCGTTTAATCTTATCACGTGTGTGGACTACAAGTATTTTTTTGCCTAAATCAAACAATTTGCTACTTTTACTACTTCTAATAGTAAGTGTTGTTTTTCCTCCTACTTTTTCCCCCATTATTGTGCTTCCTCTACGCCCACATGGCCCAAATTCATGCTGGGTGAAACCAAATTCAAAATTTGTGGAAATTTTATCAAGAACTCTGTCACTATATTCTATAAAATCTGCGGTAGCGCTGTATTTGTCTTTTGAAAGCGGGCTTTCAAAAAGTGGGAGATCTTCTTTAGGAATACTAATACTTATGTCTTCTATTCTTCTTTTTAATACTAAATTGATATCTACACATTTTCCGTCTATTATAGGCACTTCCTTGATTATGATTTTTTTAACATCGCTGTTCTCTACTGTTTCACCACCAACATTGATTACAGCATTTTTACCTTGTGCACTAAAACTTAATCCAATTAGTAGGAAAAGAAGGCTAATTAATTTTTTCGGCATATAAATAAAACTCCATTTATTGTTTTTAATAATTAACCTTATTTTAACATTAATTTAAAATAATTTCAACCTTTCTATGCCGGTTTAGTAGTTTGTGTTCAATAATCTCCTAAATTTCACAATATGTTTTATGTCCTCTATTGATTCACCCAGATAATTCAGATAATTATAATATTTTTCTGCGAAAGAGTTTATCTCATCAAGGCTAATACTTAAAAAAATAGGTTTTCCATCTTCGTTTTCTTCATTCTCCCAGTTACTGTATATAACAATGCTATAACTACTGCTACCATAACTGTAAGACCAACTTGCAAATCGCCTTTTTGATTTATTTTCTCTATCATAAGGATCTTCCAGGTTTACAGAATGCGCACCGAAGCATGCACGAATATTTTTAAAATATTTAAAATCATTCTGGACGAAAGGGTTACCCTTAAATATTGTGGATTCGTTTTTAAACGGTAAAGTATTCTCTTTTTCAGGTATAATAACTCGGTGCAATTGACGAACCGCTTCTACAATAGAATCAACACTGGAAATGTAAGCATACAGCTCCACGGGGGTAAATTCGCTTATATCCTTTGACGAGTTTGCCTTAATGTGTTGAACGGATACTGTAATCCAGTCCATACATGAACAAATGCAATTCCATTGGTTCCTGTTTTCAAGTTTATCGTTTTGGATTTTAAGTATATTAAGATATTTATTCATAATATTGTCATCTTCAATTATTATTTTTCTAAAATTATTTATGAGTTTTATATCAATCATTTCATTATTTCCTTCGTCTGAAAATTAAATAAATACAAAAGTATACGTTTTGATGTTTTTAGGGGCATGTTTTTACACAACAAATAAGACTACTATCCCCAACGTATACTTCTGATCTAAGGGTTTTTAATTATATTTTATCCACGCCGTTTGACACAAATTAATATTTATACTCGCATCAGTAATAGGAGCGGGTAACTAACATTAATATCATCAATTTACTTTTTAGTGATTTTCCCCTTAGGTTTAGGTGATGCGTGTTTAGAAGCTGTTATGTTAGCGGGAACAATTATAACGGGCCACCAAAATTCGCTTCCATTCCACCCTTCTGCTGTCCCATTTTGATGTATTAGCATAAGAACTGGTGTGTCGGTAGCTAGTTGCCGAAGATCTTTTAATTCATAGCCTGTATCCGGTGCATCTTGATATATCATACCGTTTGATTTATATTTAGATATTTGACCGCCACTACGAGTATATAATAGTACTTCTCCATTTTTTTTCTGTGCAAGATTCTTTAATATTTCTAAAAAGTAGTCTTGTGGTATAAATTTATTAAAGGATTCGTCATCCTCTCGTAAAATTGAATAAACTAATTTAATTATCGGTACCAGATCTTTAACATTAATCCTTACAACTTTAGAACAAGGTTGTAAATTGGATTTTAAAACCGATAAATGCTTTGCAATATCAGCACTTATCTTATTTGCATGGCTTTTAGAAACAGGAGAAAAACCTACCGGTAAAATTCGACTTAAAGGAGTCAAGGTAACGATGATAGAAGGCAAAATTTTATGATCAGCGCAAGGCACGATATCATCTTTACACTTTTTCAAAAAATACACTAAAGCGTCTCCTCTCATGATCTCAATGTTTTTTCTTAGGTCATTATCACTTTCCGTCATGTAGGTCATATTTTGAAAAATACGTTTAGTAGTATAGAATCTGGTTACTGAAAGTAAATCTTTATCGCGATACCCAAACATTCTCGAATGTTGCATAACAGTATCTTGTTGTGCTTTTTTAGGATTACGACCATAATAAAACCCAATCATGCGAGGGATAGTTACTCCACGATCAAGTACTTGTCCCCCCACAATTATAGAAAATGGGGAACGAAGATGAAGCTCTCCTGAATCTTCATCAAGTATAGCGTTCATTTTTCTGTCACTGTTTACTACTGCTACACTTATATAATCCTTTCGTATTGCGTGATTAAAAGCGTCTGACACTGTTTCAAAGCTGGGCATCATATAGCCATATTCAGTGTATGATTGCTTAATATCTTCATATGATTCATGAAGTAATTTTTCCACAACAACGCGAACGCGTTGGCATGAATTACTATTCTTGATTTGATTTATGAACTCTTCAGTTATCGCTTCAAGGCTGAAATGTGAAGACTTCTGCGTGGCAGTGTGGATTACATAAGAATAATGAGTGTTATTATTGCTCATTCTTAAAACACATCCGCCAACAATAAAGTTCATGATTCCTTTTTTATAAACATAAAGATGATCCTGATCGGTAATAATATTTTCGATTTTAAATGTACGTCTATCTTCAATTTTGGATTTTTTGTTTTTTCGCTTTTGATTAGAAACCAATTCATTTTCTTCTTCAGATACCGGTTCGAAAATGAGACGTGCAGGATGATTATCTTTTTGTGATTCTAAAAAGTAATAATCTCCTCCAATGTATCCATCGCCAGATGGAACCAGAATGGTATGGTAAGGTTTTGTGGGTTCAATTGATTCACCTTGAATCTCTGATTGCAAACATAAAGCGTATGGAGTGGCAGTTACTTGAACATAGGCGCATCCTTTAAGGGTGCCACGAAGATCATTTACTTCGGAAGCAACTTTTCTCTGATAAAATTCATCAGTAGTATTTTCAGCTTTGCCATATCCAATCCCGGCACTGTCTGCTTCGTCATCAATAATCAAACAATTTTTTCTTTTATTAAGAGTGTACTCGGTAATAAATTTATTTAGTTTTTCGAGATTTCGGCGTTCTTTTTTCAATATAAAAATCAATTTTTTATCTAGTTCATAATCTGTAAGCTTAACCTCATCATCTAATCCTTTCTTAACCTCAATTAATTTAACTTCATTATTGTATATTTCATTGTGAAATTCTTTGCGCATGCGCTTATATGTTTGCTCAACTAATGCAGTACTGTTTTTGGTAAGTATAATGACCATATCGAATTCATTATCAAAAGCCAAAGCCATCAATCCAGTAAAAGCCCTTGTTTTACCGCTTTGAATTTTCCCAAATAACAGTAACGGCTTCCCTGGATTTTCATCAAGAGTTTTAACACAGTACTGGTAGGCTTCTTTTATGCATTTTTGAAGATCTGGTGAATACGAATACTTTTCCAGTTTACTATTGTAGTATTTACCGAATTCCATGCTGATTTTTTTATTTTGACTCTTTGCTTCAATTCTGCCATCGTCAGGCTTAACAGCATTACTGGGTATCATCCATGATTTTCCCACTTTCTTTATACCGTTAATTCTTTTTTGCTCACATAAAATGGCAACTCTTCTCTGAGATATTCCCCAATTCTTTGATATTTCTGTTGTAGTAAGATAATCCATTATGTAAAACTTCCTTCCTTTATTTCTAAAATTTCCCTTAAATCATATAATTATATATTATTCTCTTTTCGGAACAATATCAAGAACAATGTTGCAATTATTGCGACATTGTTCTTGATTGAGAACATTATGACTGGCGATTAAAGGATTCGGTCGTTTAGAAAATAGAAAGGGTCGGCTAGAGTGAAATATTTGTATTTAATTTGAAGGTATACCACTAAAGAAACACTTTTAATTTTCAATCTGAAGGAAGAAAAATTTTGGTGAGGTGGTGAACAATGTTTATTTGTTTCTTCTTGCCCTGCTTAAAATTTCCATGAGCGGATCAGGTGTATTATTTATTTTATTTTCCTTTACTGATGTAATTATTTTCATCAGTGTAAACAAGGTCTTATTAGCACTATCAACAATTCGAGTATGCTCTTTAATAGCAGGGTTTACATAAACATTTTCCCTGCCCTTTATATACTCTTTTATAACAGTAACACCGTTGTTATCAATTTCATTTTCCAGCTTATTTAAAAACTCAAGTTGTTTTTGATATCTTTTAAAAGTGGTACTGAAGAGTAAGTCGTCTTCTACTCCAAACTTTTTGGCTGATTTTAAAATTTCTTTTGTGCTAATACTTATTGCTTGTTTCATAAATATCATTCCTTCCAAAAAAAATACATGAGAAATTTTCGTTGGTGTAAATGTGGCAGGGGCGTCGGTCTTGAAGAGTTTTATATTTTTTGCCTTGTGGGAGTGGGGGGGTGTAACCTTATACCTCTTAACAAATTAAAATGCTTGTTTCTTTTTCAAAAGCTATTTCTTGCTCCTCGGCTATATTCCTTAACTCTGTTTTTGAAATTTTACCCTCATCAGCTTGTTTGTGATGTTCCTTACATAAAGTTATGAGATTGATCGGCTCAAATGCCAGCTCCTTATTATCTGCAACCTTAACTATGTGATGCACCGATATATTTTCAAAACAAACCTACCACTTCTCTTACAAATCTGGCATAAATATTTATCCCGAGTTCTAACCGCTTTGCTTAAATTAGTCCATCTCCAAGTCTGTCTCATCTTCCTCTCCTCGGTTCGCTTGTCTTTCTTTGGTGGCTTCTGTGGACATTTAAATCCTTCTAGATGGAACCGTCCACAATACTTACATGATTTATACATCATACTTTATTTATCCTCCTTGCTTATTTCTATATGGTAAATTAATAACTTTATGGCTGCACATTTAAATTAAGGTTGTATAGGTTGCAAATGCTATTAAATGCCGTATTTTAGCAGTTAAATCTACAACCTTACGCAAGAATTTAAGGTTGTGTAAAAGGTAGTAATACCACCTTTTAGGATTCGGATTCAAAATTATCAAATTTATTTTTAGGGAAGCACAGAAATCTTCTTACTTCTGTTCCTTTAATTTTCCTGTTCACTGTATTATGATTCGATTCTGTAATTATAAGCTTTTCCTCTGCCAGTTGTTTAAACAGCGCGTTTTTCGAAAGAGAGAAGTGATCTCCTTGTTTTTCGCAAAATTCATAAACCTGTTTGTACAAAACTCCCGGAATAAAGTAGTAGAATTCTTCATTGAAATATCCAATTAGATTTCCTCTTTCATTTTCATCAGGAAAACTGTCAATTCCCCGAATATAAACTGTTTCACTTGCTATTAAGTCTTTAATGGAATTTATAAATTTGACTATAGGCTTGTCCTCACGCGAGAGCTTAGCGTGTTCTTTCGCCATTTGAATTAAGATATCCACGAATTCATTCATGCGATTGTCTGACAAGTTTTTATCCAGTACGTTACAGGAGTTACAAAATTCTAAGAAGTATTTAAATCCAATTTGCAAAAAAGCAAGCGTACTTGGAATTCTTGGGTGTACTGAACTTTTTAACTTATCACTCCAATTTGTTCTTGATTTTTCAAAATCAGATCGAAGAATTTCAATAAAAAAATTTTTATTTTCGTTTAAAAACGTTTTTTGTAACCACTCAATGTAACTTCGTGTTATGGAGGAATAAAAGCCATCTCGTGCGTTATTTTGAGCTCTGGACATCATTTCAAAACTAATGTCGCCCTGCTTTATTTCTGAAATTATATTGCGCGCCGTTCCGCTTTCCCCGACATTTGGCAGCTGCTCACCAGTAATTATTGCGTTGCCTCGCGGATATTTTTGCTTCATATCTGTACTATCAGATTTCATCCGCTGTCTGCCTGTTCTTTCGCCGTATGCACGCAAAATATTTTGAGTGGTGGCGTCCATGTTGCCTGTATCCTTACGGGTGCTGGGCTTATAGTCATCAATACATATAAGGTTGTCCTTCATAGCAAAAGCTTTGCTGATAATTG
>CAZSYK010000019.1:0-19603 GCA_964610685.1 uncultured Eubacteriales bacterium
CTGACTTTTGCATGGCCGAGGCGTTTACTTATTGTAATTGAGTTTACGCCGCTGAAATACAAGATACTTGCATGAGTGTGCCGGAATGCGTGAGGATTAATATGCGGTAGATTATATTTTTCGGAAAATTTATTAAGCCAGCCCGTAATACTGTCGGGGTGCGTAGGTAAACCGTTATCACGCACGAGCAAGTAATCGGTGTTATTTCACCGTGCTCCGTTCTTTAGTTTTAATTCTAAATATTCTTTACGATATTACTTTATCAAGTCCATTGTTTCGGGTGGTAATTTAATAAATCTGGTCGTATCGGTTTTGGTTGTATCTTCATATATTCCACGTTCTTTTGAAAAAAGCAAAGATGTGTCTATCTTTATTTGGTTGTGATCAAAATCAATTTTGCTCCATTTAAGTCCTGCTATTTCTCCGCGCCGACAACCTGTGATTAATAACAAATGTGTGCATAATTTCCATTTTATCGGTTCATTTTCTAAGCAATCTCTAATTTTTTCGAGTGCTTCGGGTTCAAAATAATTTACTTCTTTTTTATCAAGTTTCGGTGGTGTAGCTTTTGAAGCGGCATTAAATGGTACTAACATTTCCTTTTCAGCTTGTGAGAGAATAGTCGAGATAAGCCGGTGATGTTCAATAATCGTTTTGTTTGATAAAGCTTTGATGTTTTTTTCAATCTCAAAAATATCTTTTGTTTTTATTTTGAATGCGTTTGAAATTTTTTCTGCGGTTTCCGCAGAGATTTTTTGGCCTTTTAGTGCTGAGTTCAACGTAGTCAAGGAAACTTCGGACACCTCGCAGAATTTGGTTTTAGACAATTTCTTGTTTTTTAACATACTAAGCAGATCTGCTTTTAAAACTGCTTTGTCGCTTTCGGCGCAAGAACCATCTTCACCCAAGTTTTTTATAAAAATTATTTAAATGCTGAGGCCTTACATCAGATAACTTCATATGTCCAATCTCATTATTGATTCTTTTCATTAAATCCTTATACCTTGAGATAGTCCTGTGTTTTGCTCCGCTTCTTTCTTTCAGGTCTATAACGTAGTTGGCGTAGTCAGAAAACTTTTGTTTGTCGTCTAGTTTAAACCCTAAGCTTATTTTCTTATCAAATTCTATTTCGATTTTTTGAGCTTCTTTAATCAAACAAAATATAAGCGTTAGCAAAGATGGTTTGTACAAATCTATTGTCGGACAACTGGGAGTTAGCCGTATGGGGGATTTTGTTTATGAAAAACTGGAAAGTTCTTTACGATTGCTAAATGACAAGGTTATATTTACCGAGGACAATAGAATATCGCTAAAACATTGATTTTTGCGTAAAGAAGAACGTATTAAGAGGAGTATATAATGAACTGGAATATAGTGAAAACACAAGATGATATAGATTTTTTGTTAAAGACTTTTCATGGTTTTCATGATAGTTGCCTGGTTTCGCTTCAATATGTAAGCGGTGCATGTGTTGATTCATCCGATTTTTCGATGAATCCTATAAATACTGAGAGAAAATTGTCTATGATAGTTCAATCGCAGTTCGAAGATTGGTATTCGATAGAATTGTTGTTTAATAAGTTAATAAAATTAAATTTAGAACCTAATGATGAAAATTATGACTGTATAATTTTTGATGCAACTCTTGAAAAAAGAAATGACTTATTCTTCTGGGCAGATTCTCTGGATTGTTCTTATCCCGGTACTGATGGAACTTGGGTTGTTTCGGAAGAGCTGATGTGGAGAAAATGTTAATCTTAATAGGTTGACAAAAATAAATTTCCGGCTAAAATTGTAAGTGTATCTAATATCAGCCGAAAGGATTTAACGATATGAAATATATTAAACGTGCTCTGGAAGAAACTTTTCTGAATTTAAATAAAGAATATCCTGCAATTTTGTTAACAGGTCCCAGGCAAACAGGAAAAACAACTATGTTGCAAAGACTGGCAGAATCAGAGGGCAGAGATAGGGAATATATATCGCTGGATGATCTGGAACAAAGGCAGCTTGCCAAAAGTGATCCCGCAATGTTTTTTCAAATTCACAAACCGCCTGTATTTATCGATGAAGTACAGTATGCTCCGGAACTTTTTTCCTACATTAAAATGCATGTAGATAAAAATCAGACTCCTGGAGATTTTTGGCTCACAGGTTCGCAAATATTTAAATTAATGAAGAACGTAAGCGAATCTCTTGCCGGTCGAGTTGCTCTTCTTCATATGTCGCCTTTATCTCACAATGAAATTTTGGAAGTAAAAAGCGAACCGTTCGCTCTTGATATGGATGCTCTACTGAAAAAACAGCAAACCATTCTGCCGACGAGCACACCTGATATGTTTGAACGCATATGGACGGGTTCAATGCCTGGGATAATAAGCGGAAAATATAAAAACAGAGATATGTTTTATTCATCATATCTAAGCACTTACCTGGAACGTGATGTTAAAGAACTCTCAGGTGCAATAAATTCCTTGAAATTTATGAACTTTGTTACAAGCGTAGCAGCTAGAGCGGGTCAGCTGGTAAATTATAAAAGTATTGCGGATGATGCAGATATTGATCAAATAACGGCGAAATCGTGGCTGAAAATTTTAGAAACACTGGGAATAATTTTTTATCTGCATCCGTTTTCAAACAACGTGTTAAAACGAACTATTAAGACGCCAAAACTTTATTTTTACGATACAGGTTTGGCTTGTTATTTAACAAAGTGGAGTAGCTATGAAACAGCAATGAACGGCGCGATGAATGGAGCACTACTGGAAAACTATGCGGTTTCGGAAATTATAAAAAGCTATCAAAATAGCGGGTTAGAACCCTCCGTTTACTATTATCGTGACAGAGATTCAAAAGAAATCGATTTCTTGATCGAAGGTGACGGAAAGCTTTTCCCCATGGAAATCAAAAAGACTGCTATCCCGGATAAAAGATTAATCAATGTGTTCAATATCATAGATAAGTCACCGCTTAAAAGGGGCACTGGCGCGGTTCTTTGCATGACCGAAAAACTAAGTGCTTTTGATAAAAACAATCTGATTGTTCCCATAGGATTAATTTAAGTAATATATCTTTGGGGCAGAGAGTTAAAAGATTATTTGCTATGTCAATTTCTAGGGGTTACTTTTTTGGAACTCGTTCATTAAAAATAAAGTTTTTATTAAATCAGATTTATAACAAATAAAACATAAAATTAAAATAAATTTATTATAGTCTATTGACAATTCCAAAGGTTATATATGTTTAATAAAAAGTAGTGACAGATTTTTATTTTACAAAATTACCCAAAATAATTATAATTTCTTATTAAGGCAATATGTTTTTATCTTTATTTTATCATTAAATTAAATGAAAAGGAGGGCGACAAGCGGCATCTTGTTTTTTAATTGTTTACGTTGTTTCTAAATCTCTGGAGCAAGTGTAGAAATAGTTTGCTAAAATTTTAGCAAAATCTAACTATTGCCTAATTATGAAGACTTTCAACATTATTTTTAATGAAAGGAATTTGAAATATGCCGACAAAGAAATGGATGAAAAAATTTGTTGGAGTATTTATTTGTGCATCACTTTTAGTGAATAATGCTGTACCAATATTCGCTCATTCACAAATTAACGCCAAGAATTATATAGATGAAAAACCCGAAGACATCCAGGTTTGTGTTTCTGATGAAACTTCTGACGATAAACTTATGGAGATTGATTTAAGCGGTCAAAAAATTTCTTCGTATTTAATGGGTAAAGATGATACGGTTTGTTCAGATGAAACATCTCACTCTAAGCCATTAAATAAAGATCAAACTTTGCAGCTCGATGACGTGTTAACAGACGTATCGGTTAGATATAAAATGAAGGATCAAAGATTAAAAGAGGATTTTATTCTGAACAGTAAAAGTGCTCAAAATTCATTTGTTTTGCAGTACAATATAGGAGAATTGAACGCGGAGAAAATAAACACGCAAGATATTTTGCCTTTAGATAAAAATAGCAACGCAAAAATGCTTATTTCTGCGCCCTATATGACAGACGACGCGGCAGGAGCGCGCAGTGAAGCTGTTTCATTGCAAATCTCCGGTGAAAAAGATGGGGTTTTATCTGTTAATCTTATTTCGGATTCCTCATGGCTGCAAGGTGACCAAAGAAGTTACCCTATTGAAGTTGATCCGCAGCATTCAATTCCAAAAGGCCTATGTTGCAATGGAGTCTATACTTAGAAAAATGGATAGCATTGATTACAAATGTTCATTAAAGTTATAAAGTTTAAATTATTATTGAAAGGTCTTAATAATTTTGATACGCTGTTTATGAAATGAATGTAATTCATTGATATATTTTATGCTACAATAAATATGTATTTAAGATAAATCGGAGCTTAACATGTTTTATCTTCTGAAATTATAATGACTGTATTATAATCAATTTTTGTTATGCAACTATCATGAGATTCGTGAAAATAATTCATAAGTTTGTCGATATCTTTTTGTGATTTTAGTTTTATTCAAAAGAAGGAAATAATTATAATGAAATTTTTCAAAAAAGTAATTATTTTTATATTTTTGGTTATTTCGTATTTTCCAAACACTTATGCTGAAAAAATTGCTGTGATTTCTGATGTTCACGGTAATATGCAAGCCTTATTAGCGGTTATAGAAGATATAGAAAAACAAAAAGTTGATAAGATAATTTGTTTAGGCGATATAGTTTCAAAAGGTCCTGATTCAGATCTAACTTTGGAGCTGGCTCGAAAAAAAGTGAACGTTATGATCATGGGTAACTGTGATATTAACGTAGTTGTTAATGGTGATCCTGAAGATACTGAATTTGCCAATCATCAGCTAGATAAAAAACAAAAATACTTTTTGATGAAACTACCGCTTTGTTATGATATGAAAATCAGCGGAAGAAATGTAAGGTTTTTTCACGCCTCACCTACTGATTTGAATATGAAGGTTAACAGAGGTGATAATCTCTCATCGTATTCTGATTTGAAATATCGACTAGCTATGTTTGAAAATACAGAATTTTTGGGTAAAACCAAAGATGATCCTATCCCAGATATTGTAGTTTACGGTCATATTCATACGCAGCTCATGCAAAAAATTGCTGGAAGAACTTTAATTAGCGTGGGAAGTGCAGGGAATTCGGTTGATTATGAAACTTATTTAAACTCAAAAAGAAAAGATGATGAAAAAATTTCGTACGTTTTTCAAGAAAAAAGAGCGAAAATAGTAACGCAAGCAAATTACATAATAATTGAAGGAGATATTGATTCAGAGGAAGTAGGCAATTTCACTGTTTCATTTAAAGAAGTTAATTATGATATAAATGCAGCTGTACAAAGCGCTTTGAATAAGAAAGATTACCCTCACACAGATATTTACATTAATGAAATCACAAAAGGCGGAAATTTTTAATGAAGTTTTTTAAAAAAATTATTGCAACGTTGCTTATTGTACTGGTTATTTCAGATAGTGCATTCGCTTTACCGTTATGCGTTGACCCGGTAATTTTAGAAAAAGAGAAGGCTAAAATTGTAAAACTTGAAACAACTTTTAACACGAGGGATCTAGGTGGATACGAAACTTTGACAGGAGAAGTTACGAAAAAAGGTGTGTTTTTGCGTTCTGATGATACCGATGAGCTAACCGAGAGTGATATTAAAACTTTGCAAAACGAAAAAAAAGTAACACTATGCATTGATTTGCGCGGAACGCCACAAACCAGTTTGTGTGAAGTTAAAGATAAGCTTGAAAGTATTCCCGGAATTAAATACTGCAATGTAGATATGTTAAAGATTTACAAACTATACAGTAAAGATGATCAGCCTACAACTCTGGATGAAAGTTTTGCACCTAAGTTTTTGAAGTATACAGACAGAGGTAACTGGCAAAAAGAAATTTTTGACGCAATTGCAAAGGCGGAGGATGGTTGTGCTTTATTTCATTGTGCAGCCGGAAAAGATAGGACAGGTCTCGTTGCAATGCTTCTGTTGGGTTTTGTAAACGTTTCCGATCAAGATATTATGTACAATTATTCAGTTTCCTGGGATCTGGTAAAGAATCGGCCTAAAATCAAACAAAGCGTTGAAGAAAAAATAAAAATATTTGAAAAAGCTGAAATCTTTAAAAATGAAAACTCCTCTCCTGAAAAAATCAGAGCTGGTATTGATTATATAAAAGGTAATTACGGCAATTTCGAAAATTATTTACTTCAGTGTGGAGTTTCTCAAGAAAATTTAAACAAAATAAAAAGTAGATTTATAGATAAAAAATAAAACATGAGAAAATCAAAAACAAACTGTCAAAGAGTTGCAAGACAAAGGAATTTGTCCATCTTATTGTATTAGTAACCCCCCGTTAGACGCAGGGTTCAGTGATAGCTTTAGCGATGTAAGAAAGATAGAAAAACTCCTTTTGATGTAAAATAAGATAGCGGTCCGGCAACTGCTAGAGACATCAAAAGGAGGACATTCGAAGTGAAAGATACGCATAGTTTTTGCACCGAAGTATAGTAGAAAACTGATTTACGGTGAGTTGAAAATTGAAATAGGGAAAATATTTAAGGAATTGTGTTCTTGGAAATAAATAAATATCTTAGAAGCAGAGGTATGTAAGAATCATATTCACATGTGTTTAGAAATACCACCAAAGATGGCGCTATCAAGTTTCATGGGGTTCATAAAAGGAAAAAGCAGTTTGATGATATATGAAAAATGGGGAACTTAAAATTCAAATATAGAAACCGAGAATTTTGGTGTAGAGGGCACTATATAGATACAGCAGGAAAAAACGCAAAAAGATACAAGAGTACACACAAAATCAGTTAAAAGAAGATCACCTGGGAGAACAACTAGCGTTTAATAACTCAGACCCGTTTACGGATAGTAAGTAACATTCTCTAGAGGTTGCTAGCGTTAAAGGCTTGCACCTGTAAAAGAAATACCCCCGGCTATGCCGGGGGATGTTTATTATTTTTCAAATATAGTTTTCTTAAATTACCACTTGCGAAAATAAAATCTACTGAGTTTTTTAGGTGTTTCTTAACAATTTAAATGCCGTTACTTTGTGTACGGTGGTTTTTTGCGATTTCTGGTGCTTACATTTTTTTAGTAATTAATTTTCATTGTTATTTTCGTGCGTTTTCACTTTAAACTATTAACAGTATATATGCGAAAAATTACGAGCATATCTTTTCTTATGTTACTTGTAACGTCAAAATTCGAACTTATTTGTCACTATTCTAATATTATAGAATAGTGATTTTTATTTGTAAAATTTCTTAAAATAAAGGAGAATGATAATGAGACGTTTTTTTCTGTCTTTAGGTACGATGCTCACAGCAATACTGCTGTTTTTCTTTATATCATATAACGAACAAGCGGTTAAAGCTATCGTTAAAACTGATACAGAAACAATTCTTTCTGTTACCCCTGGGAGCAGCGTCTATGGTCAGCCGGTTACCTTTATCGCGGTTGTGAGAGGGAATCCTCCAAGCTGGAATATTCCCCGGGGTGAGGTTATATTCGACATAATAAGTGGTTCACAGACACTTCATATACCGGCTCGGCTTGATGATACAGGCGCAGCTGTCTTGGCATTAAATGACCTTTTGCCTGCGTCATACACTGTTTCTGCATTTTATGAAGGTGACGATAATTTTAACACATCCCGCTCAAATTTAGTTTTTCCAACAGTAACGCCTGTATCTACTGCAACGGAGCTTTCGAGCAGCACCAATACGAGCGTTTACGGTCAACCGGTCACTTTCACCGCAACGGTTACCGCAAACCCGCCCAGCGAAATTATACCAACCGGAGAAGTTATTTTTGATATTAGTGATTATGGCTCTATCGTAGCAATGCTTGACAGATCCGGGAAAGCGACCGTGAATGTAAACACACTTCATGCAAGACCCCCATACTCAATTAGATCAGTGTACTTTGGAGAAGGTGGTTTTGAAACCTCCTATTCTTCGGAAATAAGTCTTACAGTAAACAAGGCACCAACTACAACATCACTTACAAGTTCCCCTAACCCCAGTGACATAGATCAGTCGGTGACTTTCACCGCAACAGTTACTGCAAATCCACCTAGTGAAAGTACGCTTGCAGGAAAACATGTTGTTTTTGACATTGACAGCGATTCTTTTGGAGCGGTGCTTGACGGATCTGGCAAAGCGACTTTGTTATACCATGGTTTTTCTGCAAGCGGTCAACATACGGCAAAAGCGCGCTTCGAAGAAGATGCTGATTTTCTTGCTTCTTCCACGCCCCCACTTACTCAAAACGTTCGTGCCGAAACTGCATTTTCACTTTTAAGTAGCAAGAATCCCAGCAATAAAACCGATCCTGTTACCTTTACAACATCAGGTTTGCCTTCCGACGCAACAGGAAACGTGAAATTTTTTGATGGTGGCACAGAGCTTGGAGCTTCTATGATATTCGGTGGAAAGGCACAGTTTACAGTTTCTTCCTTATCAATGGGCGATCATATTATAACAGCACAGTATAGCGGAAACGAGGTTTATGCACCTTCTACATCTTCAGATCTTATCCAAACGGTCAACGCCTTTTACATCTACACTATTCGCTACATTGACATTTTCAGCGGTGAATCTATAGCGCCTGACGTACAAGGTGCAGGTCGACTTGGCGAAAAGATTACTGTTAATGCATCTGAAATAAAAGGGTATTTACTGCAGGATTCCTCCAGTAAAACCTTTACCATTAACGCCGGCAACAACATTGAAACTTTTTATTATATGTCAGTGCCGTCAGTGGTGTTTCTTGTTATTATCGCAAACATAATAGTGGCAGTGATTGTGGCTATAATTATTCGTAACCGGTCATAATTTAAAACTCAGTGCTAATGAATGCAAAAAAGTCTTTTGACCCCTTAGTTATACAGCCGAACAAATGTGAGCATTTTGAAGGTTATGATAAATTATATAATATTAATGAAAATTCCTATTTTAACTGACAACGCCAGAAGATCGTAAAGATTCACTTTCTCGCCTTCAAAAAAATAAAACTCCTGTAAACGTTATGCTTACAGGAGTTTCTTATTTTTAAATTTAAAGTAATGTGATTTAAGATATTGTTTTGAACTTTTCGGAGAAGATTTCATAATTCGACAAATCATTATTGGCCCCTGTGACAACCAGTATAGGAAAAATGATGGTGTCAAAATAAGATGCGTAACCCTCATTAATCAAAACTTCACGAAAAGCTTCAGACGCTATTTCCGGGGGTACTCTGAAAGCTCCGCATCCCAAAGCACCCAAAGTTAAGACGTTCACCTTATTTGCAATAGCCATAGCAACCGTTAACTTAACTCGCCTGACCATAAGCGCCTTTATGGCTTGGTATGGTAATGCTGTGTGATTTCTTAAATCCGGAGCTGCAACTGTTAAGCAATCAAACTCTAACTGTTGTTTTTCGGGCAGGAAATTTTCAGGCAATGCGATGTCGGGTCTTATTTGTTTTACATTTCTGGTATATAGGCCTCTGTCTCCACCTAGATTATTAATGTTGTTTATTAAGTTGGATTGATAAAAATTTCTTCTAAGTTTTATTAAATGCCCATACAGATCACTAATTCGGCATAAGCTTTCTTCTTGTGCTCTGCAGCCTTGAGTTACTCCGCCGCCGGGGCAATAATAATTGGCGAAATTAAGCACCCCGATTCTGGAACCGGTTTTTACTACTCCTTTTTTTATCAAATCATTAACTACAGCGAGCGAACGACCGCACCTGACGATAATTTTACCCGATTTTCCGCCGTTACGATTAGAAGGCAATTGAGTTATTATATCTCTGGGCTGATAATTGGTTCCTTGCGGTAAAATTTTGCCATTGTCTCCCATGAGCGAATATGATCTTGAAGAGTTTAGGTAGCGGCCGGGATTCGAATTCTCCATTTGGCCGAGTGCTTTTAGAGTATCTTTAAATATTTTCGCCCTTTGTTCGTTGGTTCCGGTTGGAGTTTCAGCTCCGGTTAGCGGTGCGATTTGATCTGTACTGCTAAGAAGTGACTTTAAAATAACAGTTCCGATTGCAGCGCCCCCGACGAGTGTGGCTGCAAGCACCCACTTGCTGTAATTCTTAACAGAGACTTTTTGCGTGGCAGCAGCAGCACTTTGATTTTGATTTGTTGGTTCTGTGGCATTTGCACCGGCGAACGCGTTTGAAATCGAGAACATCGTATAGAATGCAGCAAACAAAGCTATGGTGAATTTACTGAAATATCTCTTGAATTTGAATATTAAACTGTTTTTATCCATTTTTAATAACTCCTATTATTTTTTCGCCTTTATTACTAATAACATTATAACATAAGCAAAATATGGATTCAACGTGGTCTTTGGGTTTTTATTATTTGTGGGTATAAAGTGAGTTGTTACCGCATCAAAAAGATGCTATAATTGTTATAATATAATTAAATTTGAGCTAACTCAAAAAAGAGAGGATAAACATGAAAAGTTTACATAAAAAAATATTTTCGACTTTAATGGCATTATTAATGACTTTTACACCTGTCATGGCTACCGGTTCGCAAGGCGGCGGTTTAAACCAAGTGAAAAATGAGAAGAGTTTTAAACAGGAGCTTATTTCATGGACTCAATCTCACAAAAAAACACTTGGTATCGGGATTGCGGGCTTGGCAATGACCGGATTTAAAATTGCTGTTACCTCAGCTTTATTTGTAGGTATCTGGGATAAAACGAAATATACTGTTAAAGAGGATCCTAATTTAGAATGCCATGATATTAAAGTGGGTGATTTATCGGGGAAAAGTTATAAACTTTTAAATCCTAATACAAGAGAACTTCAAAATAAGTATGTGATTTTTTTTGGAGGAAACGGTTGCCCGGTAGAAAATTTCGTTCCCGGTGTTAGATCACTTCTAAGAAAAGGCGCAACTATAGTTGCAGTGGATTATAGAGGTTTCGGGGCGAGTGAGCTGTCGATCTCCAGGTTTAGAATATCTGAAAACACAGTATACAGCGATGGAGAAAACACTTACAAATATGTTAAGGATTTTTTACATATTGATCCGAGCAACATAATAGTTGCGGGCTTTTCGTTAGGCGGATCAGTAGCTTCTCATGTTGCCGCTAAAGCGTCTTATAATGGCGACAGTTTGGGAGGACTGATTTTAATCAGCCCGATTGATGGTGTTCGTAATGTTGTGTCTAGGGCGGCTTTCAGACCTCTGGGCTCTATAGCTTATGTATTTGCTGCTTCGTCATTAGATACAGAAAAGAATTTAGAGGAACTTTCCGGATACAGAAAAGATATACCTCTTTATCTCTGCAGTGGTGGGCCTAATGATTTCCTTGGATTTGGTTATACAAAGATGCCTCAAAAAGCGCGTGATTTTGGTTTTGGAAATATCACTGAAAGTGTAACTCCGTCGGCAAGTCATAATGATTTAATTTCGATATTAGATTTAAAAATAAATGATTTTGCGGGATTAATTAAATCCAAATAAAGAACAAGATATTTATTTTATTGATTTTTTAATAATTTTTATTTATATTTAGTTTATCTTAAATATAGTGGGCGATAAAATGAAAACCATAGTGATATCCTCTTCCAATAAAAATAAAATAAATCAGATTAAAAAAATGAGCTGCTCTTTAGGTGTCGATGCTGAGTTTAAAAGTCCGGCGGATTTTGGCATCACAGACGAACCTTTAGAAAACGGTAGAACATACAAAGAAAATGCACTTATTAAAGCGAAACATATTTTTTTCAAACTCGGTTTGCCAAGCCTTGCGGATGACTCCGGATTTGAACTTGAAGCCTTAAATGGTTTTCCGGGGTTAGTTTCGTCGAGGTTTGCAAAAGCATGCGAAAGTTATGAACAGGCTTTTAAAATTATTAATGATTGTCTGGGAGAAAACAAAAATTCTTCGTTTTTTACCGGTTTGGCTTTTGTCTATAAAAAAGATAATAAAGTTATTGAAAAAACATTTGATGGTAAGATTTCCGGAGAGTTTGTTTATCCGCCCAGAGGAACCCATGGTTTTGGATATTGTCCTTGTTTTAAGCCGTATGGATATGAACAAACTTTCGGAGAAATGCCTGATGATTTGAGGATGTCTATTAACCATCGTTTCGTAGCTTTAAATAAATTTTTTGATTTTTTAAAAAATTTATATCTGTGAGTTAAGGCATGGCTGAATTTAATTTTAGAAAATGTCGATTGATTTTAACATCGTTTATGTTAAAATATCAAATACAAAACTAAAATTTAAAGAGGTGCTATGAGTGAGGAAAAAAATTTTTTCTTTAGTGTTTTCATTGTGCATAATACTTGGCATATTTTTTGGTAAATCTGATTGTTTTGCAACGAAAAATTCACCTAAACTTTCTGTAATTATTCCGGTTTATAATGTCGAAAGTTATGTGGATGAGTGTATGGAAAGCGTTGTTAGACAAAGTTACAAAAATCTTGAAATAATTTGTGTTAATGACGGGTCAACAGATAAATCTCGGCTTATAATTGAAGAGTATGCCAAAAAAGACGGCAGAGTGAAGGTTATAAACCAAAATAATTTCGGAGTTTCCGAAGCAAGAAATAACGGGATAGACCACGCTTCGGGAGAATACATAACTTTCGTTGATCCTGACGATCTTTTGGAACTTAATGCGTACGAAACGGCGATGAGATATCTTGAAAGAGAAGAAATAGATATTTTGGTTTGGGGATATAATGTTTTCCCTTCCTATGATACATGGTACGAAAAAGCCGGTAATGTTTCCGGTAAATTGTATAATTCTGATTCGATAAATGCTTATTTTAGCGAAAAATCAAGCACTGTTGTATGGAATAAAATATATAGGAGCGACCTTATTAAAAACCATTCCATGCATTTTGAAAAAGGGCTTAGGTACTGTGAAGACGTATGCTTTAATTTACTCGTTTTCCCCAGAGCGAAAAAGATAAAATTTATTTCGGATAAGCTTTATAATTACAGAATTAAAAGAGAAGGTTCGGCCACAACTGCTTTTGGAAGGAAAATAAAACTTGAAAATCAATTTGCAATGTTTGAAAATGTTTTGAGTAAATGGAACTGCATGGGGTATACCAGCAGCAATGAATCAAAACTCGTCTCTCATTTTACAAGCCTCGCTTATAATGAAATAAGAGCTTTACAAGGAGAAGGTTTGAAAAATTTTTCGATTAAATTTATGAATTTGATGAGCAAATATATAAAAAAAGGCGCCCCCAAGGGATGCCCTCTAAAAACAATAAGAAAGATTAAATACATAAAGCAATCTTCAGATTTAATATAAAAAATAAAATTAATAAATTTGAAACATTTTTTGGATTTCTGTAATATTTTTTGTTTTCGTAAGAGCAAGAGTCAGTAAGATTCTTGCTTTTTGCGGTGAAAGATTGTCTGCATAAATTCCCTTCTTACTTACTTCGCTCTGGTCGTATGTTACAAGCCCGTTTGCAACTCGGGAACTTCTTACCACAGGAGTTCCTGAACTTATTATTTTTTCGATTTTTTCATTCCACTCTATGCTGCATCCGCCTGCTCCTACACCCGCAAGCACCAGACCATCTGAATTTTTTGAAGCATATTCCAAAATGTCGATTCCTGCTCCTGCATAAAACATTAAAATTTCTACTTTGGGCAAGTTTTCGGTGGATTCTACGCTGAATTCGCTGTTTGTCGTGTGCTTTTTAACTGAGGAGTTATAGAAAAAAGTTTTATCATCGCGCATATAACCGAGGCACCCTAAGTCTTTGTGACTGAATGCGCCAGTTCGGAAGGTGTTGATTTTACATATATCTCGTGCGCCGTAGATAGCGTCTGAAAATACTACCAGCACACCTTTTCCTACTGCTTCTTCATTTTGAGCAAGAGCTACTGACTGATATATATTGAAAGGTCCGTCTGCACTTATTGCGGTACTTGGGCGCATTGACCCGGTAAGGACTATAGGTTTACTGGTCTTTACTGTTAAATTAAGAAAATATGCAGTTTCTTCGAGAGTATCCGTCCCGTGTGTGATTACGAATCCATCTATGTCGTTTCTTTGGGCATTTTCATTTATGTAATCGCTTAACTTTTGTAATTTTTTAAAAGTCATGTCGCAGCTGTCTATGCTGAAAAGTTCGGTGGATTTCACATTGGCAAGCGATTCCAGATATGGTATTTCCGATACTAATCTGTCTATTTCTATTTGAGCAGAATTATAAGTGGTGGTTTCTCCTTCTTTGCCTGTGCCGGCGATAGTTCCCCCGGTTCCAATGACTACTATGCTTTTTTTTCTTGTCGATGTTTTAGTAGTATTCATATATATTCTCCTAAAATAAAATTTAAATATTAAGGGATTTAGCGAAAAAGGTAATTTAATGTCATCATATTATATTAAATTTAAATTTAAATCAATATATAAATAGGGAATAATTATCGTGTCGAAAACCATAATTTTAATTATTTATACCATGTTGAATTCAATAACATTTTTATAAATATAAATATTTATAACATTTGTTTGCGTATAATGTTATAATAATTTAGCATTAAAAATTTAAACTGTTTTAATGCGGTATAGTATCAGCATATAAATCTACATATGCTCTAAATTTTAGTAAGGTGGTTTTATTGTATGGCAAAAATGAATCTCGGAGTGATTTTTGGAGGTCAATCTTCTGAACATGAGGTTTCGCGAGTATCTGCGGAAGCTATAATAAAAAACATCTCAAAAGATAAATATAATTTATTCCTTATAGGGATCACAAAACAAGGTCAATGGTTCTTGTATTCAGGTGATGTATCAGATATCGGAAGCGGAAACTGGGAAAAAAGCAGTTTGAACAAACGTGCTTTTATCTCTCCTGACGCATCGGTAGGTGGTCTTGTGATTTTTGACGGTGACAAAACAGAGGTAGTGAAACTTGACGCTGCTGTACCTGTGCTTCATGGTAAAAACGGGGAAGACGGAACTATTCAAGGTCTTCTTGAACTTGCTGAAATTCCGCTGGTGGGTTGCGATACCACATCTTCGGCCGCGTGCATGGATAAAACCATTACAAACTCAATGCTCGCTTATAACGGAATAAGCAAACCTGTTTTTCATTGGTTTTATGCATATGATTTTAAAAATAATTCCGAGAAATGCATTAATGAAACCGAAAAAATCATTGGTTCCTATCCTATGTTCGTTAAGCCTGCCAATGCCGGTTCTTCTGTGGGCATAAGCAAAGCAAGCAACAGGGAAGAGCTAATTAAAGGTATAGAAATTGCAGTGCGAGAAGACAAGAAGATATTAATTGAGAAAGGCGTAGTGGGTCAAGAAGTCGAATGTGCAGTTTTGGGTAACGATGAGCTGGTAACATCGGTAGTCGGTGAAATAGTTCCTTCAAACGATTTTTATGACTATGAAGCCAAGTATATCAGCGGTTCTTCAGAACTTTTCATACCGGCACGCATACCCGAAAATGTTTCTGAGGAAGTTAGAAAGATATCGGCTAATGCTTATAAGATAATGGGATGCGCAGGGCTTGCCAGAGTGGATTTCTTCGTTGAAAAGGATACCAATAATGTGTTTTTAAATGAAATCAATACTTTTCCGGGATTTACGAGTATAAGCATGTATCCTAAACTTATGAATGAAAGCGGAATAGAGTTCGGGGAGCTTATAGATAAGCTTATAGGATTGGCTTTAAGCAAAAAGCAGTAAATTCCTTGGGTTTTGAAGGAGGGCAGTGGAAAAGTGAGGCAATTATCCGATAAGCTTAGAGAAAAACCTATCGGGGTTTTTGATTCCGGAATTGGCGGACTTACAGTAGTGAAAGCCATGAAAAGTATTCTTCCGAAAGAAGATATTATGTATTTTGGGGATACAAAAAGGGTTCCTTACGGCGGTAAGGATAAAGAAACTATAATGAAATATGCCCGTCAAGACATTGCTTTTTTGAATTCCATGGGTGTAAAAACAGTTATCGCGGCTTGTGGCACCGTAAGCTCTTACCTTGAAGAAATCGGATTGAAAACGGATGTTACAGGTGTTGTTAATCCCACATGCCTTGCAGCCGTTAATGCTACCAAAAACGGCAAAATAGGCGTTATAGGTACCGCCGCGGCGGTAAACAGCAAGTCATATAAGCAATGCATTGCGAACCTAAACTCAAAATTAAAAGTTTATCAACAAGAATGCTCTCTTTTGGTTCCATTAATCGAAAACGGATGTATTGACGATTCAAGCGCAGATCTAAAGCGCGCGGTCGAAATGTACACTAAACCATTTATTGAAAACGAGATAGATACTTTGATTTTAGGTTGCACGCATTATCCTATAATTAAAAGCGTTATTCAAAAAATTATAGGAAAAGAGGTTATACTCGTAGATTCAGGCGAGGAAACCGCGAAATTTGTAAAAAGTATTTTGAAAAAGAAAAAACTTGATTCACAAAGAGCAACACCCGGAAAACAAAACTTTTTTGTGAGCGGTGATATTCAAAAGTTTTCTAATACAGCTAAAATGTTTTTAGGGTATGATATTTACGAAAATGTGAATAAAATAGATGTCGATAGTTGCTAATACTTTGCCTTTGGGGAGATGTTTTAAATTAAAGAAAATTATCTTATAAATATAATTTCCAAGCAAAAAACAGAAGATAATGAAGACGAGATAATCATCAAAACGATGGGGGACTTTACCGAGGTCGGAGGTAAAAAATACATAACTTATAAAGAATACGACGAGGAAAACCCCGAAAAATACCGATTGTCTATAATTAAGTTCGAAGATTCCGGTTTCGTTACTTTGATAAGAAACGATGAAAGTCAGTCTAAACTTATCTTGGAAAAAGGTAAACGCCATCACAGCTCTTACTACACAGATTTCGGTATGATTATGGTTGGGATATTTACAAACAGCATCGACTTTTGTTTTTCCGAAGATAACGGAGAACTTAGAGTAAAATATTCGCTTGATATAAATTCGAGTTTTGTAAGCACAAACGAGGTAACGGTTAAAATTCAAAAGATGGATAAGCATAATAAAGGAGAAACCAATGTATAATTTGGAAAACGTGATTAATGAGATAAAAAAATCTGTTAAAAACGCTTTAAAGAAGCTGGTTGACGAAAAAGTTTTAACAGGTGAAATACCTGAGAATTTTGATGTTGAAATTCCGGCGGAGAGAGAACATGGAGATTTGTCAACGAATGTTGCGTTGATTTCTGCCAAGAATTTCAAAACTGCTCCTCGGAAAGTGGCCGAGCTTGTGGTAAGCAACCTGGATTTAGACAAATCCACAGTTGAAAAAATCGAAATAGCAGGACCGGGATTTGTTAATTTTTTCTTAGGTGATAAGTTTTTTTCGGACACCTTAAAAGAAATCAAAAAAACAGGTAAAAATTACGGAATTTCCAACTATGGAAAGAGCAAAAAGGTCATGGTTGAGTTTGTTTCTGCCAATCCTACCGGCCCTATGCACATGGGTAACGCGAGGCTGGGCGCGTTAGGCGATTGCCTTTGCGCAACACTTAAAAAGGTCGGATATAATGTATACAAAGAGTTTTACGTAAATGATGCAGGGAATCAAATAGAAAAGTTCGGGCTTTCTCTGGATGTTAGATATCAGCAAATTTGTAAAGGCGAAAATTATGTGGAGATGCCTGAAGATTGCTATCAGGGGCAAGACATAACAGAGCTTTCGCAGCAATTTTTTGATATTTATGCAGACAAATATATAAACGTATCTCAAGAAGTTCGTAAAAAGGCGTTAGTTGATTTCGCGCTTCCCCAAAATATTGAACGAATGAAACAGGATATGGCGAAATATAAAATCATTTATGACAACTGGTTTTATGAAAGTTCATTATACAAAAACAATGAAGTCGATAAGATTATAAATTTTTTGGGCGAAAAAGGTTTTACTTATGAAAAAGAAGGGTGCACATGGTATAAAGCCACTATGTTTGGCTGCGAAAAAGATGAAGTTTTAAGAAGAAAAAACGGTATTCCTACTTACTTTGCCGCCGATATAGCTTATCATTACAATAAATTTGTAACTCGTGGATTTGATTTATGTATCGACATCTGGGGCGCGGATCATCACGGACATGTTGCCAGAATGAAAGGGGCAATGGAAGCGCTCGGAATTAACAGAGACAAACTGCATGTACTGCTTGTCCAGCTGGTTCGGCTTATAAAAAACGGTGAAGTTGTTCGAATGAGCAAGCGTACCGGAAAGGCCATTCAGCTTTCGGATCTTATTGACGAAGTGGGAGCAGATTCGGCAAGGTTTATATTTAACACTCATGAAGCGGGATCGGGTATGGATTTTGATCTTGATTTGGCTGTGAGGCACGATTCGCAAAATCCCATATATTACGTTCAATATGCTCACGCAAGGATATGCAGCGTGTTTAGGCAACTGAGTGATGAGATCAGATGTGATTATGAAAACATAAATATCGATTTAAGTGTGTTGGAAAACGAAAATGAAAAGAAACTTATATATTTTATGGCATCTTATCCTTCGGAATTGCTTAAGTCCGCAGTGAATTATGATCCTACAAAAATAACGCGTTATGCGGTGGCTTTGGCTACATTTTTTCATAAATTTTATTCTTCATGTAAAATAATATCGGAAGATAAAAATCTTATGTATGCACGCATTTTGCTGTGTGATTGTGTGCGTACAGTTATAAAAAATATTTTAGATATGTTTGAAATTAAAGCTCCCGAAATAATGGATTAATACTTTTATTTATAACTAGAAACAATCCCTCTGCGGTATATTCCACGGAGGGATTGTTTTTGACTTTTTATCCTGTTTACCATACTCGCCGGGATTAAGAATTCTAAAAAACGCTCCTGGGCAGTAATATTCTACACAGAGGCGTTATTTTATTTTTTATTAAGACAATATCAATATTTTATTATTTTTTAATTGATGAATGTTAATGTAAAGCGTGATTCCTTCTCCGTGATCTTTTTCTCTCAAAGCCTGAGCACTTATGTGAAGTTCCCCGCTGCTCATGTGAAATTTCCTGCTTATGTTTGGGGGGATTTGTATACAAATAAAAGTTAGTGAAGGTGGAAGGTTCGTAATCATTTCTGTCACTGCGTCATGAGGTATGAACAATTCGATATGATTACCTACCCTGTTTATTGATATAGATGTATCTTTGACCGCAAAGGCAGTGCTAAAAGGAATGCAAGTAAGTGCTGCTGTGATTAAAATTTTGGATATTAATTTTTTTGCATTTATCAATGTTTCATTCTCCTTAGCATAAAAATTATTTATCGGTTTAATATTAATTGATTATCTTGGGGTAAAATAAAAATTAAACACTGCTCCTTGTCCTGCTGCATCCGCTTCCCGCAGGCTTAAAGCGTCTATATCTAAATATATGTTTGAAAATTCGATGCGAAAGACCGGAACACCATTAGGGAATTGTGTAGGAATAGGACGGCGTAGCATTTCTATAACTTTTGCATGGGGTATGAATATTTGAAAAAAATTGGGGTTATATACGTCTACTCGTAATTGTATGTCAGTTGGTCCGACTGCAAAGGCAGTGCTAAAAGGAATGCAAGTAAGTGCTGCTGTGATTAAAATTTTGG
>CAZSYK010000020.1:0-5125 GCA_964610685.1 uncultured Eubacteriales bacterium
TTAATGCCCTTAAAGGCATCCGCCCTAACTACGTGACCCTTGTAAATATCATCTTTGATTTTTTTAAATATGAAATTTAATTTGCTGTAATCAATCGTTTTTATCTCCTATAAAGTGCGTTTCCCCTTCTCAAGGCTGTTTTGTCTACCGTTATGGTTATAATTCCGCGCGGTTTATAAAAATAATTCTCACCGGATGAATCATAATAACTTTCAACTTTATAAAATCTAACTTTTATTTTTGATTTCTTACATTTTAGGTTCGCCTAATGTGAAGACAGGTTGCGAAATAGCAATTCTACGATTGATTAATTAAATTATAATTATGATGAGGCCAAAAAACCATTAGCCTTGAATTTTTAATTAAGAAAAGTCAAAAATTTATGTTAGACTTCAAAAAAATCGTTATAAAATTTTAACATTAATGACGGCGGTAATCAGTTGTGCAAGTTTTGCTCTTTCGTTAGCAACATTTTGCAATTCTAAAAAATACCTCCAAAACCGTCTAAATGCATCAAGGAATAATCTCATCCAAGATTACATCGCGTAAGATGCCCAAAAGGCAGGCATCCGCATGACCTTCAAGACGAAAACTCTTCCACAGAAGACCAGATAAAACCTGAAAAGTCAGCTGAATAATTTACAGTAAATTAATTAATACTATATTTCTAGTAAATTATGCATTAAGTTAGAATGATTATAATTTTTTATATATAATCCCTTAAAATTATCCCAATATTTACCAAATATTCTATTGGAAAAATATGGTAAAACTCTGGAAATGGCGAGTAGTATACTTTATAATTATATAGAACTATGAAAATTAAAGGAAGTTGATTAATTTATGAACCTCAGAAAGTCCATGTTAAGCTGCTTGTCGGCAGCAGTACTCTTAGTTAATATTTCAAATGTTGGCGCTACCGGAGAAGCCACGTCAGATTCAGATTTAAAATCACTCATCAGTACGGCTATTAATTCCGGAAAAGTTTTACAACTATCATACTCGGTTTCTTATAGAGGACGCAGATGCTTGAATGAATTTCTTTTCGGCAATACACCTTGGAGTTCCTTACCTGAAGAAACCAAAAGAAATCTAAAGTATGTTATAAAGTTTGGTTCTGAAGATTCTGAAGATTTTAATATCAGTATTAGAGAAACAAATCCTCAAGACATACCATACTCCTCCTCTTTGCCCATACTTTATGTAGGAAATGATGCAAAAGAACTTGCAAACAAGATAATTGACCAACTTGAGATGTCACAATTTTAAAATTTTTATCATCATTACTCAATAAAATAAAACATCTTTCTTAAAAGAAAGATGTTTTATTTTAGAAACGTTTTAACTGACTGTATTTCATACTTTTTTCAAAAAACAATCCTTGATATAGAAATATCGCACAATATGGTTTATGATATTAATATATTTTGAAAATCAAGGAGGTCGATTAATTTATGAATCTAAAAAAATCCATACTAGGATGCTTAGCGGCAATTTTTCTTTTAGGTAATGTTTCTAGCACTTACGCGGTAGGGGAACCTTCAATTCCTCTTGTATCAGCTATCAAAGTAGCTATTCGTGGAGGAATACCCGTCAAATTATCATATCTTGTTTCTCGCAACTCTTTTCATTATATAAATCGTTTCCTTTTTGAAAATCAATCGTGGCTTTATATACCTCCAAAAATAAGAGAACACATAATATACAGCGTTGACATACGCGACGGGGTTATTGATTTTTACATTATGGAGGTAAAAGAAAAAATAATCAATGATCAACGGCTTGATTACGAAGATATTCCTCCCCGGTTTTTAAAAGGAAATGAAGCTGTAGATATTACAAACAAAATTACAGAAAACATTCCGATTAATTAGTTTATATGAAATCACTACATTTTTTAAGCATTCCCTTTTTCCAGGGTATGCTTAATTTTTGAATAGAAATGAATAATTTCTTGCTGCCTGCGGATAATATAATCAAAAACTGTAAGGATGAGATTAAAATGCACGAAAATATACTTCAGGCCGCTATTCATTCGCTGGCATCGGTTTTTGTACTTTTTATTTTTGCGCGACTTGCGGGAAAAAAGCAAATTTCCCAGCTTAGCTTTTTTCATTATGTAATAGGGATTTCAATAGGATCTATTGCAGCAGCGTTTGCGGTTGACATGGACATCGACTTCCCTGAATTTTTAACCAGCGTAGCTATATACGGTTTGTTCCCTCTGATTCTTTCACAAATAAGTATAAAAAGTTACAAAGGGCGCAAAATTCTTAATGGTTCGCCCACTATACTTATTCAAGACGGCAAGATAATAGAAAATAATCTGCGCAAAACAAGAATAAACATCGATGAACTTTTGGAAGAGTGCAGACTTAAAAGTGCATTTAATTTATCTGAGATTGAATTTGCAATTTTGGAAACTAACGGTCAGGTAAGCGTTCAAATGAAACCATCTAACCTTCCCCTTACCCCTAAGGACATGGAAATTAACACAAAGTACAAAGGACTTTGCGCTAATATTATCGTTGATGGAACGGTGCTACACGAGAATTTAAGCACTATTAATAAGGATAAAAAATGGTTAAAATCACAGTTAGAAAAGCATGGTATAACCGACGCTTCCGACATATTATTAGCGTTTATTGACAGTTCTGATAAGTTTTATGTTTACAAGAAAAGTGAAAGCCCCAAGTTAAAATCTATTATATAGATAAAAATCACATAGGAATTTATATCAAAAATTGCCGTTTTTAATTTTTGCTTTAAATAATTTATTTGCTTGCATTTTGAATTGTAAAGTTTTATAATAGATATTGTAAAGCAATTGTTAAATATTAAAGTAAGGAGAATTTAGTTAATGAAATCAAAATTTATAAAAATATTCTGCGCAATTGCAATGTCTTTATTGCTATGTATAGGAGGAAGCACAGCTTTTTGCGTTGGACTTTCTCAACGTGAGCCCTCGTATCCCGCAATTACCTATCGTGAGATACTAGATAATATTGATTTCACAATTTCAGAAGTTTATGATGAACACAGTAATTTACTTACAGATAATCCTTCGGAAATAGCTATAGCAGAATGGGCAAAGGAAATACTCGAGATTATGAATGAACAAAATTTAGAAGTACATTTATTTGATAATAAACGAGCAAATAGACATAAGATTTTAGAAATTTTTCGCGAATCTCATGCTAACGCATTAAGAAATAATCCGAATTTAGCAGCTTTTCTAAATTCACAAGAGGTTATAGACAATATTGTTGAAATGTTAACTGTAGCCAATCAGACAAGTGGATTAGTCTGGTGAAAAATAAAGGATTAGATATTTACCCCAAAAACAAAACTAAGAATAATTTTAGATATTTTCAAGAAATCCCGTGGCACTACATTAAAAAATTATCCTGTTGTATATGGACCAATTGTATAAAATCTGCACTTGGAATATCTTGAATTTCACAGCAAACAATATATAACAAAGCACTTCTTAATATTTAAGCAGTGCTTTTTTTACACTGTATTTATTGATTATAAATCAACACTTTGGTATTATGTGTAATCACTATTATTTTTAAAGAGGATATAGAAAATAAAATGACAAATCAAGAACGTGCAAAAATTTCAGTTAAAGAATTGCAAAAAGCATACCCTGACGCAAGGTGCTCACTTATATACACTACCCCTTTGCAACTTTTGATAGCTGCAAGATTATCTGCCCAGTGCACCGACGCTAGAGTAAATAAAGTAACACCGTTGTTATTTTCGCAGTTCAAAACCATTGAAAATTTTGCCGATTCAAGTTTTGAAAAAGTTGAAGTATATGTACATTCATGTGGCTTATATAAAACAAAATCCAAAGATATAGTAAACATGTGCAAAAAAATAATCTCAGATTTCAGTGGGAAAATACCTGACACTTTAGAAAGACTACTGTCCCTTCCCGGGATCGGTAGGAAAACAGCAAATCTATTTTTAAGCGAAATATGCGGAAAGCCCGCTGTAATAGTAGACACTCATTTCATAAGAGTAACACAAAGGTTGGGGTTTCATAACAATAAAAATCCTTTGAAAATCGAAAACATAATGTCACATCTCTTGCCAAAATCGGAATCCACTGCCTTTTGTCACAGAATTTTAGCTCATGGGCGATTAATCTGCACTGCCCGTAAACCTAAATGTAGCGAATGTTGCTTACAAAAAATTTGTAAATATGCATATCTACATTCTTTTTTGTAATTAGTCAAATTTTGTAATATTATAAGAAGAAAATTTAACATAGTGTAAAAAAGACCTTGCAAGCAAACGAAAAATATATTATAATAGTATTAAAATTGGTTTCACGAAACCTCTTAGGGAAGGGCAAAAAATGTTATTTAAATTACAAAATATTTTACATCAGATAATAAGAGATTCCCTCATAGTAGTAATTTTAGTGGGTTCGGGTGTGTTTTTTTACAAAGCTAATAAAGTTTCGAATGCAGCCGCAGAATTAAACGTAAAGCTTAACACTGCAGTAGTTGAGTTTACGCAAGTTTCATCCGAAGCTAAAAAATTAATTGGTAATGTAGCAGGTACGCCGGCAGAACAACAAGCGTTAAAGGAAAAAGTCTCAGGAATGGTAGACACACTCGGTAAAACCGCAAAAACAACTCAGGAAGTTGCAGAAAAAATTAACAATGTGCTAGGGAATACACCTAAAGAACAAAAAGAGTTACAAGATAAATTTTCAGGGATAGTAGATGCACTCGGTAAAACCGCAAAAGCAGCCCAAGAAACCGCAGAAAAAGCTAATAGCATGCTAGGTGATACACCGGAAAAACAAAAAGAGTTACAAGATAAATTTTCAGGAACAGTAATACAACTTCCCGACATTTTGGAAGCTTTGAAAAAAGCAATATTAGAAGTTCACCAAGCAGCGCAATATGTAAATAGGAGATCAGAATATGGTTGGATTAAATCGAGTATATTCGGTTTACCACAACCACCAGCTTCGGCTCCGGGTGTTCCAGCTCCAGATGTTCCAGTTCCAGCTCCGGCTCCGGGTGTTCCAGCTCCAGATGTTCCAGTTCCAGATGTTCCAGTTCCAGCTCCGGCTCCGGGTGTTCCAGCTCCAGATGTTCCA
>CAZSYK010000020.1:5225-10130 GCA_964610685.1 uncultured Eubacteriales bacterium
TTGAAAAACCTTCATGGTTCAGTAAATGTATGAATTATCTGCCTAGCTTTCCAGGAGAACACGCTTAAAGAATCAATCATAGAATTTTGTTAAAGTAAATGAACCTCCAATTTTTAGTTAAAAATTGGAGGTTCATTTTTTTTTACACTTTTATTAAGAGCTAAGTTACATAAATTCAAATGTCAGGCATAATTAAAATAAAATACATATTATTAAGAAGTATAGATAATATTTTTAAAAATATTATCTTAATAAACATTACTTTCTTATTCGCACAGAGTTTACAGCGTATCAAATTCAACTTGGTCCGAGTGACAGGAGTCGAACCTGCGGCCTCTTGAACCCCATTCAAGAAATTAGACTTTTAATAAATTCTGTTTAAAATTAAATAGTTTTAATCTTTCCCGATTCTAAGCCATTACTAAAGGTCTTAAATTAAAAATATTTTTAATTCCCCAATATCCCCAAAAGAAAAAACTCAAAAACTCGTTAGCCAAAGTGTTAGCCAAACTAAAACTAATAGTTAAATACAAATCTCTTTTTAATTATCTTCGTCATCATCGCAGCATCCGCAAGTTCCATCTTTGCAGCCACATAATTCTTTCAGAAGCTCAATACGTCCATCTTCGTGGTTCATAATTCTTACGGGGGTTAAACTTCTTGCTTCTCTTTTACTCCCACAACTGCTGCAATGAGCAATGCCATCCCAAATAGTAGTTAAATCTCCTTCGTAAACATCTTCTCCACATTGAGGACATTTGTATAAGGGTTCAGGGGTCACATAAATCTCTCCTTTTCAGATATTAAATAGCCCTACTAAATCTTTTGTCAGAATTTCTTTCCTTGACTCGCTTATGTGTGTGTATATATTCATTGTAGTTTGAATGTCTGCATGTCCTAACCATTCCTGCACATCTTTTTCTTGCCATTTTTTGTCATACAAAATACTTGCGCATGAATGGCGTAAGTCATGGAATCGAAGTTTTTGCAAACCTTTTTGATTTAAAACTTTTTGAAATGCTTTTGTCACATAATCAGGTCTTAGAAGCCTACCGTTTTGCCAAGTAAATATGTAGTCGTTGTTTTCATATTTCTCGTTGAATAATAATTTGCACTTGTTTTGGTTTAGTTTTAAACCTTCAAGCATTTTTCTGACTTCCGGCAAAAGTTTATACTTTCTATGGCTTGCTGTGTTTTTAGTCTTATCTTTTTTAACAATAGTTAGATTTTTTACCACAGTATGTTTGATTTCAAGAGTTTCGTTTTCGAAGTCTATAGCACTCCATTTCAATCCTAACACTTCACTTCTACGTAATCCGTAATACAAAGCGGTAGCGACCAAAGGTTTCAAAATATGCCCTTCAAAAGCATTTAAAACCTCTGCCGCTTGTTCAACATTTAAAAAACGGCGTGCTTCCTTGCTCTCTCCCATTTTTGGGATTGGTATTTTTTCTGCCGGATTCGTTGGTATCAATTCTTCAACTCTCGCTTGAGTTAAGGCTTTGTTTAGTATAAAGTTGAATTTTCTAAGTGTACTTGAGGAAACTCCACCGGATTTCCCATCCAATCTTCCATGCATAGACTTATAATTATAAAAATCAACAACATGCCTTGGTTTAAGCTGATTGATTTTTAATTTCATAGGTTTAAAGTATGGAATAATATGTTTGAATAGATATGTATAATAGCCCTCTTTGGTTATTTGATCAATATTCCTGTTCCCATATTCAAACCATTTTTCTAGATAGTCTACAAGTAATACTTCTTTGCTTTTATGGAAGTCTTCGTCTTCATACTTTACTAAAAGTTCGTTGAGCTCTTTTTGAGCCATTTTTTTCTTATTCTTATCTTTTACAGCTAATTTAGTATTAATCCATTTTTGTTTTCTTTTCCCCATTTCATCTTTAAAGTTCAAGACGCAATGATACATACCACGCCTTATTTGCAAGCTACCCGTCATCTTTCATTCTCCTTATTTATGACACATAACCTACCATTTACTGTTAAATTATAGCATAGTAGGTTGTAATTGTTAAGCGTTTGTTCGGATAGAATTAAATAAAAATTCGTGCATATATTGTTGTGGTATTCTATATTGGTGGCCAATACGTATGCTTTTAATAGTGCCTTCCTTTAGCAAATCATAAATTTTGTTTTTGCCTAAAGACATAATTTCCATTATATTTTCCGGAGTTAAAACAGCAGGATAATCTTTTAAATAGTCATCCATGATAATTCTCCTAATCTAATAATTAAATTAAGTTAGTTAACCTCAACCAACCGCAAAGCGGTTCACACGACTTACACGTCCTCGAGGATCTCTCGAAGCTGCTCCCATTGCCTGCGACGGTTTTATCACGCTCGGACTGTGGCTGAGCAGGAGTTTCTTTAAATGTAGCTGAGGCTTGTATTCAATTTTCAAGGTTCAAAGTTAGGTGTGAATCCATTTCGTGACGAGTGGTCACAGCACTTAAATCATTTCGGAAAGATTCTCGAAAAATACCTTCCATATGTATAAGCCTTTTTCGAGGCAAAAAGTAAGGTCTAAACTCAGTTAATTTTTCTTAAAGTTTTGTTTAAGTTTTTTAGAGCGCAATCTACGCTTTGTTTGATAGACATTTTATGGGTACCTTCAGCTTTCGCAATTTCCTCAAAGGTTAATCCATTTGAATAATATAAAATTAATCGTCTTCTCTGTTTCCCCGGAAGTTGATCAATCGCCTTATTTAATTCTTTATTTGAAAAATTATTTATTATTTCCGTTTCACAAGACGACGTTGTCAGTTGCTCCGGAATCTTCATGTAAAGTCCTTCATTGATCTCACAAAATTCTTCAAAAGATAAATTATTTTCTAATTCCTGATTGTCATGAAGTGCATGCCGACGATAATTTTTTTCAAATCTATAAACCTCGTAACTCACCTCTACAGTTATTTTTTTACCGTTACCATCCGTTATTGTTATTACATACGCCATTTTCATTCTCCTTCACTTTTTTGTTAAAAAGAGAAAGGAGACGGCGGAGCACGTATCAAATTAAAAAAAGGCAACCTCAACACCAGTGCTTTCTTTAACGTGGGAGAGCGTCAGGTGTCTTGGATTTGCCAATTTTATACAAAATTTATATGGTTGCCGGAATATTACTTACATGTTATATACTTATAATAAAATTATTTATTATAGTTAATAATTTAACGCTCTATCCCACATATCAAACATATTCAGGCCTAAAATTTATGCATCTTAATTTTCGTTTTGTGAATTTTGCTATTTAATAAGTAAAAAAATATAGCCAAGGTTAAAAATTGCTAATAATTTTTCTTTAATAAAAGCGCAACAAAAAATACCACGCAGTTATCTGCTGTGGTATTTTGATATTTTTAAATATTTAATTTTGGCGGCTGCATCAGGTGACCGATGTTTTGCCATATGCCACCCCGAACTCAAAAGCTTGTTTTGCCAGATATCCGCATGAGTCATCGTGTGCATAAAGTAGTTTCCCGAAAAAATATTCATCCGGGCCAAGATCGTCTTCGTCCCTTATAAATAGTTCAAACTTACGTATTCCTTCAACGTAGTCGAGAAACTTTTTGCGCATTTCTTGAAACTGCTCAGTTCCTTCTCTGAGCGCTTTGCTTAAGAGTTGCTCGGTATAAGTCTTTCTGTTTTCGACAAGTGCTTCGCTGATTATAAGGTAAAATTCATCGAATGCCTCATCTGCACCGCAGCCTTTAAGCCCTGTGAGCGCAGATGACAAATTATTGGAGTTCATGTTGTTGCATCATCCCTTTTATTTAGGTGCGGCTTCCGCTTGCATGCCGGAAAGGATTAGGAAGAACTATAAAAGAAGGAATTTGTGAACTATTAGTTTAAATCCCACCAGCAAAATCGGTCAAAAAATTGATATGGGATTAGAAACACATCAAATGCAAGCGGTTACCTAGCATTTGATGCAACAACAAAACGTACGAAAGTATACGGCTAAATGCATTTTAGCCTATACCTCGCACGTCCTTGAACCCCAATATTTTCTATTGAAATATTCCTGATTATCAGTTATATTATAAAAGTCATGGCGCCGCTAATGCGGTATGTGCGGGGTAGTTACTGTACCTTCTCACAGGGGTTCGTGAGTTCCTAGCTCACGTTCCTGTCATGACATTTTGTTTTAGTTACATCAAAATGCTAATTCATATATTACAACATGATTTTATTTTTTGCAACTCAGTTCTCCCTATGCAATAAAATTAATGATAATATTTGGTACTTTTTGTCATTTAAAGAGATTTTATAAAACAAAAATTTATCTTACATTAATATTGACTTTTAGATTTAACAGCATATAATAAGAAGTAGAAGCAAACCGTTTGAAAAACGGCTAGCCAATCAAAAAGAAAATGCTAAGTTAATAGCCGTAACTTTTAGTCGGGTTAAGCGGCTATTTTTTTATGTCTAATAATAAATCTAATTTATCGTTAATTTCATTCAGAGATTTTAAAATCTCTGCGAAATAAAAAACTAATATTTCAAATTCATTAAAGTCCATATGCCTCACCTCCTTCTCGGAGGATTTTGGTCAGCCGCCTTCCGTCAGGCTTTGCTTCTACGTTATGCATTTTAAGTTATTTTTCTTCTCTTTGCAACCCGATTCTCCCTATGCAATAAAATTAATGATAATATTTGACACTTTTTGTCATTTAAAGAGATTTTATAAAACAAAAATTTTTTTATCTTAATGTTGACTTTTGTATTCAGCAGCATATAATAAGAAGTAGAAGCAAACCGTTTGAAAAACGGCTAGCCATTCCAACAAAAACAATTTATAAAAAAATAGCTATTCATTGGTCGTGAGCGGCTATTTTTTTATGTCTAATAATAAATCTAATTTATCGTTAATTTCATTCA
>CAZSYK010000020.1:10230-17733 GCA_964610685.1 uncultured Eubacteriales bacterium
TATTTTTCTTCTCTTTGCAACCCGATTCTCCCTATGCAATAAAATTAATGATAATGTTTGCCACTTTTTGTCATTTAAAGAGATTTTATGAGCTCCTATTGTTTTGCCTTTTTGCGTTAATATATAATGCTTATTTGTAGTAGGAGTTTAACTACAGAGAGCGCGTCTTATTCACTCCCAAGGAATGGGGGTGATGTGAAACGTTGAGTTTTATTATTCTTTTGATATTATTAATCATTGATTTGTTTGATTCAATGAATACACATAAAAAAAGATAACGCTCTCATCCTTCTAAAAACGTAGAGCGTTACTTTTTGTAACTTTGAAATTTTTGGAATAAGACCGCTTTTTAAACGGTTCAAACTCCTACTACATTTATATTATTCCCTGTAGTCTAATTTGTCAACAATTTAATTTAACAATAATTTTAATAGAATTATTTAATTCTGATAATATATATAAAAAAAGATAACGCTCTCCATCCTAAAAGATAGCGTTATCAAAAATGCTTTCCTTAGGAATAAGACCGTTCTTTTGTTACATAGATATTTATTCAATCCGAAAATTTAATCAAATTTTGAATTTGTAATATATCTTTTAGTACTAATCGTCCTATGTATTTTCTAAAGCTCATTTTGGAAACAACAGCCACCTTAGATATTCTGGCTGTAGAGGGTTTTCGCAAATTGGCTTCTTCCCAAAACTGTATCTTATAATCCAACGGATCGTATTCTCTTGGCTCTTTAGTGGTTAATTTTATAGATAAAACCGTTAGGTTATTTTCTTCTAAAATTATTACAGGCCTATCTTTGAAAATATCACTTTCCTGGTACTTGAAATTTGCCCACCAAACGTCCCATCTTTTGAACTCGCTCATTTTTAACTCCAGTCATCATCAAATGTATCATCATCAGCAGGCAAGACCGTATTACCATCTTTATCAATATACCCTATAGCTTTAAGTTCGCTTATTCTCTCTTTAAGTGTCGGTTTCTTTATTTTTTCGAAATAAGCTTTTATTTTATTTTTATCAATAACTTCTTTATGTGAAGTTTCATACCAAGGCGACCCCTTTTTGTGGGTTAATCTTGAAAGATACCAAGCGGAACAGGCACCGTAGTCATTCAGTGCATCTATTATTGCTTCGCTTTCATCATCTTTTAATTTTTTATGGTCTTTGTTTTCTGTAATAACAATAGGATCCCTATGGAAAACTTTATATTTTCCATAAACTTCGCAAACAACAGGGCCGTGGCACCAGGCGTGAAAAACATTTTCAAACAACGGGGTACCTGTTCGCGCGAGATAAATACCGTTAGCAAAATAAAGCAATTTGTTAAGCTTTAAATTTGTCAAATCATTTTCCTCGCCTTGGAAGTAATCGATGATTATATCAGATATATCAAATATATTTGCCACGGTATTCATCTCCTTTGTTATTCAACTATATTTATTATTATATTATGAATACTGTAGAATATCAAACTTATTTATTTTATTTAGGGATTTTGAGAACTTGCCCCGGATAAATCGTATCGCTTGCCAGTGAATTTAATGTTTTGATATCCGGATATTTTGAGCCGGCACCTAAAAGCTTCTGAGAGATTGCCCAGAGGCTATCGCCTTTTTGAACTGTATAAGTTTGATATGTAGAAGCGTTATCACTTGAATTTGCGCTAAAGCCGTTTAACCCTTTGGTTTTCATTATGCTCGGGTAGTCTTTGTACGCAACATTAAGATCAACGTTACCGCTTATCCCATCAATCGTGCCATTATCCGCCTTTTGCCATATGCCACAAGAAACGGATGGAGTGCCCGTATACCACTGAGCAAGCCATAAATCATAATCGACAAGCTGTGAGCCACATAACCGGTTGTTATACCAATCAAGGCTACAATAAATCATGGCATAGTAGCCTGCATCTTCGATAGTTTCACAAAAAGCCTTACAAATATCGGTGCGTTGCTGATTAGTGAGCACAAGCATTTCTTTGTCCTCAATATCAAAACATACAGGATACTCGAGTTGCTTCCCCACAATATTCTTTAAACAAAATTTTGCTTCGAGCCTTGCATCTTCGGTGCTGTCTGCATAACTATAGTGATATACACCAATAGGTATCCCCGCCGATTTGGCGCCCAAATAATTTGCTTCAAACTGCTTGTCTACTTGATTTGGAGACTCTTTCCCATACCCTTCACGAATTATTGAAAATTCTACTCCGTCAGCTTTGGCTTCTTGCCAATTAATTGAGCCCTGCCATTTGGAACAGTCAATCCCTTTAACTTCCATTGTTTTTACCTCCCATATTTTAATTTCCTTCTGCATATTGGTCTGCAAATTTTAAAATACGAATCTCGTAGTTATCTATAACTGCCATAATCTCTTTTTTGGCTTGCTGGAAACCTAATTTGAATGCACTCTCGATTGCATTTCCTTGCCCTTCGTTTTCTTCGGGATCATCAAGCGAAATGGGTTTTGAATCTTCAATTTCTTCGCACATGCTACCGAAATAGTTGTCTATGTCTCTTTTGCAAAGTACATTTTTAAAATCCTCGTCATCATGCTTTGATGTTCTTTGGCCTATCCAATAATCTTCGTAATCTTTCATACTTACACTTCCTTATTTTTGCTAATTTCTTGCTAATCCTGCATTAGCCCACATGACAGCTTCTTCTAATTTTGTTAATGATAGGCTTTTCTCCCTTGAATCAGGGATATATTCATTAATCATTAAAGCTATTTGCTTTACATTTTCTCTTATCTTTTTGTATACCTCTATTTGTTCTCCCTTTGGTGCGTGGTATTTAAAATTATTTTTTATTTGCTCTTCCATTTTCACACCTCAATATTTTTGATTTTTAAAAGCAAAAAACGCCCTGCAAATAAGGGCAAGACGTCTTCAGAAGCTCCTTCTACACATGGCAGATGAGCTGTTTATGGGTTGCTATTTAACCACCGAACTTATAACACTTTTGCCCACTTCATAACAACCGGTTGCACCGAGAAGAATCGGAACAATATTTAGTATCCCTAAAACTATCCCTTCGGCGGAAAAATCGCCCACAAAGACGATCCTAATAACAGTTATTACCGCCGAAACCGTCAAATTGATCCATATCGGATTTACAGGTATATATCCTTTTACTATCTGCACTATCAAGCATACCAAGGTTATGCATCCGGTTAAACTTAAAAACATGTCTTTAGATATAAATGTATCCATAAAATCACCTCATTCAATCAAATTTTTATTGGTTCGGGTTTATAAGATAAAATCCGGAAAACCCCATCCACCAGGTATCATTAGACCACCGGAAAGCACTTGCACCATTGTTCTCGCGCGGATAAATAAGATTCGAGTTGTCAAAAACAAAACCGGCAGGAGCATTAAGCGAACCACTTAACTTGTAAACTTCCCTGACCGCAAGTCCTTGACCATTTAAACCATCTGCGGAAATAAATGGAAGCCCTCCAATCAATGCGTATCCGGATCCAGGATTTGTGACGTTGAATTTCATATGGAAATTTATAAAAACCAATGGGCCAATCCTGTACCAATTCGCGCATCTATACTCAAATGTATACGATGGGCTGACATCTGTGGCCGTCGGGAAAGGTTCAAAAGTATTCATTCTGTCAGTATATGAATAAGACATTTTAGTAAAAGTTGCTGTTGTTGATGTGCTCGTGACTTGTCCAAGCGGGAAATTGTAAATAAGGCCTCCGTTAAATAAATCATTTTGAGTTAAACTTGTCACAAATTCCGATCTTACTTGATTTATCACTACAGTGTAATCCGTTTGCCCCGGAGTACCGCTTGATGTGTTGGTTTGAGATAAGTCTATTGTTAAACATAAATATCCTGTATTATTTGCAGGTATCTGGACATTTTGCGCTGAAGATACTTCAATAAGCCTACCGCAAACCACAGCTTTGCCCGGTGCGATTGTGCATGTCAAGCCATTTACAGTAACCGCCATATCGTTCCCCATACCGGACATTACCGTGTTTTCCCCGAAATTTAAAAAATCATAAAGCGCACTATCCTGAGATGCTGTGACTTTTGCCCTGTCAAATGTGTAACCTGTAATCATTTTGCCTCCTCCTAGTTATTTAAAATTTGCGTTAATGTGCTCCTGACATGCCCGAATTTCAAATGGATAAACTCACTCGCGCTTGATATAACGAAACCTGTCAAAACGGAATTGTAGATAACTCCGTTATAAACAATTACGGCATTAAGACCTATTTCAAGCTCGTCAAAAGAAATCAGATTGCTCGTTTTAAGCAAATCGAAATTAATTTCATGCGAAAATGTTTTTCCTCCCAGACTTGATTGCGCCATTTCTTGATATGTCGGAGGATTCGTTTGAGATGTATCATAAATTGCGATTGTATCTTTTGTCGGCAAGAAAACACCGTCGTTTTGGCTTTGAGTAAGCGTTCCATCCTTTTTCAAGTACCACGTTGATAGTATATTAGGGTTCTCCGAGTTACTTGTGGTTTTACTTATTATCAAAAGCCTGTTTTCGCGTTTTCGCCCTGTATTGTTCTCGTAAACTTCCCAGTTCACAAAGGTTTCCGAATTGTTCTTAAGGTTTATTGTGTTATTAACCTTTTTTATTATCGTATCGATAACGATATTGTTGTCAGTGCCGTATCTTATGCTGTTTACAGCCCATACCACTCCGTATTTTTTGAAACCATCGACAAGATACTCAATAAAGCTAACTTGGGTCGGCGAATCTTGGGGCTGATACGAAAATCCTACCGCGGCTGATGAATCAACGGTACGATTAATTCTTCCCACTAATTTTGATGAATCAAGATAAACATTCAAAAGATTTTGTATGTGTTGGCCATAACTTGATCCGCTTTTAGAAGTCGCAGCAATTTCAAAATTCGCAATATTATATAAATCGCACGCAATGATTTCTTTGTTTTCAAAAGATTCAATGACTCCAAAAAACAAAGGATTTATACCTGTTTGATTTATTTCGCCTAGCTCATGACTTTTTGCAATCAAAAAATCCCCTTCGGATGCTGTAAGCGTACTAAACGGTATAAATTTTGATTTTTCGTTTGTCAGATAATCTCGATTTATTTCGTAGCTGAAACATTGTGAACTCCCTTTTACCACACCATCGGAACGATTCACGATATATATATCAATTCCATTCAAATCATCACATCCTTTCACTTGATTTTTGAGCAACAAAAAGTCAACCCGGAAAAATTTCAAGGTTGACAAAATTAAAAATAATTAATAATATAATAGTAGTAGGAGTTAAACCGTTTGAAAGCGGTTAGCCCCCAAAAGATATAACTGAATTAACCGTCACACTTTGGGAAGAGGGGCGGTTAATTTTTTGTGTTTTCATAGAGGTAATCTACTAAATATATAACTAATGATATGTAAGAGATATCATGAATAGTATAAATAAGATTAAATCAAACACATTTGCTCACCCTCAATCTTATGGGAGTGGGCTAACCGTCCTCCGTAGGCTTTCTCCTACCACATCGCACATTATATATTATCTTGTCGGGTTCAAGCAACAAAATGCTTGAAATTCTGCAAAAGATACAAAATAAAATACATTATCTACATCAAACAAGCAGTTTTTCAAATCGTGCCTCAATATTTATTTTGGCGTCTCCTACACTAAAGACGAGAGTTGATGCCCCCGGCGGGAGTTTAACGAAATTCGTTTTTGTCAAGTCTTGTTGCTGATATACATTTGACCATGATCCGTCCGGAGCATACAGCCTTGCATACTTATCTTCCGGAAACGAAGATACTGCCAGAGTATATCCGGCAGGAATAGTTAGTAAATACCTGTCGTTTTGTACAATTTTTGAACCTATAAATAAATTCCATGACGGGTTAACTATTGAATTAGTCCCGGCTTCTATCAAAATTCTAATTGGAGAGTTGCATCCCGTTCCGAAATATTCGGAGTCATTAACAAATTCAAAAAAGTTGGGTGCCATATAATCTTCAGGCTCTTCGTATACATAATCATAAATGTAGTAGGTATCGGTATCACTTGCATCTGTTTCGTCCATTTTAAGAAGTTTCGGAGCTGTCAGATAGCAGTTCTCCGCATCGGGTTCATTAAATAAAAAATTGAGTTTGGAAATTTTATCAGACGTAATTTTATAAGCAATCTTAAATTCCGTGAACCTACCGCTATAATTGGGGCTTAGGTTATATAAAACTTTGCCCGTCGGTAAAATGTTTCCGAATGAATCAACCATTTTAAAAGCAGGTATAATATTTCCGCCGGAATCTAAAGCCGAAACAATCAGATCTGGAGTACTTAAATCCGTGTAATCCGTTTTGAAAAAGAATTCCAAAATAAGGGTTTTGTTTTCAGTTTGACCATCGACATTTAAATTATTTGCCGTAAGAATTCTTGAGTTTACGGGTACATTTATTTGGTTAGCCAAATCGTGGTTTATTATCACGACATTATTGTCAGGTACAAATTGCTCATCCGTTTCAATATCCCATATATACTGCGAACCACCGGGTATCCAATTACCGCTTGTAAAATCAGTTATTACCGAGTCAGGGAACAAGTTGGTTTCGGTCGGCGGCGTATCCGAAGCCTGTGCATAAATTTTACCGTCACCGACGGGATCCGTATCGTAGTGTTGACTTGGAGAATAAATTTGATACCAAGGGGTTAAAAACTCAAGCGTCATGGTCTCGTCAATTACGGTCGGATCCTTTATTTCGGATTTAGTCATTTCCTTGAGCCTGCAACCTCTTGAGAATTTACCCGCATCGGTTTCGTAGATCAGTTCCAGTGGTTGATAGTTTAAAAACACAGCGAATTTTCTAAAATCCTCATAATATTTTTCATCAATTGCTCCAAACAGCATATGTACACTCAAAACACCTTGATTTGCTGATGTCTTGTTTAAAATAAAATCCAAATCTGTGTTGACATACTCATTAGATAAGCTGAGTCCCAAACCCTCAGGATCATGTGCGAAAAGGTCAAAATCATTGAGAGAAACAACTTCATTTTTTGAGTTTTTTAAACTGAATTTTCTTATCATATGCTTACCCTTCTGACTATCTGGCGTTCAATAACTCTTGCGATTTCCATAGCATCCGCATTGTTGGCAGTGACGCTTATATTAAACGAATTTGAAGTACTTGTAGTTGATGGAATACTCGGGAAATTAAAGTTTTTTGCGCTATAACTCGGAACCATCCCCGAATAACTTTTCGCATATTGATTCGGATCACTCGTCCCGTTTAAATCTTTATTGTTTCTTGTGGCAATATAATTAAGCCCTTCTCCGATCGGATTTTGCAGCCATGCCAATACTTTAGGCAGCCCCTTTATAAGTTCGATAGCCAAAACCTTCAAAAATAATCCCACCATTTGTACCGCCGCTTTTGTGATGGTTTCCGCGATACCTGTTGAAAAGAACAAATCAATGATGTTTTGAAGCACTTTCGAAAATTCTTTTATAAGTTT
>CAZSYK010000021.1:0-17715 GCA_964610685.1 uncultured Eubacteriales bacterium
TGTCATATAAAACTCCCCCCATAAATATTAAGCGGGTGTCAAACATAGTTAAATAGTTATTTGTTCTCTTTATCTATTAAAAATTACCTATGTTAACCGTCCCGGAATTGAAACTCTTGTTTCCAATACCATATTATGGAGGGGTTTTTATTTATGTTACTATATCTAACCTACATTATATTTATTGTTTTTCACATTTATTCTTTTTCAAGGTTTGCGTAATTTGCCATAAGCTTTTTAAGGCCTTCGGAATCAAACATTATTTCAAGCAAACTGTCGCCGTTCATAGGCACAACAGACATTATAGTTCCTTTTCCGAATTTTTTATGCTTAACAATATCTCCCGGAGCAAAAAGATTTTTTTGATGAGAATTTCCTGTCCCACCCGAAACCTCTCCAAAGTGATGAGCAGCTACAAGTGAGCGAGCTCTTAATTCTTGTGTGGATCTCGGCTGAGGTTCATCGGTTTTCAACATTTTCCAATCACGTGACTTTGTTTTTTCAAGAAGATTTTCAGGTATTTCTCCTAAAAAGCGTGAGGCTTTATTGTGTGATGTGCTACCGAAAATCATACGACTGTCGGAGTTTAAAATGTAAAGTTTCCTTCTGGATCTCGTTATCCCCACATATGCAAGGCGACGTTCTTCTTCTATTTCTTCTTCACTACCGATTGACTGCATACCGGGGAAAATTCCTTCTTCGAATCCCGGAAGAAACACTGTCGGGAATTCCAAACCTTTTGCTGAGTGAAGAGTCATCATAATAACGGCGTCGGAATTTTCGTCGTAGTTGTCTATGTCGGACAAAAGCGACACTTCTTCTAAAAATCCTGAAAGAGTAGCTTCTTCGCCATTATCCTCTTCATACTTTATTATATTGCTAAGAAGCTCTTTTACGTTCTCAATTCTGGATTCGGAGCTATCTCTGTCCGATTTCAAATAATCAATGTATCCCGTTTTTTCGAGAATCATATCATAAAGTTCATGAATTGTAATATCAGGATTTTTATATGCTTCAATCAAATCGTCCAAAAGATTGGAAAAGGATTTTAGCTTTACAGATACTCTCTGGAGATTCTCGTGTTTTTCCGAATTTCTTATAATGCTTAAAAAATCTAAGTTTTCCTCTTCTGCAATTGCGGAAGCTTGCGAAATCGTTCTTTCTCCTATGGATCTTCTTGGCTGGTTGATTATTCTTTTAAGTCTTATCTCGTCGCGCGGATTATTGATAACGCTTAAATAGGCAATCATGTCGCGAACTTCTTTACGTTCGTAAAATCTTACTCCACCTAAAATGCGGTATGGAATACCTGATTTCATAAACACTTTTTCAATAACATTCGACTGAGAATTCATGCGGTAAAGAATGGCAAAATCAGAATAGTTACCACCTTTTGCCACAAAATCTTGTATCGCTTCGGCAATATAATTTGCTTCATCGTGCTCACTGTAAGCTGTATGGACTTTTATTTTTTCCCCTTCTTCATTTTCGGTCCAAAGAGTCTTGCCTTTACGGTTAGCGTTATTCTCGATAACCGCATTGGCGGCATCCAGTATATTCTTGGTAGATCTGTAATTTTGTTCGAGCCTTATAATTTTTGCTCCCGGAAAATGCTTTTCAAAATCAATAATATTCTCTATGGTTGCGCCCCTGAATTTATATATGCTTTGATCATCATCTCCGACAACGCACAAATTGCGAGACTTTTCGGAAAGACTTTTAATCAGAACATATTGCGCGTAATTGGTGTCTTGATATTCATCGACAAGAATATATTTAAATTTACTTTGATATTTTTCAAGAACATCAGGGCATGTTTGGAACAATCTTATGGTATTGACTATAAGATCATCAAAATCCATAGCATTAGATTCCAAAAGCTTTTTCTGGTACATTTCATATATATCCGCAACGCTCGACAGGCGGAAATCATTTCCCACGCTTTTTTTGTACTCATTGTAATCAATAAGCCGATCTTTAGCTCTCGAAATTTCATACTTAATGGTTTTGTGCGAAAGAAGCTTATCGTCTATTTTAAGGTTTTTTTCGCATTCTTTTATGATTCTTTTTGCATCATCATCATCATAAACCACAAAATGATTTGAATAACCCAGCCGATCCGCATTCATGCGAAGTATCCTTGAGCAAAAAGAATGAAACGTAGACGCCCATATATCTTCCCCTGCGTCACCCAAAGCACTGCGAAGTCTGTTTTTAAGTTCGTTTGCCGCTTTGTTTGTAAAAGTTATTGCAAGGATATTCCATGGCTTTATTTCTTGGTACTTAATTAAATCTTTTACACTTTCGGCTCCCAAGCCTTCATCATAAACTTTTTCAAGCTTATTAACATCTTCCTCGGTAACATCTGAAGGAATTTCAGAACTCATGTATGCATCACCGTAATTTATCATGTATGCTATACGATTAATTATAGCGGTGGTTTTTCCGCTTCCGGCTCCCGCCAAAACAATAACAGGTCCGTTAACGTTGAAAATTGCTTCCATTTGGCTGCTGTTCATTTTCGCAAAGCTACGTTCAATTAATTTGGTTCGAAGTTCTTTGAAATTTTTTTCAAGATTTTTCTTCAATTCATGCACCGCCACGTTCAAGAGCACAAAAACATTAAATTTACAAACATTAAAAACTGTTTATAAATATTTTATTCTTTTTGTAAGCCTTATAGCTCTTTAATTTTTATTTTATATTCTTTATTAATTTTACTTCATTTTCTTATAAAAATCAATGTGGTAATGTAAGTAAATAAAAATAAAGCCTGCAAATCAAAAAATTTACAGGTTTAAATTATACTTAACTGTTCTTCAATGGTTTTATTTCTTCTGTTTTAAACATCTTGGCGGATGTACTCTCGGTATCATCGTCTAATGCCACTTTCACTTTGTCCGCGATAACACTTTGGCCTGTTACGATCCCATGACCTTCGGGGGTAGAAACAGCCGCCCCCATTCGCGGCATTTTATTCAAAATGTCGCGGTAAACATCCTGTTCGTACTTCAAACAGCACATAAGTCTGCCACAAGTTCCTGAAAGCTTAGAGGGGCTAAGCGACATTCCTTGATCTTTCGCCATTTTGATTGAAACGGGCTGAAAATCGTTTAAAAAAGTTGAGCAGCAGAGCATTTTGCCGCACGACCCAAGACCTCCAAGTATTTTGGCTTCATCTCTTATTCCAACCTGACGAAGTTCTATTCTTACTTTAAATATTCTTGCAAGCTCTTTTACTAAGTTTCTGAAATCAATCCTTGATTCAGAAACAAAATAAAAAATAATTTTACTTCTGTTGAACATATATTCAACATCGATAAGTTTCATCTTAAGCTTATGCTCAAGAATTTTTTTCTTGCATATTTCTCCGGCTTCTTCCTCTTCCTTTTTCTTTTCTTCCAAAGATTTTAAATCTTCTTGAGTAGCTTTTCGAATTATGGTTTCGCTTGGTTGCATCGTTCCCTCAAAAGTATCTGCGTCTGTTATTATCATAACTTTTCCGCACTCTATGCCACGTTTGGTTCCCGCAACCACAATATCCCCAATGTTTACATTTTCCTCGGAAAATATAAAATAGTGAATTTTGCCTATTTCGTGGAATCTCACTCCTAAAACTTTACGCATTTGTTTTCTCCTTAATTTTATAAACAAGCACATAGATAAGATGCAATCAGATTGAAATTTATATTTTTATCTATAAGACCTGCGATGTATTGTAGCTCATCAATTACTTTTATCAATTTTTCGGAATTTATATCCGGATTGCTTTTAAAAGAATATGCTTTCAAAAAATTCTCTGTTATTTCATTAATTAAATTTTTAAAAAACAATCTATCGTTCGGAACCGATGAAACACATCTTATAACCGAGCATTTATCCCTTTTCAAACTTGAGTCTACTATATTTTCCGCTAAATCTTTCAGCTTTGAATCTGTTTCGAGAGCCGGGTTGTTACTGTTTCCAAAAATTTGCGATCGGGATCTGACAGTTTCCAAAAGCGACAAAGACGACCTGCACAGAATAATAAATATAACTTTCGAGGGTGGTTCTTCGAGGATTTTTATAAGAGCGTTTTGAGCCTGAACAGTTAAACAATCCGCATCTGCTATGATATAGAATTTATAGCTTCCTTCGTTTGAAGAAATATGGGCATCCTCACGAACAAATCTTATATCATCTATTTTTATTGATGTGGAGCCTTTTTGAGGATAAATTATTTTTACATCCGAATGTGAATTGATATTTATTTTTACGCAGTTCCCACATTCACCGCAAGGTTCTTTCCTTTTGCCGGTGCAAAGTGCATTCGCTGCGATTTTCATCGCAGTGTTACAGCCTTCAGCGCTATCAGCACATTCTATTATAACAGCATGAGGAAACCTGCCTTCACGTGCAAGTTTATATAAACTGCTCGAATATTTGTCAAACGGATTTTTACCTACACTCAATATCAATCCTACACCTTTTCAAATCTATCTACGTCCAAAACAAATATAATCGCTCCGCCTGTCGTGACCTCAAAAGGGGTTTGAGCTAAAGCAACAGGGTAAAACGGTGCACTGTTTGTTACAAGTTGTTTTCTTTTACTGCTGTACTTCGAAATTATATCTATCACTTTATTTGTTTTGTTATCCTCCACACCGATTATAAGCGTAGTGTTACCTGCTTTAAGGAAACCACCCGTGGAAGCCATTTTTGTAACCTGAAAATTCTCCTCGGTAAGTGCATCCATAACCACAGAAGCATCTTCTTTACTCATTATAGCCATAACAAGTTTCATATAATCACATCCTGTAAAAAATCAGAAAACTGAAATTTATAATTTTAAAGATTATTTTAACACAAGTATTTTGGAAATGCCATAACTTTTCAGAGCTTCGCATTCAAAATCTCCTATTTGTTCTCCCGGCATAACCACAGGGACTCCGGGCGGGCAAGGGCAAACCACTTCGGCCGCAACTCTTTTTTTGGCTTTTTCAATATCTACATAAACTCCACGGGACATAAGAGCTTCTCTTAATGTGGTTTTCACTTCGGGCAAATTGTAATTTTTGAAATTCATTGCAAACTCTGTTCCTGCTTCAACCGAAAGCAGTGCGCTTTCAATCCTTCTCCAGTCTTTTTTTGTATTAAAAGGCGAAGGTATAAGAACCACATAATTTTCATCGCAAAATTCCGGCTCAATTTTAAATTTATAAAGATGCTCCCGAAATTCAAAGCCCTTTTGACCTATTTTCCAAACTCCCAGTGTGATACGAACAGGATCGAAAAGGTCGTCTTTCGGAATAAAAATGCCTCTCGAAAGCGCTGTTTTTTTAATGTTATCCACCCTGCTTTTTAAACGGGCAAACTCTTTTTCACCGTTTCTTGAAAGCCACTCGCGGCAAATATCCATGGATGCCATTGTAACATACGACGGGCTTGTGGATCCGAAAAGAGCCATGGAATTTTTAGCTTCCGCGATAAATTTCTCGTCATTAACGTGAAGCCATGCTCCACCGGTCAAAACAGGGAGGGTTTTATGAGCGGAATCCGCTACCAGAGCCGCTCCTTGATTCAAAGGATGCATGTTTTTTTGAACAAATCCGAGATGCGCGCCATGAGCATTATCAACTATTACGGGAACACTGAATTTACCGCATTCTCTTGATAAAGACATTATATCTTGCAATATACCATGGTAACTGGGACTTGTAACGTAAAGCGCTTTATAATCAGAACCTGATGATAAATTTCTTTTCAGTTCATATATATTGACTGTTTCCGCAAGGCCGGTGTTTTGATTAAAGTCACGCTTGATCCATGTAGGTTGAATGCCCAGAAGCGCCATAGCGGAAACAGCAGAGCGATGAACTAATCTATCGCATAAAATCTTTCCCCCGTTTGGTGCGCAAAGCCTTAACATTGCCTGAATGCAGAGCGTGTTACCGCCTGCCGAAAACAGCGATTTTTTAGAGCCGTAAAGTTTTCGCAAAGAATCTTCCGCCTGATTTATTATTCCGCTCGCTTCATAAAGGCTGTCGGTTAGAGGAAGTTCTGTGAAATCCAGAGACAGAAGATCACAAGACTTAAACATTTCGCCCTTATGACCGGGGGTATGAAAAGAAGAACGACCCATTTGCCTGTATTTTTTCAGCGATTCATAAAATTTTTTTTTCACCGTTTCCTCCCAAAATGAAAATAAAAAAATTCAAATAAATATTTTTGAATATATCATATCACGCCAAGAAATAATAAAACCAAAGGATGTGAAAGAACTTATGAACGTTAGCAAAAAAGAATATTCAAAAATGGCTGGGAATACCTCGCCTGCAAGCCCTATCTGGAAAGATATGTTCATGGCATTTATTTTCGGCGGACTTATTTGCGCTTTCGGTCAATTTTTAAATCAGCTTTACATGACAAGTTTTGAGCTTGATAAAAAAACCGCGAGTACATGGGTTTCCATAACTCTGATTGCGCTAAGTTCACTTTTAACGGCATTTAATTGGTACGGGAAAATCGCAAAACATGCCGGAGCGGGAACTATTGTGCCTATAACAGGGTTTTCAAATTCCATAACCGCTCCTGCGATTGAGTTTAAAAGCGAAGGGCATGTGTTTGGTATCGGAGCCAAAATGTTTGTCATGGCCGGACCTGTTATAGTTTTTGGGGCAATATCTTCAATGGTATATGGATTAATTGTGTGGGCATTTAATTTATACTAACCTCGTTGGCGACGTACTTCATACATTAAAATACCACAAGCCACCGATGCATTAAGCGAGTTTATTTTTCCGAGCATGGGAAGCGAAAGCGTAAAATCACTTTTTTCTTTTACAAGTTTGCTAATTCCGTTTCCTTCCGATCCAATAACGATTGCTACAGGGCCACGCAAATCTTGTGCGGTCCATTTTTCGCCGTTCATGTCAGCCGCGTAAATCCATAAACCTTTACCCTTCAAATCATCAATTGCAGTGCCTATGTTTGAAACTTTCGCAACCAACATATATTCAAGAGCACCCGCGGACGATTTATCAACCGCTCCTGTAAGACCTGCGGATCTTCTTTTGGGTATAATAACCCCATGGGCTCCCACGCATTCCGCGGTTCGGATTATCGCTCCCAAATTATGTGGATCTTCAATGCCATCTGCAATAATAACAAAGGGAGGCTCGTTTTTGCTTTTTGCATACTCTAAAATATCATTAACCGAGCAAACTTTTTTTGCGCCAACAACTGCCGCGATTCCTTGATGAGGCACACCCTCCGAAATGGAATCCAGAACATTTCTTTTTACTTGCTTTACAGTTATTCCCTGATTTTTTGCTTTGAAAATAATAGACTTTAAAGAACCAACGTTTGCTTCTGACACAACAAGCAATGAGTCTATCACTCTGCCGGATTTAATTGCCTCGTTTACGGCATTGCGGCCTATTATATAATTTTTGTTTTCCAGAAGACCTTCTTTTTTGACGTTAGCTTTGTACAAAATTATCCTCCCAATTTTATTTAAGATTTCATTATCAAATTTTTTAAAGATAATATACTAAAGTGTGTCTTTTCTAAATTTTATTAATCTTGATTCTTTTAATAAATTCTTTTCTGAATTCAGTTTCCTTGGCAGGGCAGCCCAAAGCAATCGAAGCTACCGGAAAAAATCCGTTTTCGATTTTCAATTCTTTAATTAAATTTCCGTCTTTTTCGCATGCCCAAGCAAAGTTAATAACATAAACACTACCTAATCCTAAATCTGTAGCAGCTAATAGCATATTTTGGACTACGCAACCTGCATTTGAGTAATTTATAGCTTCAAGATTATTAGAAGAAACCGAAATAACAGTCGGTGCACCATAAAATATATCTGAGTTTGAGTATACAGCTGAAATTTTATTTAAAAGTTCACGATTTTGAATCACAGTTAGCCTTAATGAATCATAATTTCCGTGACCAACCGGTGCTGCGCAGGCAGCATTCAAAATTGTGTCAAGTTCTTTTTCTGATATTTGCTCAGACTTAAAATTTCGAATTGATTTTCTTTTCAAAATGGTCTCCAGTGTTTGCATGAAAATTCTCCTTTTTATTTTAATTTCAAACCTTTACCGCTTAAAAATCTTTCTATACCTAAAATGGTTTCGCGGCTTAAAATATGCTCTATTTTACATGCATCAATTTCGGCTGTTTTGGAATTTAAATCCAAAACTTCAATTAAAAACTTGCTTAAAATTTTGTGTTTCTTATAAATGGATTTTGCCGTTTCCTCTCCTTTTTCTGTCAGATTAATTTTACCGTATTTCTCCTGAAAAACAAATTCCTTGGATTTAAGAGCATTCACTGCTTTGTTGACACTTGGTTTTGAAATGGAAAGTGCACGTGCAATATCTGTTATCCCGACGGACTCATTATTCTGCTTTAAGATGTAGATTATTTCCAAGTAATCTTCAAGCGAAGATGTAAGATAACGCATAAAGCACCTCGTTATTTTTTGTTTTTAATGCAAAATTCCTGCGAAGAACACCCGAAACAACCTGAGCAGCATGATTTTTTTTTTGATTTTCTTGCACGTATTTTGCGGATAATAATAATGATCATCAAAACCAAGATAAGGGTTACGATTATAATGTCAATTATTTTCATAAATCAAATATTCGGCCACCGATTAAACAGTATTGCCGCCTCCTTTGATTAATAATACTAAATTTTCAAAAAATTGGAAAAAAGATTTAAAACTTGAAATGTTATCGCCGATAAAACATAAGCAATAAAAAGCTGATAGATAATGGACGTCACCGTAAGCTTCCAGTCTTTGAATTCTTTGTGTATAGCGGACAAAGCGGCAATGCACGGATTATAAAGAAGTACAAACACCAAAAATGATATGGCACTATAAAATGAAAAGACTCTTGGAAGCACTGAGCTAGGTTCAAAACCGTTGCCTCCCGGATAAAGAACGGAAAACGTGCTTACAATTGATTCTTTAGCCATTATTCCCGTCAAAAGAGCAACGCAAGCGCGCCAGCCGAATCCGCAAATGTTGAAAATTGGCGCAATAATGTTTCCGAACGCCGCAAGCATACTTTGAGAATTATCGGAAACAAATTTTAATCCGAAATCAAACGATTGAAAAAACCAAACCACAACGGTTGCAACTAGGATTACAGTCCCGGCGCGTTCAACAAAATCCTTTGTTTTATCCCAAACATTCAGCCCTACGTTTTTAAGCGACGGAAGTTTATACTCAGGCATTTCCATGATAAAAGGCGACGACTCACCTTTAAACAGCGTGCCTTTAAACAAATAAGCAGTGAAAACAGCAACCATAATTCCAAACAAATATAAAGCAAAGATGACAAAAGGCTGATGCTTGGGGAAAAATGCAGATGCGAAGAGTAAATAAACAGGCATTTTAGCACTGCAGGACATAAACGGTATTAAGAATATAGTCAAATTTTTATCTTTTTTATTTTCAAGAATCTTTGTTCCCAAAATCGCAGGCACACTACAACCAAATCCCATTATCAAGGGTACGAAAGCCCTGCCGGAAAGACCTATTTTTCGAAACGGTTTATCCATTATAAAAGCAGCTCTTGCCATGTAACCGCAATCTTCCAAAAGCGACAAAAGAGTGAAAAGCAAGGCGATTTGAGGCAAAAACGATATAACAGCTCCCACGCCCCCTATAACGGCGTCCAACGCGAGGCTTTTAGACCACACGGAAGCACCCAAATAATTTAAAATTCTTTCTAATGTTCCACGCATGTTCATGTTTATAAAATTTTCGCACCAACTTTTCAGCATTAAGCCAAAAGGGCCGAAAGTTACATAAAAAATGGACAAAATTAAAATAACAAAAATCGGAAAGGCTGTATACTTGCCCGTTATTAAGCTATCCAATTTATTCGAAAAAGAAAAATCTTTGGGATTTTTAATATTTTTAACTGCTCTTTTGCATAATCCGGCTATATAACTGTATCTCTCATCGGCTATTATTATATCTTTATCTTTATCATGCAGCTTGCTTACAGAATTACGAATTTTAACAATTTCGCTGACTTGATCCTTATTTAAATTTGATTCGTGCATAATTAAAGGATCATCTTCAAATATTTTAACAAATCTAAAACGATTATGGCGTATGTATTTGATGCTTGTGCTTACTTTTTTATCAATGCTTTCAATAGCATGTTCAACGTCAGGCGAATAAAAATTATATGCACGACTCGAGTTACCGCTACTGCTTAAAACAACCAAAAGCTTTTTTAAAAAGTCATCAATGCCCTGATTTTTGCCTGCCGAAACAGGTACAACGGGAACTCCCAATTCATTTTCAAGAGTTCTGTAATCTATTTTTTTGCCTTTGTAAAGCAAAAGATCGGTCATATTAAGGACTAAAATAATTTTACAATCAAGCTCAAGAAGCTGAGTTGTAAGATAAAGATTTCGTTCCAAATTGGTGGCATCGATTATGTTGATAATTACATCAGGAGCTTCATTTAAAATATAATTTCTCGTTACTATTTCTTCGGGAGAATACGGTGACAACGAATACACTCCGGGAAGATCCACAAGATCGATCATTTCATGGACGTTTTTGATTCTTCCTTCTTTACGTTCGACTGTAACCCCGGGCCAATTGCCCACGTATTGGTAGCTCCCCGTTAAGCCGTTAAACAAAGTGGTTTTACCGCTATTTGGATTACCTATAAGAGCGGCTTTGAAAATTTTCGAATTTTTATAGTGGCAGCTTTCTCCTTGATTCATAAAAGGAACAGCATAATTTTTAACTTTAAAATCATGGTTTTGTTGTTGCTTTAAAAAAATGTTTTCATCTGAGTCATTGTTAAAAAGTTCAATGTTGTTTGCTTCGGATTTTCTTATGCTTAAATCATACCCGTGAAGATTAATTTCCACAGGATCGCCCAAAGGAGCTGATTTTATCATCTTAACAACTGTTCCGGGCATTACGCCCATATCTATAATCCTACGCCTAAGCGCTCCGAAGCCGTCTATTTTCTTAACAACTCCGGTTTCGCCTGAAATCATATCACTTACTTTCTTCATTAAGTTCACCTTCTACTTATTTGCGAAATTCCATGAAAACACAGAATATGTACAAACTGCAATTTAGATAAATATACCAATATCATATAAATATTATACTTAAAATTCGAAAAAGTAAACCTTGGCTAACTTTTTTCTGCGATATATACTTTTTAAAAATATTAATTTTTTAAAAATTTATTAAATAACAACAAATTATTATTAATTATAAAAATAAACATTTTGACTGAATAATTTTTTTCATATTTACACACTATAAAATCATAGACATAGTAAAGACGTTTTATCTTAAACACCAGAAAGATAAGGATTGTGATTGTTTGTGATGAATTTACTGAAAAAAATAGATCTACATAAAAAAAGAGAATCACTTAAAAGTGATCTCAAAAAACGAAATGATCTTATAGAAGAAATCAAAAGCATATGTAACCAAATGGATAAAACCAACATATGGTTCCAGATGGAAAGCGACAGTGATTTGATTGAAGCTTGCATCCACCAGCGTGAAGTTCTAAACGCACGATACAGATATCTTATTAATAAAATAAAACTTGATAAAATTTCTTAAACTGCGGAGGAATCATTTTAACATGACCGATTTAAATTTAATATCTGCAGGAGCAGTATCCGTTATTGCTGTTCTTATAGTAACTCACCTTATTTTAAAAACTTCATATCCAATAATAAATTCCATAAAATCGGCCTTGTTCGGAGCGGTCGGAATTATTATACTGAGTGCGTCATCAGCCTATACGGGAATCAACATTCCCCTGAACACGGTAAGTATAGGATTAGCGGCAATGCTGGGCATTCCCGGCATAGGCACGATTGCAATTTTAAACACACTTTTAACATAGAGCAAGCTTTTCTTCTTTGCCCGGAAATTTCATACTTAAAATTTTAAATATTACATATCAATCTTTTGGCTTCATCGTGGGGAAAATAATAACATCACGAATGGAAGCGTTATCGGTTAAAAGCATAACAAGTCTGTCCACGCCTATTCCCAGACCACCTGTGGGAGGCATACCGTATTCCAAAGCGGTAATGAAATCTTCATCAATCATATTAGCTTCGTCGTCGCCCGCTTCGCGGAGCTTCATCTGGTGCTCAAAGCGAGCTCTTTGGTCAATAGGGTCATTGAGTTCGGAATAAGCATTCGCAATTTCACGGCGTGTAATAAAAAGTTCAAAGCGTTCAACAAGATAAGGTGCGTCGGACTTCCTTTTTGTAAGAGGCGAAATTTCCACAGGATAATCACAAATGAAAGTGGGCTGAACAAGATTTTCTTCAACTTTTTCTTCAAACACCTTGTTTAAAATATCGCCCCAGGCATCACTCTTTTTGCATTCCACGTTCAAGGATTTCGCACACTCGTACGCTTTATCGAAATCGCCCACGAATTCAGAAAAATCTTTATCCGTATATCTTTTAACCGCATCAATCATTGTGATTCGCTCAAATGGCTTCGAAAGATCTATTTTCTCGCCTTGATATTCAATTTGGTAAGTACCCGTGGAAACCAAAGCACATTGACGAATAAGATTTTCGGTAAGATCCATCATAGAACGATAATCCGAATATGCTTCATAAACTTCAATGCTCGTGAACTCGGGATTATGCCTTGTAGACATTCCTTCGTTTCTGAAAAGACGACCCAGTTCATAAACTTTATCCATTCCACCCACTACGAGCCTTTTAAGATAAAGTTCGGGAGCTATTCTCAGGTAAAGATCAATATCAAGCGCATTATGATGTGTAATAAAGGGCTTGGCCGCTGCACCTCCGGGGATTACATTGAGTACGGGAGTTTCAACTTCTGTGAATCCTTGATCGTCAAGATAATTTCTTATCGCTTTGATAATTTTGCTTCTTTTAATAAACGTATTTTTTATTTCAGGCGAAGATATTAAATCAAGATACCTTTGGCGGTAACGCGTATCGGTATCTTTAAGACCATGAAACTTTTCGGGAAGCGGTAAAAAAGATTTAGCAAGAAGAGTAATTTCTTTTGCATGTACGGAAATTTCGCCGCGGCGTGTTTTGAACACAAAACCGGTTATACCTACAATATCTCCTATATCCCAAGAAGACATTTCCGCATACTTTTCTTCGCCTATATCATCTATTTTTATATAAATCTGAATTCTTCCGCTTGAGTCAAGCATGTCCATAAATGCCGCTTTACCCATGTCTCTCCAGCTTACAATTCGACCTGCAACGGCAACATTCTTGCCCTGCGAATCTTCGAAATTTTCTTTTATTTTTGATGCATAATCCGAAACATGAAAAGTTGTTGTTTCAAAAGGGTTTTTCCCGCTGTTTTTTAAAGACGAGAACTTGTCGCGCCTTATTTTCATAAGTTCGTTTATATCTATTTCATCGTTTAGCAAGTTGTTTTCCAAGTTGGTAGTATTATCCATAGTTTTTTCTGTCCTTTTTATTTTTTACGACTTCATAAAAATTTTATTTGTATATTTCCAGTATTTTATATTTTACCGCTCCGCCGGGAGTTTCGGCTTTAACGGTCTGCCCTTCTTTATGCCCCAAAAGAGCCGCTCCGACAGGGGATTCGTCCGAAATCCTGCCTTCACGAGGATTTGCTTCGCTTGAACCTACTATTCTGTAATCTACGGTTTCTCCAAGTTTAACATCTTTAACTTTAACTTTAGAGCCTATGTGTACAATATCCGTACTGAGTTCATGTTCATCTATAATCTTAACATTTTTGAGCATGGATTCAATTTCGAGTATTCTTGATTCCATAATCGCTTGCTCGTTTTTAGCTTCATCGTATTCACTGTTTTCGGAAAGATCCCCGAATGAAAGTGCTACTTTTATTTTTTCCGCCACTTCTTTTCTTTTAACGCTTTTTAAAATTTCAAGTTCGCTTTCTAAATTTTTTAGTCCTTCTTCGGTTAGTATAACTTGTTTTTCCAATTCAACCACTCCAATTTAAATGTCTAAAAATACATTATGCATTTTCCCTCCCACTGCTTTACTGAGGGGAGGGAATATTTACATATTATTCAGAAAATTAATTATCAAATGTAATTATATGAAATCAAAACAGGTTATGTCAAGAAAAATACAGATCTTAATAGATTTACAGTTATTTACTTGCCTCGGGGACTTCACTTGTCACCCCGCATAAACTTGGAAGAGCAGAACCTCCGAAAAAATTCGGCACCTTACCTACTATCACGGTTTCCGCAACCAAAACGGTGGTGTCAAGCTCGGTTACACATGAACACCCCGGGACTATCACGCTTATTCTCGTATGAACGGAAATATACATCTGATGAAGAGTCTGATTTACTCCGGAACTTATGAAATTACTTTTAAAATCGCTAAGCACGCTTCCGGATGCGCAAATTTTTAAAGGAATCAGCGGGCCTTTACCGTTTAAAATCTCCAATCCCGTAAGAGTTCCGAGCGGAATTGAAAGATCCTTGTTTTTAAGTTCCGAAAGCTTTTTTTGAATAAGAACGCTTACATGAGATTTAAGGTAATTGATTTTAAAAGCATCCGATGAGATATTCAGGACTTCACCGCTTTCGTTTTTATCAATATGAATCATGTCGGAATATACATCTTTCCCGTTTGCCATGTCTTCAAGAATCGATTCATTCACAACCTCCGCGGATATTATGCGAGCTCGGTTAGAGGACATGCTTTTAACAACCGGTCTAAACTGAAAATCCATAAACACTAATGCCCCCAAAAAAACAAAAAAGAAAACAATAACCTTTCGTTTTATTTTTCTTGTGGCAATCTTATTCAAAAAATCATTCACCTCCGTAAAACATTAGAAAAAAAATTTTAATTACGTACTTTTTAATTTTGATATTTACTACACAGTACACAAATTAAAAGAAATATGTGATTTACAGAAAAATTTAATTTTAATTCTTGAATTTATGGGAATACTTTTATCAGGTGATCATTTTATATTTACGATCACCGGAATTTATTAGTGATTAAGAATTATTAATCAGTAAAGGAGAGAAGTGAAATGTGCGGAGAATATCATGAAAATCACGACTGCCTGTGTGGCAGATTATGCGCGATAGTAAGACTGGTTATGGCAGGAATTGTTATAGGTACGGTTGCGGGAATGGTTGGCATGTACTTTTTTGATCGTGACAAATGGCTTCAATACAAAGCTAAGAAGATGTTTAAAGGTGCTCAGGACTTAACAAATAATATTAAGTCAAAAATCAGCGGAGAAGATAACGGAAACTAAGAAATTTAAATATTAACACCATATAATTTTCAAACAATGAAATTTTCTTATTATTAAGAATTTTTCATTGTTATTTTTGTTTTTGAAATTTGTCTTAAAATATGCAAAAAATTCGACATTTTACCTGCAATATATAACCACTGATTTATAAAGGAGGATTATATGCAAGGCTCAAATAAAGAAAAATTACTTAATAAAAAAGAACTCGCGTTTTGCTATCAGTACATAAAAACCGGGAACGCGAGGGAAGCCGCATGGCTCGCGGGGTATAAAAACAATCCCGAACAAAAAGGAATCGATCTTATTTCAAAAAATAAAATATCCGAAAAAATCGAAAGGATTTATCAGGATAAAAAGAAAAATTTAATTTACAAGGCAACTACCGGTTACGAGCGTTTAGCGTTTGGAAATATTTCGGATTCCATAAAATTGCTTTTCCCGGAAAATTTGAGCCGCAGAGATTTAGAAAAGATGGATCTTTATAATATTTCCGAAATCAAAAAATCAAAAGACGGCGCAACGGAAATCAAATTTTTTGACAGACTTAAAGCACTCGAAAAATTAGAGCAGGTGGACATGGAGCAAAAAGGCGACAAGGATCCGTTTTACTATGCTTTGGAACAAGGCATCAAAAAGCTAAGCTCCCCTGACAAAACCCAAGCGGAGGAATAGATGAAGCTTGAAACTTTTTCAAAAAAGCAAACTATATCCCTTACATGGTGGGTGAATAATTCCTCCTACGAAAAATTTGACGCTATTATATGCGATGGTTCAATAAGAAGCGGTAAAACGGTTTGTATGTCTGTGTCCTTTATATTATGGGCATTTTACAGATTTAATGGTTCAGCTTTTGCGCTTTGCGGAAAAACAATACGTTCACTCAGAAGAAATTTGCTAACCCCTATTTTGCCCACGCTCAAGAATCTTGGTTTTAAATGCAAGCAAAAAATATCGGAAAATCTTATTGAAATCTCGTATGAAGGCAGGACAAATCTTTTTTATTTGTTTGGTGGCAAAGACGAATCTTCTGCAGCACTCATTCAGGGCATAACTCTTTCCGGCGTTTTATTTGATGAGGTTGCTCTTATGCCTCGATCTTTTGTTGACCAGGCATTGGCGAGATGTTCGGTATATGGTTCGAAATTCTGGTTCAACTGCAACCCTGAATACCCCGGCCATTGGTTTTACAAGGAATGGATACTTAAAAGAGAGCGGCGCGGGGCGTTTTATCTTCACTTCACGATGGATGATAATCCTTCGCTTTCAAGCTCCCTCAAAGAAAGATACAAAAAGCTTTACAGCGGTACATTTTACCAGCGATTTATTGAAGGCAGATGGGTCGCGGTTGAAGGACTTATTTACCCTTATATGACCGAAGAATCCGCGTTTTGCACTGTACCGAAAGAAGAATTTTCAAGGTATGCGGTTTCGTGCGATTACGGAATAGTAAACCCTACTTCATGCGGATTATGGGGCGAAAACTCAGGCGTGTGGTACCGCATTGATGAATATTACTATGATTCCAGAAAAGAAGGTGAAACAAGAACAGACGAAGAGCATTACGAATATATCTGCAATTTAATTGGAGACAAGCACATAAGCTGCATGACCGTAGATCCTTCGGCGGCAAGCTTTATAACACTTATCCGAAAGCACGGAAAACACAATGTGACACCTGCTAAAAACAATGTAGTTGATGGAATTCGGGAAGTTTCAAACGCACTTAAAAGAGGTGACATAAAAATCTGCAAAAACTGCATAAATTCCATTCGTGAATTCTCGCTTTACAGGTGGAACGATAACGGGAACAAAGATGCACCGGTAAAAGAAAACGACCATGCAATGGATGATATCAGATACTTTGTTACAACGATTATGTCAACCGATGACGACCCTTTTTTCGCATTGGCTGCCAGAAGATGAAAAGGAGTTTAAAAGTGGAATTTTTTAAAAAGAAAAAACAACCTACCGCATCTGTTCAAACAGCTCCCGTTTATTCAAGACCTATGCATCCGTTCGCAATACTGGGGAAGCATCATTCTTTATCAAGCCCTGAAATAAAGCTTTATAAAACTCTTAAAGAGGCCGTGCCTATAATCGACGCAGCGATTTCAAAAATCATAAGGCTTACCGGAGAATTCAAAATCAAATGCGACGATGGTGACATTGAGTATAAAATAAACAAATTCATATCATCAGTGCAAGTGAATTCCTGCGGTAAAGGCGCAAACAGTTTTATTCTTTCGCATTTAAACCAACTTTTAACTTACGGAACAGCGGTTGGAGAAGTGGTGATAAATACCGAAAGCAACGGCATCGAAGCCCTTTACAACACATGTCTTTCAAGTGTTGAACTCCTGACGGGAGACAGTCCGCTCAAGCTTAAAGCTTATCGTAAAAAACCCGACGGCACGCTTGACCCTATA
>CAZSYK010000022.1:0-17632 GCA_964610685.1 uncultured Eubacteriales bacterium
GTTTCTCGAGCAGGTTGGCGGTGTTCCGGCTGTTGGCGAAGAGCATCCGGGCGCCTGAGAGGAGCGGGGCGATGGCGAGTTGATACGCCCGGCGCGGCAGCAGGATATCGCTGCCGTGGATTTGGATGGCATAGGGGATATGAAAGCGCCTGGATAACAGCCATGCTGCAGGGGCGGACGTCAGGCTGGGGCAGAGGAGGACATTCGGGCGGGCGGCGCGAATGAGACGACAGCCGGAAAGAACAGCGTGAATGAGGAAGTGAGGTATTCCGGGTGTTCCCGCGCGGAACAAAGGGATGTCGTATTCTGTGACTTCATGTAATCCCGCCGGGAGGGCTGGAACGATGACGCGGACCGAGTGTCCGCGGTGGAACAGGCCGCCGGCTGTATGATGCGCCACTTGTTCGATCCCCCCCACCGTGGGGGGATAATTCCACGTGAGCATCAGCAATTTCATAGGGCTCCGGAAGGGGGAGAGGGAAAGAATTCAACCTGGATCCAGTCGATCATATTATGGGATTTCCGAGTTAACTGTATTGGATGCCACGGGGTGGTTCAAGCTTTGTGGATGGTGGATTGAGGCAGGATTTCGCTCGTTATGGGACGGCCGGACTGGTAGTTTACCCGACGCGAAACACAATCGTGATTGCGTGAACGAGACCGGACCATCCAAATCCACGCCGCGCCGGCTGGGACGCCTGCTGCTGTTCGTCCTGCCGTCTTTTGGCTACATGGGTCTGCGCTTTCTGCTGAATCCGCTCCGGATGCGGTTGCTGACGGAGATGCTGCCGAAGGAGCTCTATGGCAGCCTGACCCTGGCGGTGACGACCTTGACGTTCATCGCGATTCTGTCGTCGCTGGGAGGATTTGAATTCCTGATGCGGAGGCTGCCCGGGCTGCCACGCTCCCTGCAGCGGGGCTGGTTGCACCTGATCATGTCGCGGCTTGCGCTGCCGGGCTGGCTGCTGGCGGGGGCGGCGGGGGCGGGGGCCAAAGCCCTCGGCTGGTTGCCGGCGTTGTCGGTTTCCGATTTGGCGCTGTTGTGGTCGGCGCTGGGCTTGACGTCGTGGCTAATGTACCGGACCTATTATTCACTGGGGTGCGGTGACCTGCTGCGCGTGCGGGTCACCCAGCTGTTCCAGAGCGATCTGTGGTTTATTTTGTTCATGGCGCTGGGCTCGTGGGCGGCGGCTTCGCTGACGAATTCCCTGTGGGTGTGGACGGGCTGGCTGGCCGCCACGGCGATCGGCGTGCGGCTGTGGTCGCGTCTTCCGGCGGAGAAGACGCGTCCGTCGGAGCGCTTCCGGACGGTCCTGCACTATGGCGTGCCCCTGCTGCCGATGATCTGGGGCGAAATCCTGTTCCGCCTGGCCGATCGCTACGTGCTGCTGGGGTTCTACGACCTGAAGATCGTGGCGGACTATACGCTGTGCATAAACATGGCCATGATGGTCTATGTGATGGGCATCAGTCTGCTGGACCTGGCCTCCCCGCCGCTCTATGCCGAATGCAATCGCCAGACATCGTCGGCCGGCCCGGGCCCGAACGAGGCGATGCGCCGGCTGTTCAGCGCGATGATGCGCCACATGTGGGGCATCGGCCTGCCGGCCGGTTTCGCATTGGCTGTTTTTCACCGGGACATCTTCCATATCCTGAGCGGGCCGGCGTTCCGCGATGCATCGGTCCTGCTGCCGTGGATGGCGTTCATACCGTTCGTCTACCTGACGGTGACAGCGACAAGCCGGGCGCTGCTGGCCATGAACCGGCCGCGGTTGGTGGGGGGGGGCACGCTGGCGGCGGCAGGGATGAATTTGGGATTGGATGTTCTGCTGGCGCCACGCTGGGGGGGCGTGGGCATCGCGGTGGCGACGGTGTTCAGCATGGCGGTGCTGGCGATCGCGCTGGGTCGGGTCCTGGGGTGGCGATCCTGGCTCCTGCGGTCCGAACTGCGGCTGGGTTCCATCGCCCTTGCCACCGTGATTTGCGCCACCGGATTCGCCGTTCTGCGCTGGGGATTTCCCGGTCTGAGCGCCTGGGTCCGCCTGCTGGCCGGGGGCGTGCTGGCGGGGGGAGCGGTGATGGGCCTGCGGATTTTCAGCTCGCGGGACATCGTTCCGGCCAAAACTCCGCCGGTTCCGGAAGCCGATTCAGCGGTGTAGGAACGGGGCCAGGCCGCTGCGCCAGATTTCGGCCGTGCGATCCCACGAATAGGTGCTTTGCACAAGCTGGAGCCCGCGCGTAGCCATGGCCTGTGCGCCGGCGGGATCCTGTTCCAAGAGGAGCACGGCTTCTGCAAATTCCGGTTTTTCCGCGAGGCGCAGTTCGCGGTCGTTTTCGACGGCGAGGCCTTCTGCGGCCTTGGCGGTGGCGACCACCGGCTTGCTCGCGGCGAGGCACTCCAGTAACTTGAGGCGCGTGCCCGAACCGCTGAAGACGGGGGCCAGGCAAAGGTCGGCAATGCTGATCCAGGGTGCGATCTCGGGCACTTGGCCGGCGTAGCGGAGGAGAGGATGGCGAACGCCGTTGGGCAAGCGTGGGCCCCCGGTGACCACGCAGGCGAAACGGCCCGGACGCTTCCGCTCCAGTTCCGGCAGCAGGATGTTGGCGATGAACCCCAACGCCTCCACGTTAGGGGCGTAATCCAGTTTGCCCATGAAGAACAAAATGAATTTTCCTGCAAGTTCCTGCGCCATTTGTTCCGCGGCGGGATCGCGAGGGCCGGAAGAAAGGGAGCCGGCCCCGTTGGGTGCCACGCGTAGTTTGGCGGCAGGCACGCCGTAGTCTCGGCCGAAGAGTTCGGCGTCGATATCCGAGCAGCAGAAAACCAGTTTACTTTCCCGAACCACCCGCCGTTCGGTCGCGCGGACCATCCACGTGAAGGGGTGTCCAGCGCCAAAGCGTTTTGCGATGGTTCGGCCGTCCACATTCTGCGCATCGAGTACGCGCGGAATACCCAGGCCGGAAAAGGCGTCGTGGCACCAGATCGAAGTGGAGAGCAGAACCGCGGGCGATTTTTCGGCGGCCATGCGCCGGACGATCCGCCGGTTGGCGGGCCAGTAGAGGTTGAATATGCCCCAGTTGATGCCGAGTTTGCGGCGGCCGAAATCCACGGGATAGTCCTGGCCGGGAAAATCCGGATGGGGGGGCGCCGGCTGCAGCAGCGTGGCGTCCGGCTGTAGCGCGTGCAACAGCGCATCCACCCGGCGCTTGCCGCCGGTTGCGGCGGGCTGGATGGGGTAGAAGGATGAGACCAGTATGCGGGACATGGTGGATCGCAGCGCCTCGAAACTAAAAACTCGCCCCGATGCCGATGGTCCAGGAGGTTTCGTAGCCGAAGGCGAGGTTGGCGTATGCGAAGAACGACTGGTGTGAGAACCGGCCGCCGATCCGGAATCCCCAGATGTCGTCTCGCTCGACGTCTAGCGTGTCGGCATCCATCCGGGTGCCGTCGTCAAGATAGGTCGAGGTGTAGTCATAGTCGCCCCACTGGGCGGCCAGCACTTCCGGCCCGGCATACACTGAGAATCGCTCCGTGGCGTAGCGGGCCAGTAGGCCCAGGGTGAGTTCGGTCCACGTGATAGTGCGGTCGTTCACGTAGCCATTGTGCCCGTGGATGACGCGATCGACGGGTTCCGGGGAGTATTCCTCTCTCATCCACATCAATTGGCCCCAGGCGACGAGGCCAAAACCCATGTGTTCGAAGATCAAGCCGCGGCTGCCGATGGCGAGCGCATGGCCGTCGCCGGAAATGGCGGGGTGGTCGCTGTTGTCCGCGTCGTCGGTCAGCGCGGCCGCCACGAAGACATCCGCAGGGATGGGGAGGCCATAGGCACCATGGACGGAATAGAGGTCCCGGCTAAACTCCGGTGTCCGGAGGCGGGGATAGATGGTGTCGATTTCATAGGTGGTTTGAAAGAACTGGTGGGATCCGCCGGCCTGCCAGGCACCGGACTCCGCCGGGAAGCTGGGCTCCACCAGCAATTGCGCGCATGCTGCAGAGGCGCAGAGCATGGCGGCGGCCATGAGCGACAGTTTATTCCTCATTCCATTCATGTTTGAACCTTCTTCCGGCCAATGAATCCGATGAGAGACAAGTATCCGGTACGGGTTTGGTTCCTGTCAACAGGGTTGTCGTTGTCGGTCAGTGGTCAGTGGTCCGCAGCGACAAATAGGATCTCCTCCTTGGCCGAGGACTGGGCCCGCCGGGACTTTCGGATGATCCGGCCCAGCGTTTCGAGAATTTCCCGGTGGGTCGCCTGTCCTTGGGGTTGTTCTTCCAGGAGATCGTGGATGAGCAACTCCAGCGATTCGATGGAGGTGCCGGGCCGGATGGAGATCAGGTGCCGGACCGGCGCCACTTCGATCAGCCGGAGGTCGGGAAGGCGCTTCAGCAGTTCGCTGTGGCCAACCAGACTCACCGCCTTGCCGCTTTCGGTCTCGATCGTGGATGCCGCAGAGAGGGCACGGCCACTCCGGGTCAGGCTGGAATCGACCAGCTTGACGATGGCTTTGGCCCGATCGGAATCCACCGTTTGCAGCAACCGAGGCACTCGTTCGGGCAGGGGGACCGTGATGGGCCGACTGGGTTAGGCGAATTTGGCTGGCGGACCATCGGTGTTTTTGGGGTTCGTCCTTGACGTCATGTCGGTTTTTGAATTGTATATCTATATCTGTTTTAGATTTTTACATAGAAATCTATGATGTGTGAGAAAGACAAGCCCATACGGAGCGAATGGACAACATGGCGAAAAAGGCATTAGTGACGGGGGCGGGCAGCGGCATCGGGCGGGCCATTGCGCTGGGGTTGGCGCTGCTGGGCCAGGAGGTCTTGCTGGGGGGGCGCGACGAACGCAAGCTGCAGGCGGTGGCGGCGGAAATCGCGCAAGCCGGCGGTCGGGCCCGGCCTTGTGCCGCGGACCTCTCCGACGAAACGCAGCTCCGGGGACTGGTGGACGGGGTGCTTCGCGAGGGCGATGGGCTCGATGTGCTGGTGCACTCGGCGGGATGTTTCATGATGGGGCTGTGGGCATCCGAGCCGGTAGAGGATCTCGACCGGATGTATCGCATCCATATGCGCGCGCCCTATCTGCTTACGCAGCTTCTGTTGCCCACCCTGGAGGAGCGCTCGGGGCAGGTGGTGTTCATCAATTCGTCTGCCTCCCTGATGACCGGGCCCAAATGGGGGGCCTATTCCGCGGTGAAGGCCGGTCTCAAATTGCTGGCCGACAGCCTGCGGAGCGAGGTGAATCCCTTCGGTGTGCGCGTGGTCAGCGTGTTTCCCGGCCGGACGGCCACGCCGATGCAGGAACGCATCTTCGGTCTGGAAAACCGCCCCTATGGCCCTGAAAACCTGATCCAGCCCGAAGATGTTGCCCGCATGGTGGTGGCGGCGTTGGAACTGCCGCACCCGGCGGAGGTCACGGACATCTTTGTGCGCCCGACGAAAAAATTGAGTTGAGGTTCCGGGACGGGCGGATGGCCGCCCGTTCGCATTTGCGATTGGGTGTAGGGTGAAGGCTTGCGATTTACCCGGAGGGTTCGCCCTGCTGACAATCCTCTGCGTGGACAACGGGCGCGAATCCGCCAATTGCGAACGGGTGGTACAGACGGTTCCGTGCGTCGGCGTCCTGCGGATGGAAACCAACGCCGGCGTCGCGGGCGGGTTCAACGCCGGCCTCCGCTAAGCCTTCGTGTACAGGACGGCGTGGGTTGGGGAATTGGAATCGTGCTTCTTGCGCGTGAAGCGTTCCTCCTGGGCGGCGGCGATGATGCGGCCGTCGCGGACGAGAGCGGCGGCGGAGCCATGGTAAAAGGCGCTGATGCCGAGAATGTTCATTAGAACTGCTTCTTGTACTGGGCGAGATTTCGGACGGGCAATCGGGGGGTCCAATAAGTGGCGTCAGACGTGTGGAGGCGGCGTTGGAGGGGATCCTTGCCGCCGAGTTTCTGGGCCAGGTGCATTGGGAAGAACACGATGTAGTAGAACAGCGCGAGCAGGCCCCACGTCAGGAGGACGCCGACGGCGTGCCCGAGCCACTGCCCGAACCGCTTGATGGCGCGGAAGACCGGCGGAATGAAAAATCCCGACACCAGCACGACAGCGGCCAGGCCCCTACCACGAGGCCCATAGCGGTGTGTTTGCGCCAGAAAACTAGGCCGCGCCGATCAACGTCATGACGGCGGTCTGAATCAGGACGGACGAGGCCTCGGGGGCGGCCTTTTTCGGGGCGGCTTTGGCTGCTTCTTTTTCGCGCCATGGCCAGACAAGAGCAGATACGGGGTTGGGCATGAATTGCATTCCTTTGTTAAATACACAATCCGCCGTTTTCCTGAAAAAATCACAATAGAAGCAGATGCCCAGCTTTTTCCAATCACGGTTTATCCGGTTTATCCGCCGCGTAATCTTCTCAAAGCCTCCCGGAGAACTATTACTTTTCGGCCAGATGTTGCGCGATCTGATCTGCATATTGGCGATGTCCCTCGGGATTGGGATGACCATCCAAGAGCCGGTTTTGGGGATCGAATTTGGCGGAAAAGCATCTCAAGCCGGCACGCCGGCATAAGTCGGGAATCGAAGAATCGCCCGACAGGAAAAGGACAACGCCTTCGATATGCACAGGGGTGGTGGCGACCAAATCCAAGGTCTGGGACAGGGCTTCCTCAGCCTTGGCCACGGTGTCTGGAAAAGAGGGGCCGGCCGGTTCGGCTTGTTTGGCAGCTTGAACGGCGGATTGGTTTCGTGAATCAATGAACGAGGAATACTTGAACGACAGGAACTGGTACAGGGCACTGTGAGTCTGGAACCAGCGCTTGCCGGGGATGGGCAAGGAGGTTTTTTTGCGTGGCACGCAAAGATATCCGTTTTCGACATGGAAAGGCGGATCCAGATCGTTTTCTACGAGGCCGATCAGAATCCGGTCGGGCCGAAGCGCCAGCGCCTTCCGGCGGATGAAGGCGCAATACTGCACAAGATTGTAACCGCATACGCCGGCATTGACCACTTCGACACGGGTGTAGCCCGGCGGCGGTCTCATTTCGCGGGCCAGGACTTGCGGCCAGGCCTCGTCATCCCCGACGCCCATTCCGAAGGTCATGGAATCGCCAATGCATACGATGCGGTAGGTGCCGACGGCGGGGATCGGAGTAATTTCGCCGTTGCGGAAACCCTGCGAATTCACCGTGACGGTCGTGCCATAGGAACGGCCCTGGTATCCGGGCGTCAATTCATAGGCCAAGACTGGATCCTCAGACGGTTGGTAGAGGCCCCGCTCATAGAGGATGTTCGTGCCCAGGTTCAGCAGGCGACAGAACAGTTCACCCGTCCCCATCGCGATTCCGAGCGAACACAATCCGAGTGCGATATGGGTCAATGCAGATTTGGCGGCGGAAGGCCAGCGCCGCGGCCGATGTGCGTTCTCTTCATTCATTTCTTCGACTCGATCCAGTGGCTTAGGCTTGACTGCAAACAGGGCAGTGCTGTTAGGGGCTCCGGATCCATGCCTGTGTGTATGGCCTGGCCCTTGACGACGGCCAGCACCAGCCGGTTGGAACTTTCAGGCCCTCCTGCCTTGTCAATGGAGCAATTTATGCAGGGATCCAAAGTATAGATGATGATCTCCCGCAGTTTTACGATTCCCTCCGTGTCGACCGACTCCACGACGGTCACCGGGACTTGGTCGGGATCTTCGGAGGCCGGAACGTAGCCGGCCACGATGACATCTCCCGTCAGCGATGATCCATTCTGCTTGAGATTCATGGTTTTGTTCTTGTAGGTGTATGTGTCCCCGAGCGAAAGGACGGCGTTCGTCCCGGTGACGATGGAATTCGTTGGTGCCTCGACGGTCGCATCATCCGCCACGTCGTCCGAATTGCTGCTCTCGCAACCGAAGCCCCAGACCATTGCCATTCCCATCAGTAACCCACTTGTTCAATTCCGTACCTTCATTTGTCCGCTCTTTGGTTGAAGCTCAAAGCAAGGCGGGCAATAAAGTGGAAACAGGCAATGGCGTCAAGTGCGGATAAATATCACGGATAAATATCACGGGGGCCCATGGACGCCCGACCTTGCCGACATCGTGCTTGCCGACATCGTGCTTTACTCCCTCCATCCGCTTTGCCAGTCTATGTGCCATGACAACGCGTTGCCAGAATGGTGCCGTCGGAAGCCCTCGGCGGTCGGTTTTGCTCCGCAGGCTGGGCGCCGCCTTTCAGGCCTGGGACAAGGTGCGTGCCTTGTGCATCCAGCAGTATCTTCTAGGCCGTTTCGGGCATGCCGGCCGGAACGTGGCTCTGGGCGCCCGTGTCCGCGTGCATGGCGCGGGGCATATCCAGGTTGAAGACGGCGTGGTGATCGCCGACGACGTGACCTTGCGCGCGCAGACGGACTATCCGTGGACCTCCCCGGCGCAGGCGTTCGCGCCCGAAATGGTGCTGAAGCGCGGGTGCTTCATCAATGCCTACACGCAGATCGCCTGCGCCCGCCGCGTGGTCGTCGGCGCCGACACCATGATTGCCGAGGGATGCTTCATCGCCGACAACAACCATGGCTATGCCGAACCCGGCCGCAGCCCGAAAGCCCAGCCGCTCGAACGGCCCGGCGAGATCGTCATCGGGGACGACTGCTGGATTGGCGCGCATGTCTGCGTGGTGGGCAACATCTGCATTGGCCGACACAGCGTGGTGGGCGCCAACTCGGTGGTGACCGGCGATCTGCCGGAATTCTGCGTGGCGGTTGGCGCGCCCGCGCGTGTGATCAAGCGCTACGACCCCGTTGAGCAGGCCTGGCGGCCGGTTTCGGCGGACGAGGCGCGCGAGTTGCAGGGGAAGCGGGCCTAGACCATGGAAGCCGACCGTCTGCTTTCCGTCTGGGCCGTGGTCCTCGGCTACAACCATCCAGAGGACACCATTGAGTGTCTCCAGAGCCTGGCGCGGGTCGAATTTGGCCCGCTGACGATCCTCTACGTGGATAACGGGAGCGAAACTGCCAACTGCGAACGGGTCGTGCAGGCGGTTCCGCGCGTCAGCGTCCTGCGGCTGGAACCCAACGCCGGCGTCGCGAGCGGGTTCAATGCCGGCCTCCGCCACGCCTTCACGCACGGGGCTGACTGCGTCATCATTCTCAACAACGACACGGTGGTTGATCCGTCGTTCGTCCGGCATCTGGTTGCGGCGGCTCTTGCACACCCGGCGGCTGGGATGCTGGTGCCCAAGATCTATTACTACGACCATCCCGACACGGTTTGGTCGGCCGGCTCGGTGTTTCGCCGGTTTCCCCCCGTCGTCACCATGCGCAAGACGCACGGGCCGGACAACGGGCGCTTCGACGAGCCCCGGGACCTGGACTACGCCACGTTTTGCGTGATCATGTTCAGCCGCGCGATGGTTGAGAAGGCCGGCTTGCTCGATGCGGATTACCATTTTCTCTACGAAGACTACGACTTGTGCCTGCGGGCGCGCGAGGCGGGGTTCCGGATTCGCTACGTGCCGGAGGCGCATGTCCGGCACAAGATTTCCAAGACGACGGGAGCCGGAACGCCAAACCCGAAGTTCTGGCACACTTACGGCCGCAGCGAATCGATCTTCCGGCGGAAATTCCGGCGGTACCGCTGGCTGACGGGTTGGACCCACGCGCTCTACGTCGTACTGCGCTTTGTCTGCGAGGGCAATTGGTACGGGGTGAAGCCCTACGTCGCCGGCTGGCGGCAAGGGGCGCGCGATCCGATTCATCCGCCGGCGAGGCTCGAAGATACCGAGCCGGCGCCGGGCCGGCTGTTGCGCGCGCCGTGAATGGGCGGAATGGGCGCTTGACCGCCGCCATGCATACGGCTACAAGGCCACTATGAACAAAATACACCCGCTGTTTGTGCAGATTCCGCTGGCGGTTCTGCTTTTGGCCATCGGCTTTTTCGCGGCCGGTTGCGAATTCGAAGGCCTTTCCACCGAGGAAGGGGCGGACGGCACAGCCATCTCCCTTTCGGAACTCAATGCTCAGGCCCCGGATCCTGAACCTGTTCCCGTGGCGGAACCCGCAGAGGAGGCCGAAGATCTCGCGGTACCCGCCCCGCCCGCCGCTCCGGCCCCCGCCCCGGCCCCGGTGGTGACGTCCGACAACCCCAGCTACTCCCCCGGACGGGTGGTGATCCCGGCCGAATTTCTCAAGCACGGGACCATGATCGAGCTCCGGTTTCAGCATTGTTCGGTGGCCAACGGCATGATGAAGAAGGTGTCGTCTACCGTGTATTCTTTGCCTGCCCCCAGCGATCCAATCTGGACAATACGGCAAATCGGCACCAAGGCCAAATTTGCGGACGGCGCGGTTTTTGATGGATACGTGCGGGACTATCGTTCCAGCTATTCCATGCCGATTCAGAAGATCGGAAGCACCAGCGGCGGCGCGTTTTGGGTGAGGATGCAATAGGACAGCCATCGGGCCCGGCGGATCTTTGCCGCCTGCGACCATAACGAAAGCCGGGCATGGTCTGATGACTTTCGGGCCCATAGGAGAAGCCAGTATGAAGGCAGTCATTTTGGCGGGCGGGTTTGGAACCCGGTTGAGTGAGGAGACGACCCTGCGGCCCAAGCCGATGGTGGAAATCGGGGGAATGCCGATTCTGTGGCACATCATGAAGATCTATGCCGCCCACGGCATTGACGAGTTCATCATCTGCTGCGGCTACAAGGGATATGTCATCAAGGAATACTTCGCGAACTATTTTCTCCATAATTCGGATGTCACGTTTGACCTGCAACACAACCGGATGACCGTGCACCAGCACAAGGCCGAGCCCTGGAAGGTCACGCTGGTGGATACGGGCGAGGGCAGCGGGACAGGTGGCCGGCTGAAACGCGTGGGTGACTATCTTGCCGATGAGACCTTTTGCTTTACCTACGGCGATGGACTCAGCAACGTGCATATCCGTCGCACTATCGAGTTTCATCGTGAGCAGAAATGCCTGGCGACGATGACAGCGGTCCAGCCGCCGGCGCGCTTCGGAACTTTCCATTTTGCCGAGGGCGGCGATCGGGTCGAGAGCTTTCGCGAAAAACCCCAGGGCAATGGTGCTTGGATCAATGGCGGCTTTTTCGTGCTCGAGCGCAGGGTGCTGGACTATATTCCAGAAGCGACCACCTTCTGGGAGGCCGAACCGATGGAGCGGTTGGCGAGGGAAGGGCAGCTGGCGGCGTATCGGCACGCCGGCTTCTGGCGGTGCATGGACCACCTGAAGGACAAGGTGGATCTGGATCGGATGTGGAATGAGGGCAACGCGCCCTGGAAGAGCTGGGAGTGAAGACCATGCCTATCTGCCGATTCTGCGGGGCGGACCTGCGGCATACCTTTGCCGATCTGGGGTGCTCGCCCGTTGCCAACGACTATCTGCCGGAAGAAGCCCTGGCGCGGATGGAGCCCTTTTATCCGCTGCATGCCTATGTCTGCGAAGCCTGTCTGCTGGTGCAGTTGCCTCCGATCCAGGCGCCGCAGTCTTTTTTTAACGACCGGTATGCTTATTTTTCTTCATTTTCCGATTCGTGGCTGGCTCATTCCAAGGCTTATGCCGCAGCTATGATCCAGCGGTTCGGGCTTCGCTCCGGGCACCTCGTCGTCGAAGTGGCCAGCAACGACGGCTATCTGCTGCAGTATTTCCAGGAGGCCGGCATTCCGGTTCTGGGGATTGAGCCCGCCCAAAACTGCGCCGAGGCGGCCATCGCCAAAGGCATCCCGTCGGAAATCCGATTTTTTGGCGCCGAGGCGGCTCGCGATCTCGCTGGAACTCATGCGGCCGATCTCATGGCGGCGAACAACGTTCTCGCCCATGTGCCCGACATCAACGATTTTGTCGAGGGGTTCCGGCTCCTGCTCAAGCCCAGCGGAGTGGCCACGTTCGAATTTCCCCATCTGCTGAACCTGATTCAGCGCAATGAATTCGACACCATCTACCACGAGCACTACTCCTACCTTTCGCTGCACACCACGCGGCAGATTTTTGCCGCCCACGGTCTGACAGTCTTCGACGTGGAGGAACTGGCCACCCATGGCGGGTCCCTGCGCCTGTTTGTCCGCCATGCTGCCAATGAAGCGCTGCCCGTCACGGAAAACGTGACGCGGGTGGCGGCCGGGGAAGAGCAGGCGGGCCTGACCCGGCTGGAGGGCTATCTGGACTTCGAGCCCAAGGTGCAGAAGGTCAAGCGCGACTTGCTCAAGTTCCTGATCGCCGCAAAGGAGGAGGGTAAGGTGGTGGCCGGCTATGGCGCGCCTGCCAAGGGAAACACCCTGCTCAATTATTGCGGCGTGCGCAACGATCTGCTGGCCTTCACCGTCGACCGCAGCCCCTACAAGCATGGAAAATACCTGCCGGGTACCCATATCCCGATCTTTCCGCCGGAGAAGATATTGGCAGTCCGCCCGGATTACCTGCTCATTCTGCCGTGGAACCTGAAGACGGAAATCATGGAGCAGATGAAGGCCGTACGCGAATGGGGGTGCCGATTCGTCGTGCCCATCCCCGAGATCGAGGTCGTCCCGTGAACCTTGTCCCGCTGAAGATTCCCGGTGCCTTCCTCGTCGAGGTTGAGCCGAAGGAGGATGGGCGGGGCTTGTTTGCGCGAACGTTTTGCCGGGAGGAGTTCGCCCGCGCGGGTGTGGATTTTCCCGTTGCCCAATGCAGCGTGTCCTTCAACCGGGAGGCCTTTACGCTGCGGGGCTTGCATGTGCAGCGGTCGCCTTGCCCGGAAACCAAGCTTGTGCGCTGCACGGCGGGCCGGGTCTGGGACTGCGTCCTCGATCTTCGGTCCGGGTCATCCACGTTCAAGCAGTGGGCGGCCGAGGAATTGTCGGCCGACAACCACCGGGCGCTGCTGATTCCGGAAAATTGCGCGCACGGCTTCCTCAGCCTCGAGCCGGACACCGAACTGCTCTATATGATGTCCGCTCCCTTTGCCCCGGAATGCGCCGGCGGCGTCCGCTGGAACGATCCGGCGTTCGGCATCGCCTGGCCCGCCGAACCGCGCGTCTTCTCGGACAAGGACCGGGCCTGGCCCGCCTTTAAGGAATGACGACCATGAACAAGGCCGGCATCGCTTTCCGTTTTACCCCCGCTTCCTTCAATGCGGAGCGCGAAGGCGCGGAGATGATGGAGCGGGTCCGGCAGCTGTATCCCGTCTGCCGCAGCATCACCGGTGCCGGGTTGAGGGAAACGCTCGTCGCGATCCGGCGGGAGATTCCGGTAGAGATCCGCGAGGTGCCGTCCGGTACGCCTGTGTTCGACTGGGCCGTGCCGGATGAGTGGAACATCCGCGAGGCGTGGATCAAGAACACGCGCGGCGAAACGATCGTGGATTTCCGGAATTCCAACCTCCATGTCGTGGGCTACAGCGTTCCGATCCATGCCCGGATGTCGCTGGCGGAACTGAAACCGCATCTGCACAGCTTGCCCGACCGGCCGGACTGGATTCCGTACCGGACCTCCTACTACAAGCCGCAATGGGGGTTCTGCCTGCCGCATGCCCGGCTCCAGGCGCTGGAAGACGGCGAATACGAGGTATTCATTGATTCCACGCTGGCGCCAGGGCATATGAGCTATGGGGAGCTGGCGCTGCCGGGCGAAAGCCCGGAGGAAGTGCTGGTATCGTGCCATGTCTGCCATCCGTCGCTCTGCAACGACAATTTATCCGGGTTGACCGTCTGCGTGCGCCTGGCGCAGGAGTTGATGCGCCGGCCGCACCGTCTGTCATATCGCTTTCTATTCATTCCGGGGACCATCGGGTCGATCACCTGGCTGGCGTTGAACGAAGCCGGGATCGGGGACATTCGTCACGGCCTGGTGGTGGCGGGGGTGGGGGATTCGGGTGGATTGACCTATAAAACGAGCCGGCGCGGCATGGCCCTGATCGATCGCGCCATGGCCCACGTCTTGAAGCATGGCCAGTCGGCGGGCCGGGTCCTGCCCTTCAGCCCCTATGGCTATGATGAACGGCAATACGGCTCCCCCGGATTCAATCTGCCGGTCGGCCTCCTGATGCGCACCCCCTTCGGACAATATCCGGAATACCACACGTCCGCCGACAATCTGGATTTCATCCGGCCTGCCTCGCTCGCGTACACGCTTGCGGCGATAGGGTCCGCTTTCGAGATCCTCGAAGGCGATGGCTGCTATGTGAATACCCTGCCCAAGTGCGAACCGCAGCTCGGCCGCCGGGGCTTGTACGACGCGGTGGGGGGGCGCAATGAGAAAGCCATCGATCAGATGGCGCTGCTCTGGGTGTTGAATCAGTCGGACGGGACTCGCACGTTGCTGGATATTGCGGAAACGTCGGGGCTGTCTTTCGCTGAAATCCGCTGCGCCGCCGATCTGCTGCGCGAAAAGGGGTTGCTGGCGTTCTGAGAAACCCAGCCGCAGGGGAGGGGGCTACGATAAGGTGGGAGCCGAGACCTGTTTCCTATGCCAGGCGATGGTTCGCCGCAACCCATCCTCCAGCGAAATGAGCGGTTGCCAGCCGGTGAGAGTTTGGGTCTGTGTGATATCTGCTGCGCGTACACGTTCAAAGGGTCGATCAGCCGCGGGATCGAAGTGCAGGGGGACGGCGGAGCCGGTCAGCCGGGCGATTCGCTCGACGACGTTGCGCACGGTCTCCATTTGTCCGCTGCCGATGTCGATGGTCTGGCCGGCCAGCCCGTCTGTCAGTGCCAGACGAACCAGTCCGGCAACCACGTCCTCCACGTATATCCAGTCCACGGGGCGCATGCCGCTGCCCATTCGGGGGGTCTCGCCAGTTAGTAGGGAGTTGATGACGTAAGGCACCAGTTTATTTTCGTCCTTCTGGTCCGGGCCGTAGACCATGAAAATACGGGCAACCACAACGGGGAACGCATACAGGGCGTGGAACATTTGGGCATAGGCGGTAGCGGCGGCCTTCGCCGCGGCATAGGGCGAAGAGGGCGGTATGTCCACTGTGTCCGGTTCCTCGAGTGAACCGGCCAGCACAAACCGGCGGCAGCCGCCTTTGCAGACGGCGGCAGACATCAGATAGACGGTACTGGCTAGATTGGCTTCAAAGGTCGGCCGCACCCGGCTGGCGTCCCGGTTGCCGGTTACGTGGCTGGCCAAGTGGAATATCGTGTCCGGTTTCTCCCGGGCGATCAAGGCCGCTGCTTCGTCGGGATCAGCCAAATTGCCCACATGGGGTTTCACCCCTGCAGGCAGGCGCTCCGGCGACTGCCGGGTGGAACCTACCACCCGCAATCCCTGCTCAACCAAATGGTGGCATAGATGCGATCCTATAAAACCGGAGGCCCCGGTCACCAGCACGGTCTCGCAAGAATTGAATCGGCCCATTTCCATGTGGTCTATTTCCTCAATATATAACGCACGGACGTACGATGGGAAAAGCCTGGCGTTAACGCAATGCAAATATTTGGTTTTGGAGAGGCCGCTTGAAATCGGGAATGGAGTCGGCGGGGAGATGGTAGGGATGGCAGGGATGAATCCGGGGATTGCGCACGGGTTCGATCTGTACTACAAGTCAAAGAATGAAACCGCAAAGTTCTGACGGAGGCATTAAGAGATGAAGTTGGTTGTCCAGATGCCGGCGTTGAACGAAGATGCCTCCATCGGGCGCGTGCTGGAATTGATTCTGCGGAGCCTGCCGGAGATCACGCCGTGATCCTGTTGAGATTCAAATCTATTTTGCTAAACGTGACGGTGCCATTGGTGGTGCTGGCGTTGTATTTCTTTGCATTTTCCACTTTTGCAGCTTGGCTGGTTCCGGAATATCCCATCAATGTCAATGTGGCATTTGCGGGAAAAGCCTGGCGCTTGGCATTGGGTGGTGCGGGACTGAGTGTATTACTCGCGCTGGCATGGTGTTGGATTTCCCGCCCCAACCCGGATGTTCCGGCGGCGAAAGAGTCATTGCGGATCGGCGATGGTCTCTTACTGTTGATTCCGCTGGCCCCGGTTTTTCAATATCTGGTGAACAACCAGGATATTCTAGGGGTTGCCGATTCGTTGCTTCTGCTGGGCGTGCTAGGTGGAATCTCCTTTCTTCTGGTCTTGGTCATTCCGTTTTTGCTGGGGCGTTTGATCCCATCCATGCCGCTGATGTTGACCGGCCTGGCCTTTGTGTTCTCTGTTCTTCAAATGGCATCGTTAAGCCAGGAACTGGCCTGGTATGAGCAGGGAAACCTGGTGGTTCAGGTCGGGCTGGTGACCGGAGTGTTGGTTGTAGGTTGCCTCTTGAGCCGGCATGGGAATCGGCGTCTTTTGTATGCTCTGGCCGTTGCCTATTTCGCCATCAACAGCGTTATGCAAATAGCCCATGCCCGAACCGAAAAAGGTACGGCCAAACCGGATAAATATCCGCCTCCGGAGGAAGGCCACAAGATGATCGCCGCCATTGGCTTGCGCGATCCCATGCGGAAGCCCCACATTTATCTGCTGATCTATGATTCGTATGTTGCCAACGAAACCCTGAAGCAATACGGGCTGGATAATCAGGTTCAGGAAGACTATTTGGCCAGCCTTGGCTTTCATCTTTATCCCCACGCCTATTCGCTGGGCGCGGATTCTGTCCGTTCAATGAATCGGCTTCTGGATGCCACAGTGTCTTTCCATGGTCACCGTAACCGAGGGGTAGCCGGTGATGGCGTTGTCCACCGATTGTTGAAAAAAATGGGCTATGAGACGCATGGCGTTTTTTATACGGATTATTTTTTCCGGGGGGGGGGCAACGCCGCCTATTCCTTCTCTTATCCCGTGGAGGCGGCGGACATCGGGCTCGAATTGATCAAGGCGATATGCATGGGAGAATTCCGCTTCGATCTGAAATTCAACAAGAGTTCTGCTCGGCCCGGATTTGACTATGAGGAATTCAAGGAGGTAAAAAAGAATGCCCTGATTCGTTCGTCCCGGCGCCCAAAGTTTGTTTATGCCCACACGCCCAAACCCGGGCATAGCCAGAACTCGGGTAGCTGCCGGACAAACGAAGTGGAGCTATATGCCAAGCGGCTCAGCCAAGCAAACAATGAGATGAAGGCCGACCTCGACGCCATTCTTTCCCGGGATGCAGAGCCCATTATCATTGTGGCTGGTGACCATGGGCCCTATCTCACAAAAAACTGCTCCCGGACGTGGCAGAACTACGATCTGGCTGAAATTCACCGATTGGATATTCAAGATCGCTACGGAACATTTTTGGCCATCCGGTGGCCCAATGGCCATTCCGTGCCGTCCGATCAAATCATCGTGTTGCAAGATGTGTTTATATCGATATTTGCCTATCTCTATGACGATCCGGCGATCCTGTCGGCCAAAGTGGATCCGGTTACATGGGAGCCGTGGGTGACCAGTGGTGCCTATGTCTCAAATGGCATTATTGTCGGGGGCAGGGATGATGGCGGACCTCTTTTTCTAAAACCGATTCCATTTTCGGGGGACAATCGCCGGGAGGAAAACCTGTTGTCTGATTGAGTGCCGGGCAAATTGGGCAAACCGCGGGATTGCCTGGGGGGGGGGGGCTGTATTACAAGGGTGGAAAGTAGGTCATTCACACCAGAGTGCTGGGGTTATGAGAAAATTAATTATTCAGATGCCGGCGTTGAACGAAGAGGCCTCCATCGGGCGCGTGCTGGAGTCGATTC
>CAZSYK010000023.1:0-1391 GCA_964610685.1 uncultured Eubacteriales bacterium
CAGTCTGCGTCGGCGTGACCGTCGCCTTGACCGCGGAGATCCGGTTGTCCTTAAGCAGCTCAGCCTGAATCATGCCGGGCAGGGTGACGACCGCGACGGACGCTCCCGTCGATCCGACCAGCCCCGGCAGGTCGAGGCCGTAACGCTCCTCCTCCCGCCCGCCGCGGAGCGCCCCGCGCGGGGTCTGCAACCGCCGCAGGATGCTTTGCGCGAGGGCTACCCGCCCCGAGGCGAATCGCCCGGTGACGAGCCCGATGCCAGGCACGCACCACACGGAGCGGCCGAAGCCGGTGAGGGCCATGGTCGTCATGAGTCCACCTCGACGCGCTCGGATGCGACGGTCGCCGGGTCAATCGGCAGGGGCCAGAGCGCTACCGGCGCCGGCGGCGTCGGGACCGGCGCGCCCGTCGGCGAGCCGGGGGCGGCCGAGAGGTGGGTGTGCGCGTTGAACACGGCCTTAATCGTGGCAAGCCGTGCGTCGACCTTGCTGGCGAGCGCAGCAAAATCACCCGTGCCACCAAGCGAGATAACGCCCGGCGCCCAGCCGCCAGCGTCCGTCTCGTCGAAGGCGACCACGACCGGCCGCGACGGGTCGGCGTCGACGAACGTCACCAGCACGAGCGACCCCTGCGCGATATCTTCGGCGCGAAGCCCCGCCATGCCGGGGCGCACGGGCACCCGCACGAGGTCCGACAGCCCGGTCGACACCCGCACGATCTGCAGGTCGAGGTGCCACCCGCGTTGCTCGACGACCCGGTATTCGTAGGTGCCCCGGTACCGTCGCCGCGGGTCGAGCGCTTCGACGAGCCGCGACAGCGCGTCAGCAACCGCCGATGTCCGGGGGCCCGTGTAGAGCCGAGCCGTGAGTCGCTCGGCGTCAAGCTCGAGTTCGACGTCCACCGCGGGCAAGGCGCCCGCCTCGGCGACGGCCCCCGGCTCGAGCCCCGCCAGGGTGTCCGCCGCGAAAGTGTACACGCCGATCAGCGGATCGCGGTCAACGAGCACGGCGTCGCCCTCATAGGCTGCCGCCGCTCGCGCCCCGAGAACCGTCCGCCCGTCGAGGCCGACGTACCACGCCCGGGGGGCGAGCTCGTGGAGCACGGCCGAGGCCGGCGCCCGCCCCCGGGCGTAGTGCGGCCCCCCTCGCGTCGCGGGCACGGCCGCCAAAGTCTCACCGGCCTCGCGGGCCGCGTCGCCGAGGACCGAGGCGTGCTTCACGCCGGCCTCGTCGGAGTAGCTGCGCGGGGCGAGCTCACGGCCCCAGCCACCGGCGCCAGCGACCACGCGGTACCCCGCGCGCCCGTCGGCGGGACCGCCCGAGACGATGGTGCCGCGTAGCTCGACGTCGGCAAGCGCAAGCGTCACGGCGCCCGACAGCGCCTCCGGTTCGG
>CAZSYK010000023.1:1491-15976 GCA_964610685.1 uncultured Eubacteriales bacterium
AGCTCGACGTCGGCAAGCGCAAGCGTCACGGCGCCCGACAGCGCCTCCGGTTCGGTCAAGGCGACGTCGGCCCACCAAAGCCCCCACGCGGGCACCTGCACGCGGCAGCGCGTCACGGGCACGCCTTCGAGGGTGGCGATGCTCATGGCGCCGTCGCCTCGTTCCAAAGCGACGAGAACTCGTCGCGAGCCGCGCGGTTCGGATCGTAGGTCGAGCCGGTGCCCGTGCCCGCCGCGCCGGTGCCAGCGGCCGTGCCCGTCGAGCCACCCCGGGCGCGAGCCTCGGCAGGGGGCGCCGGGGCGGGCGGGCGGTACTCGACGAACTCGACCAGCACCGACGCGCCGCCCTTCGGGTCGCGCTTCAATCCGCCGATTTTGCTTTTGCAGACCTCGGTGTAGCCGTTCAGGGCGAGGTCGGGGTGATAGACGGGAAGCGCCGTCGGCGTCGGTCCCGAGGTCGTGCTTTCAATGAGCCGCTGGAAAGATTCCCAGGCGTCGATCTCCTCCTGGTCGGCGAGCTCGAACAGCGCTTGGAAAGTGCCGATGCCGCGACCGTTGAGCTTGTTCGACGCGCCGCTCTCGCCCTTCGGTTGTTGCGTGTCCCAGTTTTCGGCGCGGTCGTGCCCCGACAACGTGACGACGCCCGGCGACGGCGTCGTCCCCAGGATGATCCGGGTGTAGAGCTCCGGATAAAGGTACGCGCTCTCGGGCGTCATGCGGGCACCTCGCCGACCAGCTGCACGGCCGCGGCCTCGAACAGCCGTCGCACCGCGTCGCCGACCCGCTCGACCGTTTCGTTGACGTCCTGCGCGGCCTGCACGACCACGGCGCCGGCGCCGATGTTGACCGTGATACTCGGCCCCCCGGCGGGCGCGGCCGCGGGCGCGACGGCGGACGACGCCCCCGCGAACGCGCTCGCGCCAGCGGTGACGGTCGGACTTGCGGACGGCGGGGGCGGCTCGACCATGGCGGCCATGGCGGCCTGTACGTGGGGCGTCTCGCGCTCGAGCCCGACGACCGCACCCGCGCCGGTGTAGTGGCCGAGCTCAATCATCGGCCGGCTCGGCGAGGCGATCCCGAGCGCGGTCTTAGCGGCGGTCAGGGCGCCCTTGGCGACGTTCGTCATCGCGTTCGCGACCGCCGAGGCGCCGCCCGTGATACCGGCGACCAAGCCCGCGATCAGGTCGGCACCGATCGGCGCCAGCGACACGCCGCGCAGGAACGAAGTCGCCTGGTCAATCGCTCCCGAGAACCCGGCGAGCACCGCGGAGCCGGCGGACTTGGCCACCCCCGCGAGCGCCTCGATGGCAGCGCGCACCGGCGCCGTGGTGTTCCACAGCACCCGCAGCGCGTTGCCGGCCGAGATGAACGCCGCAGCCAGCACGCCCCCGGCGACCGCGGCCACGCCGGCGAGCGCAGCGACCAGCACGCCGGTCCCGGCGGCTAGCACGATGATCACCGGCGCGAGCATCTCGCCCGCCTTGGCGATCGACGCGAGCGACGACTCGAGGTCGAAACCGCTCGTGTCGATATCGAACAGCGCGGCAATCTTGGCGATCGTCGGCCGGACCGCGATATAGGCCTTGAGCACGCCGATCCCGATGCCGAGCGCGAACGCTTCGACGGCCCAGGCCGCAAGCTGGGCCTGGTTGATCAGCGGCTGGAACACCGACGCAAAGACGGTCTTCACCGCGCGCCCGGTGGCGGAGTTCTGGTCAAGCAAGTTGACCAGGGTTTGCAGGCCGTTGAGCACGGGCTCGATGTTGAGCCCGCCGAATATGTCGCCGACGTTCGCCTGCAGCTGCCGCGCTAGCCCCGCGGTGGACGTCATCTGCTTGGCGACGATGCCGCCGAAGTTCCGTTGCGCGTCGCGGGCGAAATCCTTGACGGCGAGCTTTCCCGCCTTGATCTGCTCGACGTACTGCGCCGCCCCGCCCTGGCCGAGCGCGGACTCGGCGAGCGCTGCCGCCCGGAGCGCCGCGGGCAGCTCGGACGCCGACACCCCGGCCTCGCTGAGCGACTTGGCGAGGCCTTGCAGCGACGCGCCCGATACCATCGTCGTCCGCTCGAGCCCGCCGATCGTACCGCGCAGGGCGGCGAGCGACGGGTCCGCTGCGTCGGCAGCGGCCGCGAGGAGCCCCGCGTCCCGGCGCGCGCTGGCGAGGCCGATCGCCCACTTCGCTATCGCCGCAACGCCGACGACCGCCGCGGCGCCGAGCGCGACAACCGCGAGCGCGGCCGCCGCGGCCGCCGAGGCAGCGAGGAGCATCGCCGCGTTGCCGGTGCCGATGACCTGCGACAGGTCGGCGAAGCCCTTGACCGGGGCGATCAGCCGCGAGCCGAGACGCCCCGCGCTCGTGCCGCTGGCGGAGAGCCCGGCTTGTATTTTGGCGAGGCCCTCGCTCGCCTGGCCGAGCCGCTTGTCCACGTGGGACGCCATCGTCCGCACGTTGCCGAGCGAGGCCGAGAGCTGCTCCTCCCGCTTGGCCGCCGATGCCGCGGCCTGCTCGAGCCCGTGCAGCGTCACCGCGTATTCGTCGACCGCGGCCTGCGCTTGTTCGACATTCGCCGCCAGCTTGGCCGTCGAGGCCGCATCGGACAACCGCGCCACGGCGGCCGCGGCGCGCTTCAGCGCGAGCTCGTACCCGCGTATCTGCTCCTCCCCAGCGCCGCTGGACTGCGCCACAGTCAACGCGTTTTGCGCCGCTTCGAGCGTCCGTTGCGCGGCCGCGAGCTTGACCGGTGCCTGCTCAGCCGCACGCACCGCGCGCGACAGCGCGCCCTCGAGGTCGCGGTACTTCGCTTGTCCGTCGGCGAGCGCCGCGTTCGCGGCTTGGCTCGCGGCGCCCGCGGCGCGCAGGTCGTTGGAGATCGTCTGCATGGCGGCGCTGAAATGCTCCGCGCCCTTGCCCGAATGCGACAGCGACGCCGTGAGCTCGTCCAGCTGGGCGAACGTTTCTGTCCCCGTCATGCGGGCGGCGACGTCGATCGCGTATTGTGCAGCGTCAGCCACGGCTTAGATATCCCTCTACCAAGGATAGCACATACGCAACCCGGAGCGCGGCGGCGCGCGCTTCGGTCGAATCCTCCGCGGGGGGCCGCCAGGCGAGCAGCCCCGCCGCATACCGCCCGGGGTCGGCGCGCATAGCGCGCGCGGCCTCGGCTACCCTTTTCCCTCCTCGGTGGCCCTCCCGGACGCGAGCGACGTTGCTGCGTTGCCGAGCTCGGTGAGCAGTGCGGGGCGGGCCGCGAGCAGCTTCGCTCGCTCGTCGCCCGTGGGGTACACGATGCACGAGGACGCCACTTCCTCCGCGGCCCGGATGCCATCGGGCTTGGCGCCCTCGCGCAGCCGATCCTTGTAGCGCTTCATCTCGACGCCGGTAGGGCACCGCACCGCGGCGAGCACCGGCAGGCCTTCGGAGTAGGTGACCTCCCGGATCGCGATGTTCCCGTCGCCGTGCTCTTGCTCGAGCGCGTCGATGGCCGCGAGGTCGATGGCGCGTTGCTCGAGCTCGAGCTCGGCAAGCGCCGCCTTGCGGGCGGCGCGCCGCTCCTGGATCTGCTGCAGGGTGTCGGTCATAGCAGCACGACCTCCACGCCGTCGATGACGCGCGCGATCTCTTTGACGTGAACGGTAACCTCGACTTGGGTTGCGTCGGTACCCTCGGCGCCGGACTCGGCGTCGCCGATCACGCGGCAGCCCTTCCAGCGCTTGAGGTACGTCTCGGTCGAGCCCTGGGGCGTATACTGGATCTCGACGTCGAAGTGCACCATCGACAGGATCTTTTGGTTGCCGCGAACGGGCGCGTTCGCGATCAGCCCGCGCAGGAGCCGGTTGTGCCCCTCGCGGTAGAGCTTGAGCGACCCTTCGTTCTTCCCCTTGCCCGTGGTAGTCTTGATCACACGACCGCCGGCGACCGTCTCGCCGACCTCGACGGTCGAGCTGTCGTCGAGGCCGACGATGTCCCGCGCCTCGAGCAGGGGGACGTCGGTGCCCGACAGCCGGACGCTCACGTCCGACCAGGAGGGGGCGATCCCGTTGTAGACCGGGTATGCGTTATTGGCCATGATCACTGACCTCCCGAGATCACGCGAACCCGCGTGTCCACGCTATGGATCGTTCCGTTCAGGTTGAGGGTGAGCACGCCCGTCAAGAGCGCCTCTGCCACGTTCAGCACGTCGTCCTCGCTCGCGGTCCACACGGCCTGCGAAGCGCGCGGGCCTTCGCCGCGGTCGGTGAGCAACGCCAGCTCGATCGCCGCGTTGACCTCGGTTTCGATCGTGTTAAGCGCCTCGCGCGTCGCGGTGCCGTCGGCGTTCAGTACGAGGCTACGGCCGATGACGTTCTCGGTCGCGGCCTGCACGACCTGCAGCGCCACGTTGACGACCGCGACGTTGTGCGACTGCGAGAGCAGCGATGCATCATCGGCGCGGGTGAGCGACTGCGCGATGAAGGCGCCAACGGGGCCGTTCGCCCAGCTTCGGAACGTGGTGAACCGCGCGGCGCTGCCGGCGCCGCCATCGACCCGGTCGTCCCATTCGACGAGGTTACCGTCGGTGTCGGCCAGGTCCACGCCGAGCGGGCCGTCGCTCTTGCGCCACGTCGCGATGTGGAGGTCGTGCTGGTACTCCCGGCAGGAGGCGACCCACGCCGGGGACACCCGACGCGACCACGACGAGAAGGGACTCGCGCAACGCCCGCGGCCAGCGGCGAGGTCGACCCGCCACTCGCCGTCGATGGCCGCGAAGGCCGCGTCGCTCGCGGCCATCCAAGCCGCCTTGGTCTGCCCCGCCGTGATGGTGCACTCACCGGCCCGGATGACCTCATCGGCGAGCCCGTCGCCGAGGTCGAGCACGGCGGCCGACACGGCCGCTGCCGTGTAGGTGCCGTCGTTGCTCTCGGTTCCGACGATCGTTACACTGTCGCCCTGCCGGAAGCCGTCGGCCACCCAAGACCCGCGGGACCGCGTGACGGTGTCAGCCGCGGCAGCGAACGTTAGCGCCTCGTGCCCCACGATCGTCACGCCGGACACCGGGCCCTCGGCGACGAGGTCGTCGGTGTCGAGGGTGAGTGCCGAGGCTGCCACATTCGCCAGGGCGGCGGCCGCCTCGAAGTTGTTGTCGGTGCTGCCGGTGACGACGATCAGGTCGCCGGGCTGGAACCCGTCCGCGATGAACGAGCCCGCGTCGCCGCGAGTGATCGTGTCGCCCGCCTCGCCGACCTCGGCGAAAGTGATCGTCGGCGTGCCGGTCATGCGGTAGGTGGTCGTCCCCATCGCCGCGAGCGGGTCACGGTCCGGGACGCTCGCGCGGCCGAGGACGAACCGCTCGTTGGCCGTCGCGTAAGCGTTCAGCTGCGCGACGTAAGCCGCGGCCTCGGTCGAGTCCGCGAGGTCGCCGACCAGCACGATCGAGCGGCACTGCCGCTGCTGCGCCGCCATGGCGGCGCGCGCCGCGGCCCACCCCGCTGCGTCGCTCCGCGGCGCCGAACCGTGCCAGGTCGCGATCACGTCGCCCGCGACCAGCGTGCCGGACCCGAACGACACCGTCGCGCCGGCCAGCGGGAGCGCGTAGCTCGTCGCGGTGCCGAGTCGCACGCGCCGGGTCGTGCGGCCACCGTCGAGCGACAGGAGCAGGATGATCTGCGCGCTGCCGATGACACCGCCCGTCACGACCGTCAGCTCTCCGTCATGCTCGGCCAGCACGCCCGTGCCCGCGGCGACCACGTTGACACCGGTGGCCCCGCTGTCGCCGGTCGTGTCCAACCGGCTGATCGCGCCGGGAACCGCGATGGGCAGCCCAACAAACATGATTGGCTTCCGCGCCCGGTCGGCGTGCAGGGCCGCGTACTCGACGCCCTCGCAATAGCCGTGCTGCGCGTAGATTGCCGCGGCGCTGCCGTACACACGCGGGGTCGCGTCGGCGTTCGTGGGCACGGGCGCCCAGATACAAACCGTGTCGGTCCCCTGGGCAACCGCGGTCGCGGTATCCTCGACGGTCGATCGTGCACTGGGAAGGGTTGCCATGGATCAGTCTCCTCCGCCGCCCTCGAGCGGCACGTCCTCATAGGTGGCGCCCTGCACCTTGGCACGGGCCGCGGTTGTCACTCCGTCGAGCGTCGCGGTCGAGCGGAGCGCGCCGTCGTAAGCGCGCGCGGTGACGCCGCGCCCGATCGAAAACTCCAGCCGATACACCGCGCCCGCGTTGCGCTCGGCCCCGTTGACCTCGTCATCGCGCAGGAACCGACCCGCGCCAAACTCGACGAAGGCCCGCTCCGCCGTGGCCCAATCGCACAACGCAACGATCAGCGCGTCGACCGTCTGGTCGCAGACGGCCTCATGTTCGTTGGCGCGCGCGCCGGCGAGCGGGGAACGGCCGTACACGGTCGCCTCGCAACCAAGCGCCCGCACCCGCGGGCCCCTCGGTTCGCTCCCCCGCGCGCCGATGGTGGCGCGCACGTCGTCCCCCCGTGTGCGGTCGCGGGCGATCACCACCCGGCCCGAGTGCGCCGACACGTCGGACGGCGTCACCCGCTCGGGTCCGTAGTGGACCGACAGCGGGAATCCGCGCGCCGCGAGCGTCGCCGCCACGTCCTGCGCCATGGTGTAGATCACGCGGCCCTCCGCACCGCCGGAAGGGCAGCAACCTCCGCTCGCGCCGCTCGCGCGCGTTCCTGCCGCACAATATCATGCAGCGCGCGCAACCACGGCGCGGGCAAGCTGTGCACGCTCGGCAGGATCCAATATTTGCCGACGAGGTACTTCGTGTAAGCCGTCGGAAACTTACATCGGATCATGGTGCCAAGCGCCTCGAACAGCAGACCGTCCCGGACCGCACCAGACTGCACCAGCGACAAAGGGCCGTACAGGCCGAGCCGCCGCACGTCACCGTAAGCGGTACGCCCAGCGGCGAAACTCTGCTTGGCCAGCGCCGTGATAACCGGCGCACCGCGCCGAGCAACCGTCGTGGCGACCATCACCGGCAGCCCGCGGGTGATATCCTGCAACCGCTGGATCGTCGGGCCGCCGATGTGTCGGAGCCCGGCCATCACGCAATCCCCCCGAACCGGCGCCACCCGCGCGTGTCGGTCGCCGTTCCCACGGCGGCGCCCGCGGCAAGCCCCGCCGCCGCCGGCGCGTTGTCGCCCCGGATGGGCACGCCCTTGCCCCACCGATCGAGCCGCTTCCGCGCCGCGTCAGCGATCTCGCTGATCGTCCGGCTCTCGCTGCCGGCGAGCGCGAGCAACTTCGCGGCCGCGAGCTCGGCGCAAGTCATCCGGATGATCTCCGGGTAGGGCTCGGCGAGCGGGACAACGTGAGCCGGGAGCATGTCATCGATCAACCGCGAGGCCCACGCGATAGCCTTGGCCACCGGCGCGGGCACGATCACCACGGCGCGAGCGCCCGCGGTCGTCAGGTCAATCGCCGCGCCGCCGGCCGCCGCGGCGACCGAGAAGCGGTTGTCGTCGAGCGGAATCGCGTAGTAAGTCGCCCCCTCGGCCAGCGGCGACGGCAGCGACCCGCCGGCCTCGGCGCGGAACGAGCAGGCATCATCCAGCGCAAGCCCGTGCCCGTCGAGCTCGATCGCGTTCAGCGCCGCCGACACCCCGCCGACGAGGCGGCCCTCGGTCATGAGCGAGCCCCGCGGCATCCCGTAGGAATACAGATCAGCGGCGGCGCAGTAGCTCACACCCCCAAAGCCCCGGCCCCTTTCGGGGTGCGGGGCGGGGGCGGGACGCGGGCGCGTGTTACCCGGTGATTTCGATCCGCTCGATGGCGTGCGGCAAGCACCCGGCAGCGCCAGCGATCAGCGAGTAACCGATCTTGACCTTGCCGGTCGTCTTGCAGAACTCACTCTGCTTATCGAACAGGATCTCCTCCGGCGTCTCGGCGCTCTGAACGATGTAGGGCGGGGGCCCGTTGCGATCGATCAGGTACACGTAGGAGTCCGACGTGAACTCCGGAACGACGACCAGGTTGACGATGTTCTTCCAACGATTCGTGGTGCCACCCGATGCGGTCGCCGCGTTCGCATTCTGCGTGAACACCGTGAGCAGGTTGTCGCTCTCGAGGAAGTCCTTGGCCTCCTGCGCGAGCGCGGCGGGCACGAGCAGGTCGGTCGGGGTGAGGCCCATGTTCTCGCCGTTCGACGCCTTGCGCGTAGCGAACCGGATGAACGCGGCCTTCATCATCGCGGCGTTAATCGCCGTCGCGGTGTGGTCGTTGTCGAATGTGCCGAGCGACTTGAACAGGTTGACCGGGTGCGCGTTGTTGAACAGCGTGAGGGCGAGGTCGGTGCGGAGCTGCTCGTCGCGGTAGAACGACAGGTTGTCGTTCGCTTCGAGCATGGCCGCGACGACCTTGTTCGGGTAGCGGACCGTAGCCTGCGCGATCCGCGCCGGCGCGCCGACCCACCCAACGAAGTCCGGGGCCTCGACGACGGCCACCTTGGCCTCCACGCCGGCGAAGAACTCGCGCGGCATGAAGGTGCACGCCCGCTCGCCGAGCGTGCTGTACTTGTCGTCCCCCTTGCGCTCGACGTAGCCGATGGCGTCGATCGGGATCGGGTAGAGCGTCCGCCACTTGCCGACGTGCTTGAGCCCGTAGCTGTGCGCCCACGGCGCGGCGTCCGCCGACGCGAGCGCGCCGTCGAGCTCCGCGGAAAACTCTTGCAGCGCCAGCTGCGCGTCGCCGGAAACCTGATTGAACGGGTAGGGCATGGGTCGGATCTCCTACGGTCACGCAGTGAGAGACTTCGCGAACTCGACCGTGACCGCATGGATCAGCAGGTCGTCGGCGGGCAGCGAGCCCGCCTTGGGAACGATCGAGAAGGATAGCAGCGCGGGGCCCGCGTCGGGCACGTCCGCTGCGGCGATCGTGCAGGTCACGGTGTCGAGCAGCGTCGTCGCCGCCGCCACAAGCCCGGTGTCGCCGCCGCAATCGTCGTCCGCCGCCGGCGCAGCACCGTCGACCGCGAAGTACGCGGCGACCGTGAAGCAAGCCGTGGCCGCATCACCCGCGCCGACGCGCGAGGCTAGGATGCGGATCGTGACGGCCTCGGTCCCGTCGAGCTCGGCCGGCAGCGGCACGCTCGCGCCGATCGCCGCGGTGCTCGCCGGGTTGAACCGGTAGAGCAACCCTTCGGACCACTGCAGCCCGTCGGCCACGCCGTCGTTGAACGCCGTTGCGAGCGGCAGCCCGGTGCTCACGACCGCGAACGAGGTGAGGGGAACGTCGATCCGCCCCATGGCCTCGTCGGTCTGCAAGCCGTCGACCTCGCCCTCGAGCGCGTCGATATCCGCCTCGGCCGTGTCGAGGTCTGCCGCCACCGTGGCGGCCTCGACGATCGCCGGGCCGACGTGGGGGCCCATGTAGATCCAATAGAGCGAGTCCCGAATCTCGACGCACCGCCCGGCGATGCCGCGCGCGCCCGTATCGCTGTCGGCGCTGATCTCATCGTTCGCCGACACGAAAACCGTAGCGCCGACGTCCGGCTCGTGCCCCGTCTCGGCGGCGAAGCCGAACACACCAGCCTCGACCTCGCAGTCAAGATCATCGTTCCCGCCGCCGGAGATCGCACCGGTGCGGTTGTCGTATGTCTGCGACGCGACGCCGACCGCGGGGAAGGCCTGCGCGTCGGCGCCCGGGATGCCGCGGTTGGCGGCGTTGACCTGGACGATCGTGCCCTTCAGGATCAGCGTGTTGGCCGGCATCGGATACGTCCCCTTGGCGGGGAACAGGCCGGCGCTCGGGGTGAGGAGTCCAACGGTGGTCGTCATGATCAGCCAGCCTTTCGCGCGGTCCGCCGCGCCAGGTATTCGCTCCGCGCCGCGTCGCTCGGCAGCCGGTCATAGACCCGCCGCTCGACATCACTCAGGGTCACGACCGCGTCACCGCGCGCCGGGGGCGCCCGCCGCGCGTCGGCGGGCCGTGCAGCAGTCAGCGCCTCGACGCGAGCGCGCAGCGTCACGAGCGGCTCACCGGCGAGCCGATCGCACGGCTGACGCTCGGCGGCGTCACCAGCCCACGCGGTCGCGGGCGTCTCGGCCCCGAGCACGACCAGGCGCGCGACCAGGTCGCGGCGGTCGTCGAGCTCGCGCGCAACGCGCTCCGCTTCGAGCGTGGCAACGCTGGTCCGGAGCCTCACGAGCTCGGCCTCGGTCGCCGGGTCGCGACGCGCGAGCGCAGGCGCGGGCGGGGGGTCGGCGCTCTCCATGGTCGGGTCCGCCGGCGCCGTCGTCTCCTCGACGGGCGCCCCGGCGGCGCTAGCGATCAGCGACTTGAGAATCTCGAGCGCCTTGGTACTGTCGCCCGCTTCGAGCGCGTCGAGCGCATCCTTGATCAACTTCGGATCCATGCCTGCCTCCGTGCGCGACGCCACCAACGGCACCGCGTCCAGCGTCGCCGGCATCGACACCAGCGCGCAGTTGACGACTTTGACGACGCGCTCCGCGCCGCCGTCCGCCTTCGCAGTCGCGAACGCGGGGGAGATGTAGCGTTGCGTCCTGGCGCGCAACCGCCGGACGCCGTCCTCGGTCCAAGTCACGCCGACGGCCCAAAGCTCGCCGTCGCGCACGTCGAGGCGGAACCACCCGCGGGCGTCGTCGGCGTCGTCGCGCGCGGCCCGCGCGGCCTCGCTCAGTGAGTCATGCGCCAAGTCGATCGGCAGGTCCACCCCGTCGCGGTCGAACGCGGCGAGCACCGCCCGCGCGGCCTCGTCGTCGAACAGGAACGTCCCCTTGGTCGTTTCGTTCGGCCCCGCGCGGAAGAGACGAAACGCGGTCGGCAGCTCGCCCTCGACCCCCACGTCAAGGGTCACCGACAACGCCCGCCGCCGAAGATGCCTCACGCCCCGATCGTGACAGGCGACTTTTTTAAGCGCAAGGTCCGTGTTATAATCCCTTTTCTATGCCTCGCGAACAGCTGTCCACCGACAACCGCGCCGCGCTCGCGGCGCAGGTAAAACAGGCCGGTTTGCGCGCCACGGCGCGCGCGGCCGCTGTGCACCCGAGCACACTCCACCGCGCAATCCGCGGCGATACTCTGGATGCGCGCAGCCTACAACGGCTGTCCAGGATCGCGCCCAAGGTGCGAACCGCCGACGAGTTTCGGGGGCGCCCCGCGCCCGCGACCCGCCCGACGCGGCAGCGGCCCGTCCAGTCCTGGACAGTCGAATCAATCCGCGCCGCGCGCGACGCGCAGATGCTCGGCGACTTTGCGCAACCCGTCCGGCTCGCCGAAGCCATCGCGACGGACGACGCCTTGTTCGTCGCGCGGCAGAACCGCGTCGCCCCCCAGTACGCCATCGCGTCGCGACTCACGCCCGCGAGCGGCGCGCAAGGCGCGGCGGTCGCCGCGCGAGCCATGCTCGACGTACACGTCTCGCGCGGCGTGCTCGCCGGCATCAATGCCACGCTGGCCGACCACGGGATCGCGATCGGGCACATCGAGCGCGAGACGTCGCCCGACGGAACCCGCGTCTCGTTTCGGCTGACCGAATGGCCCCTCGAGTTTGTGAAGCTCGACGCTACACGCGACGTCCTAACCACGCGCGTCCGAGCCGGAGTGGCCGTCGATATCGTACACGGCGACGGCGAATGGATCATATTCCGCCGCGGCGCCGACCGCCCATGGATCCGAAGCGCGTGCATCCTGCCCGCCGCGCTGTGCTGGGCGGCGCACGCCGAAGGCCTCGCAGACTGGAACGCGACGACCCGCGCGCACGGGCTCGCCAAGATTCTAGGCGAGCTGCCCGAGGGCCTCGCCCTACGCGACGCCGACGGCGGTATCTCACCGCAGGCCGACGCTATGCTCGAAGTGCTCGTCGGGATCGTAAGCGGCGACCAGGCCGCCGGCGTGCTACCCGCGGGCGCAAAGGCAAACTGGGTCACCAGCGGGTCGAGCGCGTGGCAAGTCTTCTCCGAGCTGTTGAGCAACCGCGAGAAGGCCGCGGCCCGAATCTACACGGGCACCGACGCCGCGCTTGGAAGCGTCGGCGGCGCGCCGGGCGTCGATATCGCCGCCTTGTTCGGCGTCGCGACAACGATCGTTCAAGGCGACTGCGAAGCAATCGCGCAAGGCTTGAATAGCGGTCTATTCGACCCGTGGTGCGCGATCAACTACGGGTCATCGCGCTACGCGCCGCGATGGACCTACCAGATCCCGGACCCGGACTCGGACGCCAAGCACGCCGAGCGCCGCACCGCACGCGAGCGCCTGCACGCCACGCTCGCCGAGATGCGCGATCAAAAGCTCGCAATCGACCAAGCCGTCGTCGACGCGCTCGCCGCCGAGCTCGGCGTCGAACCCGCGCCGCGGCTCGCTGACGTCGCCGCGCAAACCTCCTCCCTGCAGCTGGCGCCAACCGACGTCGCCCGGGTCGTGCGGGTGCGCGAGGCGCGCGAGTCGCAAGGCCTGCCGCCGCTCGGCGACTATCGCGACGACCTCATGATCGCAGACCTAGAAACCCGGGCGGCCGCCACGGTGCCCGCCGCATGATCCAACGCATCGCCCCCGCGGTCGCCGCGGCCTACGCCGAGCCGGGCCTCGTGCTCACGCTCGACGACGCCGAGCTTGTCGCCGCCGTGCATGACCTGGAGCTTTGGCTCCGCCCCGAACAACGCATCCCACCCGGCGGCTGGCGAAGCTATGGCTTCGTGTCGGGCCGCGGGTTCGGCAAGACACTGGGCATCGCAGCAGAGATTAACCGCCGCGTCGAGGCCGGCGAGCTCACCGCGCCGAACGCGCAAAACGACGGGATCGCCCTCATGGCGCCGACGGTCGAGCGCGTGCGCGACGTGCAGGTCAAGGCGCTAATCGAGACGTCGCCCCCGTGGCTGCGCGCCGAGCCGTACTACGACGGCGTGCGGTGGCCGAACGGCGTGCGCGCGCTGGCCTTCACGCCCGAGGCCCCGGGTCGCACGCGGTCCGGGAACTTCGAGCTCGCTTGGTTGACCGAGCTCGTGGACTGGCCGCCTAATACGCGCGTCGAGGCGCACCACAATATCACGACCGCAACGCGCGTCGGCGCGCGGCCCCAGTTTTTCTGGGATACCACGTCGCGCGGAAAAAACGACGTCATCCTGGCGCGCCTCGCGGCGCACGACAGCGACCCGGCGGCGCACCGGTTGATCCGTGGTACGATGTTCGACAATCCCCTACTTACGGATCAATATCTGCGCGACGAAGTACGCAAGTACGGCATAGGGACCCGACAATACGAGGAGGAGATCCTCGGCCTCGTGTTCAGCGAAGCCGCGGGCGCGTTGTGGCAACAGTGTTGGATCGACGACCACCGCGTCGCGACCATGCCGGACCTTGATATCGTCCTCGTGTCGCTCGACCCCGCGATCAGCGTGCGCGACGAAAACGACGAAACCGGAATCGTCGTCGCCGGCCGCGCGCGCGACGGCGACCTGTTCGTGCTCGAGGATTCAAGCGCCCGCCACACGCCCGAGCAATGGGCGGACGTCACGCTCGGATGGTGCCAGCGCGTCGCCGCGGGGGCGATCATCGAGCGCAACCGCGGGGGCGACACGCTAACCGCGGTCCTCCGCGCGCGCGCCGCGACGCGCGGCCTGCGCGTCGAGCTACTGCCGACGGACGTTCCGTTCCCCCGCCGGTACCCCGGCACGGTCTTCGTGCGCGAGGTCCTCGCAGTCAGCGCGAAAGACTCGCGCGCCGCCGCGCCGTCGGTGCTCTACAGCCAAGGGCGGGTGCACCACGTCGGACTCTGGCCCGCGCTTGAGCTCGAAATGACGACATGGGAACCGGGCACCCGCCGAAGCCCGAACCGCCTTGACGCGCTGTCGCAGGCTATCACAGAACTGGCGTCGCTCGGCGCGGACAAGCGCCCCCCGCCCGACGCCGCGGGCGCCGCACACGCCGCGGCCGAGCTCGCGTCACGGCTTCGGCGGGTCGGGCGCCGCGGGCGGCTCGGACTGTAGCTCAACCCCTGCGAGCTCGGCGCGGAGCGCCGCGCCGCACCGCGCGCAGGTCAACGGCCGCGCGACGACGGCCGCGACGCGCTCGCGGTACCGCGCCCGCGCGGCGGTGAGCTCGGCGCGCGAGATTCGGATCGTGTCGCTGTCGTCCTGCGCGGTACGCTCGAGCCTCGCAAGGTTCGGGAGCGCCGTGGACAACGTGCGAGCCGTGTGCTGCGCGCTCCGGACGTCGCCGTTGCGTTGCGCGTCGGCGAGCGCCTCGCGCAACGTGGCGACCACGGCGCGCAGGGTGCCGAGCGCCGATCCGTCCTCGGGTGGCGCGGGCGGATCGGCCGCGGCGTCGTCGGCGTCGTCGGGCGGCGCCGGCTTTCGCGGGCGCCCGATACCCTTTCGCCTCATGGTCGCGACGCGGTTGTCCGCGTCGACGCGCTTGACCCATGACAGCGACCGCCCCGCGAGCTCGGCGACCTCTGCCGCCGAGTAACCCGCCTTCAGCGCGTCGAGCGCGACGCGCTCGACCTCGGGGATCTTGCGGCTCATGGGG
>CAZSYK010000024.1:0-14865 GCA_964610685.1 uncultured Eubacteriales bacterium
GAATTACTCAAACCGTCGAAAACACTTTCGGCGCGGGAAATATTCTCACAAACTCAAAAATCACAACAGGAAGCACTTCGATTTGGAGCAAATACAATTACGATGCGCTAAGCAGGATCAGTTCAACCGAAACTCTTAATAATGGCCAAACTGCGGGCGCCAAGCATAACCTTTCGTATCTTGACGTGGGCACAACCGGAACCACGGGACTCGTAAGTTCGGTTGAATTTATGAAGAAAGATTCAGGAAACTGGACGAGCCTTGGCCAAAAGTTCAACTACGTATACGATGATGTCGGTAACATCACGGATATCCAGGATATTAATAACAATCTGATTGTTCACTACGAATACGACAGTTTGAATCAATTGATCAGAGAAAATAACACTAATTTAAATAAAACAATCACATATTTATACGACCTCGGCGGAAACATTCAAAACAAAAAAATCTAAGCGTACACAACCGTTGACACTTTAAATCCTAATTCTTTCGAAAATACAATTACATACGGCTATTCGGATTCAAATTGGAAAGATAAGCTAACGTCTTACAACGATGGCCAAACCACGCATGAAATCATCTACGATGCCATCGGGAATCCGCTTGTATACAGAGGTGGCATGCAGTTTGAATGGTCGCACGGCAGGCGACTTGAGAAAGCATCAAATCAGAGCTATAATGTGAGTTACAAGTACGATGACGGAGGCATTCGTACGAGTAAAACCGTTAACGGCGTAACGACTGAATTTATCACCTCTGGCATTCAAATATTAGCGCAAAAAACAGGCAATAACATACTTGTTTGGCAAGTTGACGGGAACGGTGAAACTGTAGGATTCAATTACAACGGTACAGAATATTTTTACCTCAAAAGTGCACAGGGCGATATCGCCGGAATCACAGATGCTTCGGGCAATGTAGTCGCAGAATATGTGTATGATTCCTGGGGAAAGATGCTGAGTGTAAAGGACGCAAGCGGCACTGAAATCACAGATTCAAGCAACATTGCTAAGATCAATCCTCTTCGTTACCGTGGATACTACTACGACTCCGAACTCGGCCTCTACTACCTCAACGCCCGTTACTACGATCCTGAAATCGGTCGCTTTATCAATGCGGATGATGAAGACTTCTTACTTGATAAAGATAATAATGCTTATAACCTTTTCGCATATTGCTATAACAATCCTATAAATTATTTAGATCCAAGCGGAGAAATCGCTGTGGCTGATGATGTACTAATAGTTTATGCAGCTGGTGCTACTGCCACAATGACACTTACCGCATATTATGCATGGTTAAACTCTCCGGAAGGTAAAAAGGCTCAAGAAGAAGGAGCCAAAGCTTTTCAAAACGGAATTGAAATCACCGTAAAAGCGATATCTAATGCTGCAAAATGGGTAGGCGACAAAGCGATAGAAACTTGGAATTGGGCTGCTGTTTCCCTGGCAAAAGTTGCAAATCCTGATCCTTATGCTAGACCTGGCCAAAAAAATCAAGGTCGTGAAAATAAAAACAAATCACGAAGAGACAATGATTGGAGAAGTCGTTCTAATAAAAGACGTCCGTCACAACCAAAAAAACATACACCTGGCAGAAACCATCGCAAATATTAATTGTTAAGTTTAGAAAGGTTAGTTATATGCATATTTGGACAATTACAAAATGGGAAAAATACTATCCAGACAATTTAGATACCAGAAAAGGCTTACGTTTAAAATTTGATAAAGAAGTAGACCCCGAGGTGCGTCGTGCATGTAAAGAATTTTGCCATTGGTTAAGAAGTGAATATTACTTTCCAATTCGAGTTCCCATTTATTTAAAAGCTTCTAAGAAAATTAGAGCTTGTGATGGTGACGCAGTTTATGGGACATTTTTTGAGCCATATAATAGAGATGTAGAACCATACATCAGAATTGCAACAGGTGACTATCAAACTTTGTTAAAAAGAATGACTAAAGACAGTGCATTAGCTACTATTTTATCTACAATTGCTCATGAACTAACTCACTATTTCCAATGGATAAATGACATAAAACTAACAGAAATTGGGCAAGAAAGACAAGCGACTAATTATACAGAGTTCATAATGGATGAATATAAAGAGACAAGAGATCATCCATAGAATAATAAAAAATTATTATGGTAAACACACCAATTCCAGGAGCGATAAGAAGCACTACTAAAAATTGTCTTGGTGGTATTTCTAATATTTTAATTCAAGAATCTGACGGTAAAGTGTTAGCCGTCTGGCATAATAAATAATAGAAGTAAATATTTACTCCCTGCGGATGCATTGCTAAAATAAAAAAGGAAGTGTTAAAAATGAAACAATTTGAATCTTTGACAGAAGATGAACTTTTTAAAATTTCAGGTGGAGGTACCATCTCTGAGAATAACAAAATTGCAACAGCTGTTGCAAAAATTTTAAAATTGCCAGATGGCAAATTTACTTGGTATCTGCAAGATGACCCTGTTTTAGAGGATAAACTTAAAGACTGTACAGTGGTTGGAACTTCGCTTTCAGCGTTAGGATATACTTTTCAATATGACGAAAAAGGAAATTTAAAAAAAATAATATCTCCTGACGGCAAATCTCAGGAATTTTCAACAAACTAAAATAGTATTAAATTTTTATCTTCGACTAGCAACGTTCAGAACTTATTAAAAAACCAAAAAATCACATTGTCCTAAATGACTTTGTGATTTTTTAAACATTCAAATCAAAAAAATCTACGCGTACACAACGGATGCGGATTTATCTGTTTTAACTCCCAAAAACACCATTATATATGGCTATTCGGACTACAACTGGAAAGATAAACTGACCTCATACGGCAACGATGAAATCATCTACGATGCTATCGGAAATCCGCTTGCATACAAAGGCAGAATGCAGTTTGAATGGTCGCACGGCAGGCGACTTGAGAAAGCATCAAATCAGAGCTATAATGTGAGTTACAAGTACGATGACGGAGGCATTCGTACGAGTAAAACCGTTAACGGCGTCACGACTGAGTTTATCACCTCAGGCATTCAAGTGTTAGTACAAAAAACAGGCGATAACGTGCTCGTCTGGCAAGTTGACGGCAACGGCACAACGGTTGGGTTCAATTACAACGGCACGCAGTATATATACCTCAAAAATGCTCAAGGCGACATCGTTGGAATCACCGATGCTTCGGGCAACCTCGTTGCCGAATATGTTTACGATTCCTGGGGCAAGGTGCTTCATGTGCTTGATGCAACCGGCACTGAAATCACTGATTCGAGCAACATTGCTAAGATCAATCCTCTTCTTTATCGCGGTTATTACTACGACTCCGAACTCGGCCTCTACTACCTCAACGCAAGGTATTACGATCCTGAAACCGGCCGCTTCATTAACGCGGACGACGAAGATATCCTACTTGATGAAGATAATGATAACTACAACTTACTCACTTACTGTTTGAACAATCCTATTAATATGTTCGATGATGAAGGATCTAACCCAGCTGCATTAGCTGCTGGAGGCTTAAGATTAGGTCTGGCTAATGCTTGGAATCCTGCCGGTGTAGCACTGGCAGCAGCTTCCATAGCAATGATAAGAGCTCAGCATCAAATTGAACTTGCGAACCGAGCCAGGATAAAAGCTCAGTTAGATGCTGCTATGGCTGCAAGAAATGTTGCTAAAAATACAAATTTAAGCAAAATAAAAACCTCCACCTCAACTCGGGCTACTCCACTAAATAACAAAAATAAAAATCCAAAAAAAGACAAAGATACAAATTTAAAAAAGATTAGCAATAACAAAGAAGCCAACAAAATAGCCAAAAAGTTAGGTTATAAAGGTGCGGAAGCTTTAAAGGCAGAGTTTGTTAGCCAAGGCTCCAAATTTAATATGATGAAAAACACAAAAACAGGTGAAATCATTTTACAGGCAATAGAAGGAAGCGCACAAGTTGCAACAAAACTATTTGTTTGAGAAAGGAGAGAATCATAAATGAAAACACTTTCAAGAATAAAGGCATCATTTTGTCTGTATGGAGATGAATTTGATCTTAAAGAAATTACAAAAAGACTTGATTTAATTCCAACTGAAACAAGAACAAAAGATACTTTTCCATCACAAGGTTTTACACACACACTATGGGCATTGGGAATAAAACAATACAATTGTACAGTCGCTTCTGAACCTTTAGAGAAATTAGTAAATCTTTTTGAAAACAAAATTGAAATTATTAAATTTTTATGTCAAAAACACTGCTTAGAACCCATAATTACTGTAGAAATTTATATGAATCTTGGTGATAATCCTGAAATTGCACTTATGCCTGAAATTTCAGCGTTCGCAGCTTCTATTAATTCAAAAATGAAATTCGATATTTTTTGTTGCAATTAAAACTTAATTTATAATTATTTATTTTAAAAAATCATTTGTTTAGAAAGGTAAAAAATACATGAGTATAGTTCCGAGCATTGAAGTGATATTCTATTTATCCGGTGATGAATTTAACCTTAAAGAAGTTACAAAAAGACTTGATTTAATTCCAACTGAAACAAGAACAAAAGATAGTTTCCCGCCACAAGGTCTTGCATGCACGCTGTGGGCATTAGGAATAAAACATTATAATTGCAATGGTATCTATGTTCTTTTTGAAGAGCTGATAGACATTCTAGAAAACAAAACTGAGATTATCAGAGGTATCTGTAAAGATTACAGTATTGAAACAAGTTTTGAGGTAATAATCCATATGAAAGACGGAGACAGTCCCGAAGTAGTGCTACCACGAAAAATTATATCTTTTGCCGCAGCCATTAATGCGGAAATCGGTTTTGATATTTACTGTTACGAATAAATTGAGTTATTTTACATTAAAAACGCGCAAGGCGACATCGCCGAAATCACCGATGCTTCAGGAAATCTCCTCGCACAGTATGTTTACGATTCCTGGGGTAAAATGCTTCACGTTTTAGATTCAAACGGCAGTGAAATCACCGATTCAAACAATATTGCTCTAATAAACCCCCTGCGCTAACATGGATATTACTATGATTTAGAGCTCGACCTCTACTACCTCAACGCCCGCTATTATGATCCTGAAGTCAATCGCTTCATCAATGCGGACGATAATCTTAGTAGTTTAAACTTGTTCTCTTATTGCTATAACAATTCGATTAAATTTGCGGATCCCGCAGGGGTGTGGGGCACGGATGTTCATAGCGGAATTAATACTAGTGAAAAATACGGCACTTATCATTGGGCGATGAAATGCGGTATAAGTGATAGTGATGCAGAAATTATAGCATTAGCAAACGATAATGTAGATACTAAGTATTGGCCCGGTTGGTATTGGGGACAGCATTTTAAAGCTCACGGATCAGAAAAATGGATAGATGAGCGCTATAACGCAGCTGTTGCATCGTATAATAAGGGTACAGATAAGGACAGATTAAATGGATTAAAAGCGTTGGGAGAAGCGCTGCACGCAGAGCAAGATTTAGATGCACATTTAGATTGGAATGTATTGCCTTGGGGAGACTGGGGGATCCATACTTCATATGACTACATTACCGGTGAAAAAAGTACAAGTGCTTTTGACGATGTGGATTACTACGTATGGAGAGATAAAGACAGCGGCAAGTTTAAGCATGAAAAAATGAAAGGTGGCAGAAAAGAGAATCCCAGATTTACAGCTACAAGAGACGCTACCAACAAAATGATAGAGAGATTTATAAAAGATACAGGTTATAAAGTTGTGGTTAATTAACAAACAAGGAGGTTTTTGCTATGACGAAAACAGGGAATTTATTTAAAAAAATTTCCGGGGATCCAACTCTCATGGCTGAATTTAAAAAAGCACAAAGTTTCGAGGAACTTTACGAACTTTGCAAAAAAGTCGACCCCAATATTACCGAATTGGAACTTGAAGAAGGACTGAAAGAATTGATTTCCAAAAATAACAAAAACGATACTTCGTTGCTCAGTGACGAAGAATTGGGTATGATTGCTGGAGGAAAAATGGATTTTAATAAAGTTAAAGCTTTGGCAATTTCAGCTTTAGTGCTTGTTGGAGGGATGGGACCGATTATGGAAACAAAAGCCAGTGCCGCCGGTTTGTTTACATCATTTACATCAATAGCGAATTGGTGGAAACCATCAACGGTGGATGCATGGGAGCAAGGAAATTTAAAGAATAAACTGGTAATTGCGGCTGATGCAGGCAACGTAGATGAGGTTGAAAGGCTTTTAAATGATGGTGCGGATATTAACGCGGTAGATAAAAATATGTATGTTACCGCACTTATACGCGCGGCCGGCCGCAACCAACTGGAAGTAGCGAAATTGTTAATCGAAAGAGGCGCTGATGTTAATTTAAATAAAGGAGGATGGACCGCTCTGACTGTAGCAGCCTTTAGGAGAAACACGGAAATGGTAAAGTTGTTGCTTGAAAATGGTGCGAATGTTAACGATAGAGGCTTTGCCGGCGAAACTGCATTGATATTTGCGACGTTTAGAGACTGCCCTATTGAAATTGCAAAATCATTGCTCGAACACGGTGCAGACGTTAACGAAAAAAGCAGTGGGAGCCCTGTCACGCCTTTAAGCGAGGCGTGCAGTCAGGCAAACTTGGAAATGGTAAAGCTGCTGCTTGAACACGGCGCGGACATTAATAGCACCAGTGGCACGAAAGGGTGGACCATGTTAATGGACGTGATGTGCGCCAGCCGATCACACATTACAAACATGTTGCTTGACAACGGAAGGTATGACAGCAAAGAAATCGATCCTAAAGTAAACGCACTATTGGACACGATAGAGGCCGATCAACTGAGCATATCTAAGTTGTTAATTGAAAGAGGCGTAGATGTTAATTCAAAACTTGATAATGGTGAAACTGCGCTAATGTTTGCCGCGGTAAAAGGAGCTCCACTTGAAGTATTCAAATTGCTGATTGAACACGGTGCGGATGTTAACGCAAAAATGGGCTCAGATACTACAGCACTAACATGTGCTTTATATGCAAAAGCTCCGATTGAAGTAATAAAATTACTGCTCGAAAAAGGCGTAGATGTTAACGTACAAAGCGGCAATGGTGATACCGCGTTAATGATTGCGAAAAAAAACAACGATACCGAGGCATTAAGGGTATTGTTAAATCATGGTGTAGATGTTAGTAAGTGGGTAAGCAAGTCGGGAACAACTTCACTAATGTATAAGTGTATGTTTGAGGATGCACCATCCGTTAAATTTTTACTTGATATAGGTGCAGATGTTAACGTGAAAGATCCCCAAGGTAAAACCGCTTTAGATTATGCTAAAAGAAAAAATAATAAAGAGATTATAAAAATGTTAGAAAAAGTTGGGGCAAAGAGTGGGGAACAATTGCAATAAGGCGATTAGATAATACAAAGTTTAAAAATATAGCTTCAAGTCTTTGTAATTTAGGACTGAGGCTATATTTACATTTAAAAACATCAAATAAAAATTAAAGTTCCAGACGTGTTATAATAAAAATCACTAAAAAAATTATTGATGTAAATGGATGTGAATCATAATTGGAAACACTGCGAGGAATAGTTGAAAGAATCACATACTTCGATGAAAACAATGGCTTTAGCGTTTTGAAAATAAGATGCAAAGGCTATTCTGAACTTGTAACCATAAGCGGTAATATGTCATCCGTGAGCGTGGGCAGTGTTTTAACTTTGGAGGGCAATTGGGTTATAAACCCTAAGTTTGGAAGACAGTTTAATGTTGTTAAATGGGAAGAATCACTTCCCGCGAGTATCTATGGGATAGAAAAATATTTGGGAAGTGGTTTGATTCGTGGAGTCGGACCAAAGTATGCAAAACTCATAGTTAAAACCTTTGGCGAGGAAACAATAAACGTTATTGAAAATGAACCTCACAGACTAACCGAAGTACCGAATATAGGTCAAAAACGCATTTCACAAATTATATCAGCTTGGAAAGAACATAAAGATATAAAAAATTTAATGATATTTCTGCAAGATCAAGACGTTTCCACGGCTTTAGGGCACAAGATTTACAAAACTTATGGCTCGGGAAGCATAGATAAAGTAAGAGAAAATCCGTACAGGCTCGCAGATGAAGTAAACGGGATAGGCTTCAAAACCTCAGACCAGATCGCCATGAAACTTGGAATGGATAAAGAATCATACAACAGGTGCCGAGCCGGAATTTTTCATATCCTAAATCAGTTTGCAAATAACGAAGGTCACTGCTACTTGCCTGTTGACGAACTGGTTAAAAATGCATCTGAAATTTTAGATATTGAAGACGCTAAAATAGTTATGACGTTTAACCACTTAATAAATATAAAGGAACTCATAAAAGAAGATGACGACAAAATATACCTTCCCCCATTCTTCTTTTCAGAACTGGGTGTTGCAAGACGGATTAATAAAATAATTTCTTGCAAAACAAATGAGATTAAATCAATAGATTCCAAAATCAAAAAACTTCAAAAAAACAGCGATATTAAGTATGATGAAGCTCAAATTTCAGCCATAAAATTAGCTTTGGAATCCAAGTTTTCGGTAATAACAGGCGGTCCGGGAACAGGCAAAACCACAATCACCAAAGCGATAATAGATATTTTCAAAAGCGAAAACAAAAAAGTTTTGCTTACAGCTCCAACAGGGCGTGCGGCCAAGCGTATGACCGAAATGTGCGAAATAACATCAAAAACTATCCACAGACTCCTTGAAAGCAGTCCGAAAGAAGGATTTGGCAAAAACGAAAACAATCAGCTAAAAGGTGATGTTTTAATAGTCGATGAAGCATCAATGATCGACCTAATTTTGATGTACAACTTGCTCAAAGCTGTACCTGATGAAATGGCTGTAATACTCGTCGGAGATAAGGATCAGCTTCCGTCTGTAGGCGCAGGGAATGTTTTAAAAGATATCATTGATTCAGGAGTAGTTCCAGTAATTAAGCTCAGCCAAATTTACAGACAAGCTCAAAACAGCAGGATTATTACAAACGCTCATAAAATTAATAGCGGAGAAATAATTGATTTATCAAATGATATTAACAGCGATTTCTTTTTCATAGAATCTAAAGACCCGAAACAAACAGCAACTTTAATTTCTGATTTATGTTCAAAGAGATTGCCGAAAAAATACAAATTAAATCCAATTTTAGATATTCATGTTTTAACGCCTATGAAAAAGGGCGAAACAGGGACGGATAATCTTAATACTCTTCTGCAATCAGCTTTGAACAAAAACGATAGAATGCTAAAACGTGCCACCGTAGAATATCGTTTGGACGATAAAGTAATGCAAATTAAAAACAATTACGATAAAGATGTTTACAACGGAGATATCGGGTATATAAGTGATATAAATTTATTTGATAAAAAGCTTACAGTGAATTTCGAGGATAGAAATATTGATTACGATATTTTGGAACTTGAAGAATTGATACTTGCTTACGCCATGACAATACACAAAAGCCAGGGTGGTGAGTTTCCGGTAGTGATCCTCCCTGTTTCTTTTCACCACAAGATAATGCTTGAAAGAAATCTTTTGTACACCGCAGTTACAAGAGCTAAAAAGTTAATTATTCTAATCGGTGAAAAACAAGCTGTTAAATTCGCAATCGAAAATAATAACTCCAGAAAAAGATATTCTTTGCTTAGCGAAAGAATTAAGAAGGAGAGTATATAAAAACCCAGCCAAATTGCGGGCTAAGGATAAATCGTGAAAAAGTGCACACCCCCTGAGGCAAAATTAAATTGTATTAAAATTAACGTGATTACACATATCAGAACCCTAATTTTGATACAACGCTGAACCGCAGTATTACTGCGGTTTTTATCATTTTCGGGAAAATTTAAAGTGTCAAAAAATTAAAAAACTGCTCCTTTTCCCCAATTGTTGAATTTTGATGTGCACACCCCTTGAGTAATCGTCAAAAGGTGCACACTCCTGCGTGTACTGAATCCAATAAAGTTGATAAGAACAGATGAATCCTATAATGACACTGAATTGTTAAGCAGAATGGTAATAATGAAACCTGTATTCTAAGGGCGCACACTGCTCCCAGTTAAATTTGTTTTAATAATCTAATATAGTGATTGGCTTCGCGCAAAACGTGATCGGCTAAGAGAGGTAAAATTATTGAACGAATTTTGCATTCTGCGATTCCTTTTGTGCCCGCTTCTTTAAAATCACGATATTTTAAGGTTTCTTGCAATGTGTCCTGCGTGACGCTGTGAATAATCATATCATTAGCCTGATTAGCTTGCTGAATTAAATTTGCGTAATCCTTTGAAAATGAATCTACGGTTTGAATCAACTCGTTTTCTGTTGGATCTAGCAATCCTCTAATAAACAATGCATGCTCCATCATGATTTGATCCCAGAAAAGCTCCGTTTCTTTAATGTTATCGTTTGGATTTCGGTTGATTTCTAAAGCCATTAGGTGAGCTCTATATAAATTTGCCTCTCGTAAAATATGCTCGATTAATAGCGGATAATTTACAGTAAACATTTGGCAAGAAAGAACACTGTTTAAGACTCTTATTTTAAAACCTATAAGTCCATTCAAAAGCGGAATTACTCTCATATTGAGATTTTTAACTCCTTGCATTAAATCAGGTGGAATCCAAGAATTATTTCCACTATGCATAGTTGCTTCCATCTTAGTAATGTCTTGATTTATTGGTACACCAGTAAAGTTTTGTGTCTTTTGCTCGCTACCAAGTGTATAATCGGTAATAAATTCATTTGCAGATAACGTATTTTGACTTACAATTCCATTTCCGAGCTGCGCAGCATTTTGTAGTACTGTTTCAAACTGCTGTTTGTGCTGCGATGCTTCTTTCGAAAAATCAGAATTTTTTGGTGTGAAACCTATCTCTAAAAACAAACTATGTTCTTTCATAATTCTTGCAAAAAATAAATGTAGTTCCAGCGACAAAACCACATATTGTTGTTGAGTAAGCATATATTAATCTCCTATTTAAAGTATTTAAACTAATGTAGACACAACTGAAATAAAACTAACCTATATTATAAATTTATGGGTTTTAAGTATAATTGGTGAGCCAATATTTAAGATTATGTTTTTAGGCTATCTTAATATCCTTATTTATACATCTAACATACTATGTAAATATAGTTAAAAAATTTAATATTATTAGGGTGATATATAATGGATCAATTTTTAAAACCACAAGATGATCATATGATTGATGAATACATTGATAAACTCGAAAAAATGTACCCAGAAAATTACAGAAAAATATACCCAGTTGTTCAAGATAATATTGATGCAATGGATGACAATCGTATGTACAACATGACCCAAGCTGATTTAGAAAATTTAACTGAGCAAGTAGTCAGACAAAGCAATCCTCATCGAGATGATAATCTGGCAAAAGAAATTGCTAGAATTTTAATACTCAGAGAATTGTTCGATAGGCACGATCATCACAGAAGATTCCCATTTGTTATGCCATTCTTTTTTAATCCCTTCGGCGGGCACGGCGGGCATAGAGGAAGGTTTGGCAGATGGTAAAATTTTAAATCACTTGAACAATTCAATCTGAATCTTAAAAGATAATATCTTATTGTAATCTAGTCAGACGTACCAACAAAATTGTTGATACGTCATTTTATAACTCCCAAAACTTATCACAATAAAAACACACGTATACTATGTGCATGTTCATTTAAATATGTTTTATTTAGGCATAACTTCATTGATTATAAAACCACTTTTAGGAAACGTTGGTATTCTCGACATATTATAACTTAAATCTTGATCCTGCACCTTATAATTAATCTTATTAACAAGAAAATCAAGCGTCGCTTTCATTACTTCTACAGTAATATTTTCTCCCGGACAGCGGTGGCCATTGGTAGGATCGCCTCCACCATGAGGGACAAATTCAAACTGGTCATATTGCTGATTTTTAAACCGCTCAGGATGAAATTCAAAAGGGCTTTCCCATATGCGTGAATCGTGGTTTATACCATAAATATCAAGCAGCACCAGTGTTCCCTGCTTAAATTCACATTTATTCCAAACAAAATCTTCCTTTACTTTTGCCCCTACAAATGGGGTGAAAGGATAAAAACGCCGCACTTCCTGCACAAACATATATGGAGCATCTTCATCACTTAATAAAAAATCTTTATACTCAGGGTGCTCATACAGAGCCAGTGCCATAAATGTAATATAAGTTGATATTGCAACAATTGGGCGAAGTAAATTGATCAGTTCTTTTGCTGCTGTTTGAGCATCAAGCAAGTTGCCATCGGACTCTTTATGATTTGCAATTGCATAAAGCACTGAACTTTCAGAAACTTCAAACCTGCTTGATCTAACGTTTTCAATGATATTCTTTATCCATTTTTCTGTTTTCGGCCTTGCTATTCTTCCCTTCCAATGCCGGAACCCAACAGCGCCAAAGGCGTCGACCATTGCGGCAAAATCATCCGCACGTTCCTCTGCTTCAGTTTCCAATAACGGAACTCCCGCCCATTTACAGGCTATTTTGCATAAAATAATCTTTGCTTCATCAAAAAGTACAATTTTTTCTGCTGTTCCCCATTTAGATATAACAGCTTCCCATTCCTTTGTGGCAAGGTCGGCCAAAGTTTTTGGATTTTGCTTGGTCGTTAATAACATAAAAAGAGATTTACGGTGTATGTGAGCATCATCGTCCATACCTTGTACGGTGTTTTCTCCGGTAAGTGTTTTTTGTACTCGCTTAGGTGCAGCGTTTTTGCGTGCAAAGCGCGCCGTATCATAAAACACCTTCGCTGCCTCTTTCCCGCTTATGCATATTACTTCCTGCCCTAATAAATGCGTTTGAAACAAATCGGATTTATGCTTATCCAGCCTGTTTTTTATATACAGATAACCCTCTTGCAATAAAGCAAGAGCGTCATCCATACTTTTTTCATGAGGGATAATTTTTGACATAGATTTTTATATCCTTTTCCTTATTTAAAGCATTAAAATATATGCATTGCATTTAAGCTGAGCACAAATTGCTTATGCGGACATCATATTACATTCTTCTGCACATTTGCGGCATTCTTCAGCGCATTTTGGGCAATGATCATCTTCAAACATATCACATTCTTTTGCACAATCGTCACAAATCGTCGCACACAATTTACACAAATCCATTGAATGTTTTGCATCCATAGACATAAATGATGCTGATTCCTTACAGATACAAGCGCATTCATTTAACATAGCAATACAGTTTTTTCTTGCACTTACATCCGGTTCGTTAAGGCACATTGTCATACATTCCATACATGTCTGTGCACATCTGATGCAGGCATCGATACATTTTTGATACTTATCGGTGGCTTTGTTTAAAATTCCCATAATGATTCCTCCAATTTTTATTGTAGTAATTATTATTGCCTTATTTAATTTACAATATTCCAATGATTTCAAATATACATCTAGGCTTTGCTTAGGTTAATCTCGCAATTAGTAAAACAGCTGTGAAAATTAATATTCATAAAGCAAATTATGACCAATTTCACAAGCTCATCATAATATTATTGATCGAATTTACTATTACTCACTTGATGCAAAATTAGTATGGTATAAATACGGTTCAATATGCACATAATAAATCCCAAAGATATTACAAAGCTACATCAAAAGAGGTGAAAATTAAAATTATGAAAACATCTTTGCGTATAATGGTAGGAGCCTTACTTGTAATTTTGGGGCTTTGGGTGATTTTTAATCCGGCAGCAACTTTTGTTTCTATTTCCATTATTTTAGGCATTATAATTTTTACAGAAGGTATAGCAGACATCCTAACTTATATTAATTTCGAAAACAAAAATATTTTGGAAATCTTATCTGGTATTGTAAATATAATTTTTGGTTTGTTAATATTTTCCTCTTATTGGGCTGCAGCACTATCAGCAAATTTGGCAATAATATTTAGCTTATGGATAGTTATTAAAGGAATTTTTTTAATGCCAAAGTCTGCCTATCTTAAAAAAAATGGAGACGGAAATTGGGGTTTTATACTATTCGGAGGGATACTTTGTTTAATAATTGGTATAATTATGCTCTCATCCCGCACTTTCCCTGTTGCCACAGTTTCGTGGATATTAAGTATAAGTTTAATAATTTCCGGCTTGGTGACAATCTTTTCTAACAGAACAACTAAAAACATAGTACACGAAAATCATAACAGCTAAAATTGCTAATTTAGCAATCCACAAAAACAAAAAAAGGTCAGTCGGAAAAGAGAAATTCTCTTAAACCTACTGACTTTCGCTATATTTATTACTAAAAAACTATAATAGTTTCGAACCCATTTTTTAAAGTAAAAATTAAGTATTATTTAAAAACAACGTAGCTTCTGAACTAATAAGTCAATATATATCTTGCTTTTACGCAAGCAATATATACGCTAATAATAGTTTTATTAAAAAACATGAAATTTCTAAAAAAATATTTGATTTTAAATTTGATTTGATTTCTTTGCCATTGAAGGAATAGTTTTTGATCCTGTACACTTCAACAACCTAAAATTTTACAATTCGGGTTTCAAGAACTTAAAAAAATAAAAGATAGCATAATAATTGAAAGTCTAAAAATATAGCTTGAAGTCTTTATAATTAGGACTGAAGCTATATTTACACTTAAAAACATTAAATAAAATTCAAGTTCCAGACGTGTTATAAGAAAAATTATTATTTAAATATATGTCTTCATAACTGGAGGTAAATCGTAATTGGAAACACTGCGAAGAATAGTTGAAAGAATAACGTATTTTGACGAGAACAGTGGCTTTAGCATTTTAAAAATAAGATGCAAAGGCTTTTCTGAACTCGTAACTGTAAGTGGCA